>JAPUDU010000143.1 GCA_027492935.1 Fimbriimonadaceae bacterium
CGGCGGAATATTGTTCACGATTTGAAGACTCCGATTACGGTGATTAAGGGTTATGCGGATACTTTGGCTTTGGAGGGGATGCGCGAAGATGCGGAGATGTTTGAGGAGTTGGTGACAGGGATTGAGGAGAGTTGTCAGCGATTGCTTTCTGATATTAAAGATATTATTGAGCCGATTGAAGGCGCATGGACGCCCAATCGTGAAGAGTTTGATTTGAGCTTGATGCTTCAGAAGGTGGTTTTGGCTGAGCGGCATACGGAGCGGTCACGTAGTCACGAGATTTTGATTGAGGGGTGTGATGCTCCCGTTTTGGTTTGTGCGGATCGGCGGAAGTTGATGCGGGTGGTTGAGAATTTATTGAGTAACGCGGTGAAGTATTCGCCGGGTGCAGGGAAGAAGGTTTGGGTTCGGTTGAGGATGGCAGGCGACTTGATTGGGATAGAGGTTCAGGATCAGGGTTTTGGGCTATCGAGCGATCAGATTCAACGGGTGTTGACGGATTGTGAGCGGGTAGTTGATGAATCTTTAGGGATTGAAGGGAGCGGGTTTGGGCTTAACTCTTGTCAGTTTGTTTTACGGGCGCACGGGGGGAATCTACAGGTTGAGAGCGAGCCGGGGGTTGGTTCAATTTTTCGTGCGGTTGTGAAGCAGGGAGCTTGAGGTTTTCTTTTTTGGCCCGTCTCTTGATCTCTTTCTGAGATCCGTGGATGGTCGGGTTGGATTCCGTTTTGTGGTTTGCATGTTATGCATGCGTGGGTCTGTTTTCCCCTATCTTGGTATGGTTAGGCCAATGCCTCTTAACATGTTGGCAGTATAATTATTTAGACCCGTTCAACATTTTTTTGTTTGAGCGTGTCAATTCCAAAGAAAAGACATGACGAAGTACATTTTCGTGACGGGTGGGGTTGTTTCCTCCATTGGTAAAGGCATTACGAGCGCCAGCTTGGGGCGGATGCTGAGGAATAGGGGTTACACGGTTGCGCCGGTAAAGCTTGACCCTTATATTAACGTTGATGCGGGGACGATGAATCCTTACCAGCACGGCGAAGTTTTTGTTACAGATGATGGTACGGAAACTGACCTTGACCTCGGTCACTACGAGCGATTTATCGATGTGAATTGTTCGAGCTCAAGTTCGATTACAACGGGGAAAGTTTATCGAAATGTAATTGAAGCCGAGCGTCGCGGGGATTATTTGGGCGGTACGGTGCAGGTCATTCCTCATGTTACAAATGAAATCAAGAGGTTGTTGATTGATGCAGGCGCTAAAGAAGAGGCTGATATTGTCTTGGCGGAAATCGGCGGAACGGTTGGTGATATTGAGTCTTTGCCGTTCTTGGAAACTATTCGTCAGGTGAGGAAAGATTTTGGGAAAGAGAACACGCTGTTTGTTCATGTAACTTTGATCCCGACAGTTGGGCCGTGGAACGAAATTAAAACGAAGCCGACTCAGCACTCAGTTATCAATTTGCGGCAGATTGGGATTAGCCCGGATGTATTGATTTGTCGATGCGAAGAAGACTTAGGTGACGACGTAAAGGAAAAGATTTCTTTGTTCTGCGACGTTCCTATGGAGGCGGTGATTGAGAGTAGAACAGCCGAGACAATTTATGAAGTGCCGTTGATGTACGAGGCAACTGGTTTGGGTGAACTTGTTTGCGACCGACTTGGACTTGAGAATCGGGATGCCAACTTGGGCGAGTGGGAGGAGATTGTTGAGACGATCAAGAATCCTAAGCATAGCTGCCGTATTGGGGTCGTTGGGAAGTACACGAGTAATGGTGACGCTTACAAGTCGATTGCGGAATCGCTTGGTCATGCGGGAATTTCGAGCGACTGCCGGGTTTCGATTAAGTGGATTGAGAGTGATGTTTTTGAAAAAGATGCGGCTGGGAAACCGGGCTTAGCGCCAGAAGAAGCGTTGGCTGATTTGGACGGCGTGGTTATCGCTCCGGGGTTTGGTACGCGGGGGATTGAAGGGAAAATTGAAGCCCTTCGGTATTTGCGAGAAAATGGCGTTCCGTTCCTTGGTATTTGCCTTGGCTTGCAGATGGCGGTGATTGAATTTGCGCGAAACGTTTGTGGGATTACAGGCGCGGGAAGCGAAGAGTTTGAAACGAAGGAAAACAAGGTGATGGACGCGGTGATTCACTTTATTCCTGATCAGACAGGCATTACGCACAAGGGTGGAACAATGCGGTTGGGAAGCTATCCTTGCCATATTACATCTGGGACATTGGCGCATGAAATTTATGGCGAATCCCCGATTTATGAACGCCATCGTCACCGGTACGAAGTAAACAATGATTATCGTGAGCTACTGATTAAACATGGTTTGCATGTGAGCGGAGTTTCGCCGGATTATCGTCTTGTTGAAATGATTGAATTGCAGGATCACCCATTCTTCATTGCGACACAGGCTCATCCGGAATTTAAGAGTCGTCCCAATCGCCCAGCTCCGCTTTTTGCTTCATTTATTGAAGCGGTTTTGAAGCGCAAAGCCAAAGTGATGTCATAGGGATTTGAGAACAAGGTCGGCGGCATCTTCGCCGACTAAGGTTCCGATGGCGACGCCCATCCCACCCATTCTTACGGCGCAGTAAGTGTGATCGGAGAGTTGTTGGATGATGGGCTTTTTTGTTTTTCCGACACCCATGATTCCGCTCCACCACATGTCGATTTCGTGGGGAGTGTTGGGGAGAACAACTTCGGTGAGGAGTTGTTGAAGTTTTTGTTTGACGATGGGGGTATGGCCCATTTCGGTCGTATTTTCAGCGGAAAAATCGAGATTGCGGCCGCCGCCGAAGAGGACTCGGTTGCCGACATTGCGGAAGTAGTAGTAGCCTTTTTCGTAATGAAATGCACCTTGGAAGGGCAGATTTTCTATGGGTTTTGTGATGAGAACTTGGGCGCGGGCGGGTTCGACATCTTGGTCGGGAAGAAGCTGCTTGGCGAAGCCGTTGGTGCAGATGAGAAGTTTTTTTGTTTTGATTTGAGGGATTTGCTCGGTGTGGAGGGTGATGTGGTTTTCTTCTTCGGTGAAATGATTGGTGGTGATTCCGTTGATGATTTTCACTCCGGCGGCGATAGCTTTCTGGGTGAGAGTGAGCATCATTTGGCCAGTGTTGATTTGACCTTCGGCTTGGTTGAGGATGAGGTGGTTAGTTTGTTTGAATCCGAATTGGGGAATTTTTTGGCTGGCGTCGATATAGGTTTGGTCTAGGTTGGTAATGGGTTTGAGAAGGTGGTTGAAGTGTTCGAGGTGAGTGAGAGTTTGGGGATCATTGATTAGTTCGTAACCGCCGAGGTTTTCGTAGTTGATGGAGTCATCGGTTAGGTTTTGGCGGAGTTTTTTGAGGCCGAGGTAGCGGCGTTCGACGAGAGTGAGGACTTCGTCTTGGGAGGAGGTTTGGAGGTCGTCGAGAAGCTCGGTGATGCTCCCGAAGCAACAGAATCCGGCGTTACGGGTGCTTGCGCCGTAGGGGAGAATTCCGCGCTCTAGGACGAGGACATTCAGGCTGGGGGATTTTGCTTTGAGGCTGAGGGCGGCGTTGAGTCCAACAATTCCGCTACCGATAATAGCGACATCGATGTTATTGAAGTAAGAGTCGTATTCCCAGTAGCTCAATTGCATAGTATTAGTTTATTTCTTTTGTGGATCGGCTTATAATGGGTTTATGGTTTGTTCGATCTGTTATAGGCCCGTTCAAGCTGATATGCCTAGGTTGGAGTTGGTTAAGTTCGCTCTGGCTTCATAATAGTTATCCCCACGCGGGTGAGTGAAATGGCACGTGCACCGAAAAATACTCCTGAAGAATTTGATGCTTATCGGCGTCGGTTGATTTTGAAATCATCGCCGGTGGGGAAAGAGGAGAGAGCGGAATGGTACGACCAGTTTTGCGAATTGATTGAAAAAGCGTTTCCGGCGCAAGAGCACCGGGTTAATCGACCGGGGGTTGCGCACAGGCTTTTTGCAGCTGAGATTGCGATTCCACGCGTCAAGCCAGAGAACCTGATGGGGTTCATGCGCGAGTTTGAAGAGTTATTTGTGGCGGCGATGCCAGTTACTTTGGAAGGGATGCGTACGAATGTTTATCAGGATCGACTTGATGTAATTTGGGAGGCGGTTGTTGATTTGGGCGACTGCTATGTTACTGTCGGTGTGAAACTGCGGAATGCAGATTTTGGCATTAACGAATTTAACCAGGATGATCGGCATAGAGCGGATCAGGAGCAAGGTCGCGGGGGAAGTTACGAACGAAATGATCGCGGTGGATACCGTGGCGGTGGGAGTCGTGATAATCGTGGCGGCGGAGGCGGATACCAAGGTGGTGGTTATCGGGGCGGTGGAGATCGCGACAATCGCGGTGGAGGGGGCTACCGGGGTGGTGGAGACCGTGACAATCGCGGTGGCGGTGGTTACCGAGGCGGCGGAGATCGCGACAACCGAGGTGGCGGTGGTTACCGAGGCGGCGGAGATCGCGACAACCGAGGTGGTGGTGGCTACCGAGGAGGCGGAGATCGCCCGGCTTTTGACCGGAACCGTGATGACAATGGCTATAGCCGAGATCGCGACAATCGTGGTGGCGGAGGTGGTTATCAAGGAGGCGGCAATCGTGAAGGCGGCGGCTACCGGGGTGGTGGCGACCGAGATAATCGCGGTGGTGGGGGCGGTGGCTATCGAGGCGGCGGAGATCGAGACAATCGAGGCGGAGGTGGCGGCGGTTACCGGGGCGGCGGAGATCGCGATAATCGTGGCGGCGGCGGGGGATACCGTGGCGGTGGAGATCGAGACAATCGTGGCGGCGGCGGCGGTTACCGTGGTGGCCGAGATCGAGATAATCGCGGCGGCGGTGGTGGTTACCGAGGCGGCGGAGATAACCGCGGCGAAGGCGGCGGTGGTGGCTATCGTGGTGGTGGTGACCGAGACAATCGTGGCGGCGGTGGCGGAGGTTACCGAGGCGGCAGCGGTGGTGGCGGCTTTAAGGGCGGCGGAGGAGGGGGAGGCTATCGCGGTGGCGGTGGTGGAGGCGGCTACAAAGGTGGCGGCGGGAACAAGGGCGGCGGAAACCGTTAATTTCGCGGCTTAGCAGACGGTGCTTTTCTTGTAGGTATGGCGGGTCATCTCGCGGATTTCTAGGGTCCAGGAAACTGGGCTCTTTAGATTTTCAGTGAGAAATTTTTCGCCAATAGGATAGAGTTGGTCGCTCATTTTTTCGAGAACCTCTTGATTGCGTCCGGCAAGGACGCAGATGGTCAGATGGACGAATCCGTTGGGGGCTTGGTACCCGGGTTCGAATTCGTCAGCAAGTCGGGCATAAGCTTTAACAGCTGCGGGGTCAATTGTTTCAATTCGGCAGAATTCTTCGACCAAAAGTTTGAGCAGTTGCTTTGAAGGGAAGTTAGGGTAGTGGTCGATTTGGAGGTGAGGCATGGATTATTTTAGATTGTATGGGGTCAATTTTAGTTTGTAGTTCATCTATGAACTTATAAAGCTTATTGATTGCCTGGGTTACTGCTTCTGCGGAGTGACCAGGTTGGAGAAGCGTAACATTTCATCCCTCCCCGAAGGGAGGGAAGATTAACATTGACTTTGATCACCGATCTCTGCTTGTGGATAGCAGGGGCGGAATGACGAGATTTTGAGTCCCTACTCTCTGTGCCAGCTCATTATTTGGTTGTAAAACCAGCGGCGGAGAGGTCGACTTCGACCTTATCGCCGATTGGGGATTGGGCGGGGCCAACTCCGTAATCGGATCGATTGAAGTTGAATTTGGTTCGCAGGATGATAATGTCGCCTTGCTTATTTGGAACTCCGCCTCGTTTGGCAAGTGCGTCGGGGGCATGGGTGGCAGAAGCCTTTACTTTGATCGATTTGGTGACACCGTGTAGAGTGAAGTCGCCCGTTACGTCGGCTTCGTAGGAGTTATTTTCACCTTTCTTCACGTTTTCAACTTTTTTGATTTCGAATTCGATGGTTGGGAATTTTGCGACGTCAAGGGAGCCGGCTTGGTGCATGTGGTCGGTCATGACTGGGCTGTTGACATGGACATCGGCCGATTGGACGATGATTTTTCCGCTTGCTTGATCGGGGTTTTGGGGATCAAAGTTGAATGTGCCGGAGAGGGCGCTTGAGTGACCTTTGATTGGCTCGAGAGGGCTATCGATGGAGAATGTGAGTCCGCTGACGCCCTTGGGATCTTTCATATCAAAAGCGAGAGGGGCGGGGGCGATGAGGGTGGCAGTTGTGAGGGCAGCGAGCGTAATTATCTTGGTCAACATAGCTCTTATTCTGAACGCCATTTATGGGTTAAGAGTTTCGTTTGGGACAGAAATTTGACATTGACGTTCAAATTTCGGTTGGTGAGAAGCTTGGTTGAGAGGTAGGTTGTGAGTATGGAAAAGGTGTTGTCGGATCGAATTTATGCGGCATTGGAGAAGCGCAGTACAGAGTTTGATCGCGTTTGGTATACGTGCGTTAAGACAACGAAGATCTTTTGCCGACCGATTTGCCCGGCGAGGACACCTTTTGCGAAGAACGTAGAGTTTTTGGGAAGCCCGAAGGAAGCGATTCATGCGGGGTATCGCCCATGCAAGCGGTGTAAACCGCTGGATTTGGCAGATCACGCGCCGGATTGGGCGATTGATTTGCGGTGTCAGGTGGAATCTGGCGGTGGGCGGAAATTTAAGGATCAGGATTTGCGGGAAATGGGACTTGATCCGGTCGTTGTGCGGCGGATTTTTCATAAGTATTATGGGATGAGCTTTCATGAGTTTCAGCGAGCTGTGAGAATGGGGAAGGCGTTGGTAGGATTAAGAGCAGGAGATGATGCGGTGGATGCGGCGATAAAGACAGGATATGAGAGTGAGAGTGGCTTTCGGGCAGCATTTGAACAAGTGATTGGGGCGAAGGTTCAGGTCGGAAAGGATGCTGAGCCAGCATGGGCGCGTTGGATTGAGACGCCGATGGGTGGCATGGTGGCGGTTGCATCGGAGGCAGGGTTGGGGTTGCTTGAGTTTGTTGATAGACGGATGTTGGAGACACAGTTTAAGCGGTATACGGAACGAACTGGCCGCCGAATCGTTCCGGGCAATCATGCGATTCTTGACCAAACGGTTAAGGAAATGGAAGAATATTTTTTGGGCTCGCGACGCGATTTTGAAGTGGAACTGGATTTGATTGGAACGGCGTTTCAGGAGCAAGTTTGGCGGGAGCTGTTGACGATTCCTTATGGAGTCGTTCGTAGTTATGGTGAGCAGGCAACACGCATTGGGAATCCGGCGGGTGTTCGGGCGGTTGGCCGGGCGAACGGAGATAATCGGATTGCGGTGATTGTGCCTTGCCATCGGGTGATTGGGGCGGATGGGAACCTGACGGGTTATGGGGGAGGGCTTTGGCGGAAGAAGAGGCTTTTGGAGTTGGAAGGGGCGATTTCGCCGCCTTTGCTGTGATTTTGTTTTTACGGCAGTAATATATTCTTTGAGACTCGCCTTATGAAAGACAAATTGATTGCTCAGCATTATGAGTCGGGGAAACTTTTAGAAAATATTTTAAAAGGGCTGGAAGCATCAGGAAAAGACGTTCATCATTTGAAAGTTGGGGATTTGGCGCCGGTTGATGAATTTCATATTCGGGGGCGGGAATCGACAGTTGAAGTAGCGAATTTGGCTGGATTCTCGGCGGGCGAGCGGGTTTTGGATGTGGGTTGCGGTCTGGGGGGATCAGCGCGCTACCTTGCTTCGGAGTGGGGCGTGGTTGTTTCTGGGATTGATTTGACCACTGAGTTTGTCGAGGTTGGGCAGCAGCTCAATGAACTTGTGGGAATGGGGGATTCGGTCGAATTGCAGGTTGCGAGTGCGCTTGAGTTGCCATTTGAAGATGAAGTCTTTGATGTGGTTTGGACAGAACACGTCCAGATGAATATTGAAGATAAGAGTAGATTTTATTCGGAGTTAGCGCGGGTTTTGCGGCCAGGTGGACGGTTGGTTTTTCATGACATTTTTATGGGAGAGGGCGGGGCAGTTGTCTTTCCGGTTCCTTGGGCTAATGATGATTCGATTAGCTTTTTGATTGGGGTTGATGAGGTCAGGAGCTTGATTGAAACGATTGGCTTTGAATGTTTGGCAAGGAAGGATCAATCGGATGAATCGAACAAGTGGTTTTTGAGGATGCTTAAGAATTTAGATGAAAGTGGGCCGCGACCTTTTGGCCTTCACTTACTTTTAGGTGAAGGGGCGCGGCAGAAATTCGGGAACATTCAATTGAATTTGGCAGAGGGGCGGATTTGTGCAGTTCAAGGGGTTTTTAAAAAAATTTAGTCAAGCAAATTGATTGAGTCTGTTTTTAGTGTCGCTTCGCTTTATTTCAAAAGTTGCTTCAAAAATTGGTTTGTGAATTTGCCGGTAGGATCGGTTGTGTGGGCAAGATTTTTGAATTCCTGGAGGTTGGGATAGTTTGCGGCAAGTTGCGCGGTATTGATGAATAGTTTTCCGAAATGGGGGCGGGGTTTGAACGGGGCGAGGAGTTGTTCTATTTGGTCAAGAACGGGTTGAACTCGCTCCCAGTTTTGCTTCCATGTGAAATGGAATGCGACGACATCCTGATGGTACGCAGGGCTCATTATTAGGTTATCGGCGGCGACGTAACGGAGTTCGGAGACGAATAGTTCGGGGCTGATTTTATTGGCAAATGAAGCGATGGCTTCGAGGGCTTGGGGGGCATCGTTGACGTTGATGAAGAATTCGGATTGTAGTTCTTCGCCTGCGCTGGGGGTGAATTCCATACGGAAGTGAGGCAGGATTTCGTGCCACGGGTGGATCGAGCCAAGCTGTTCGGTGCAGTTTACGGGTGAGAGTTCGGGGAGAGGGTGGAGCTTTTTTGTGGCCTTGGTTGCGCCGAATAGATGGTCTACTGATTCCGGGTTTTCATCGGCGCGTGACTTGACCCAAACTTGGCCGAATTTGTTATCAATCCAGTTGGTGAAGAGACTGACTGAGTATCCGGTGGCAAAGATATGCTTATAACTTTGGGTGAATTCTTCGAATGAGAGATTCTCGTAGATTGATTGATGGGCGTTGAATGTGGGTTCAATTTGGAGGGTGAGTTCGGTGATGATTCCGAGTGCGCCGAGGTGAACAATTCGCTTTTCAAGCTCTGATCCGTCGTAGGTTTTGAGTTCGCCGCTGGGCTCGATGATTTGGATGCTTTTCACCGCGGTGGCAAGATTTCCATTTTTGATGCCTGATCCGTGGGTTGCGGTGGCACACGCTCCGGCGACAGAAATGTGGGGAAGGGAGGCCATGTTGTGGATCGCCCATCCATGGCTTTGGAGGTGGGTTGCGAGTTGACCATAGTTGATTCCACCGCCGATGGTGATGGTTTTAGAATCTGGATTGGGGATGTCTAGCTTATTGAAATATTGGAGAGATATGAGGGTGTGTTCGGAATCTCCGATCTGATTGAATGAGTGCCTTGTTCCGAGGGCTTTTATTTTGTTGGATTGGGCGACGATGTCGGAGAGTTGATCGGTGCTTTCTGGGATGACGACGTGTTCCGTGCTGTAGGTTTGGTTGCCCGCCCAGTTCTTCATGAGTTGGTTGAGTCTACTTGACGATTGGTTCTGGTTCGCTTGGGCCAGCCGATGCGGGAGTTGGATCGACGCCATGGGCGGAAGCTAGGTCGCGATCATCTTTGCGGACTTTGCGAGCGAGGTCATCGAAGAACGAGTAGACAATGGGGACGACGTAGAGAGTGAGAACCGTTGAAGTCGCGAGGCCGCCAATGACAACAGTGGCAAGTGGGGCTTGGAGGGCAGAAGCTGATCCTACGGCGATGGCCATAGGGAGCATTCCGAGCACGGATGCGATACTGGTCATTAGGATTGGGCGTAAACGGGTTGGGGAAGCGAGGAGAATGGCTTCATTTCGAGACATACCGCGGGCCCGAAGTTGGTTTGTGTATTCGACGAGGAGGATTCCGTTTTTGACGACAATTCCGACAAGCATGAGTAGGCCAATGAATGCGGTGAGCCCGAACGATCTCCCTGATAGAAATAGGGCAAGGACAACGCCGATAACACAGAGCGGAACTGTGGTGAGGACGACAAGAGGGTAGATAAAGCTCTCGAACTGGCTGGCGAGGAGCATGTAGATGAGGACAACCGCGAGGCCGACTGCAAGTCCGAGACCACTGAATTCTTCGGCTTTACGGGTTTGCCTTTCGCCATATTCCCATGTGATTCCGGCGGGTAGCTCCATGTTGTTGAGGCGGGCGGTGACGTCCGCTAGTACCTCAGATTCTGGGCGGTCGCCGTATCTGCCGCCAACTGAGATGAAGCGCTTTCGGTTGATTCGGTTGATTCCGTTGGGGCCACCGGTTAGTTCTGGCGTGGCAACTTGACCGAGAAGAATTTGTTTACCGGTGACGGCATTCTTCTTGACCGGGAGGCGCATCAATGATTCGATGGTTTCGCGCTGGGCAGTTGGGATTTGAACGTAGATTGGGTATTGGAATCCGTTTTCTTGGAAGTAGGTTGAGAGGGTTCCGTTGGTGCTGGCATTGATTGTTGAAGCAATTTCTTGATAGTTGACACCAAGGGATTGAGCTTTTTGGCGATCGACTTTCCAGGTGACCTCGGGGGTGGCTTCTTCGAAGTTGACGTCGGCCCCTTCTAGGCCGGGGACATCTGTGATTTCTTCTTTGATGAGTTCGGCGGCGCGGGCAATGCCTTCGAGACTGCTTCCGAAGACGTTGATTTCCATGCCTTGGTTGTTCCCCCCGATGATATTAGAAACGAGGTCAAATGGGCTGGCAGTGGCGCGGATTCCGGAGATGTTTTTGAGCTTGCCTTCTAGGCGCTTGGCAATGTCTTCCGTGGATGCAGATCGAATCTTCTTCAGGTGGATGTTGGCGGCACCGGAGTTGGCTTGATCGCCACCTACGCCGCCCCGGAATGAGATTCCTGCACCAACGGAAACGAAGACGGTATCGATATCGGGATCGGCGAGAAGAACTTTCTCGACTTCGGTCATTTTGTCGATAGTGGTCGAGAGAGCGGTTCCGACTGGGAGGCGGACGCGGACGTTGAGATCACCGGTGTCGGTTTTGGGGAGACTCTCGGAGCCCACTTTTTTCCATAGAGGATAAACGGATACGGTTAGGAGGAGAACCCCGGCGATGATGAACCAGCGGATTTTGAGCGCTTTTTCGAGGGAGTTTCGGTAGCCGGTATCGACTGACTCGAAGAATAAACCCATTCGGCCTGAAATTTTTGCACTGAGTCCGGCTTTTTTGACTTGCTCCTCTGGGTTTTCAAGATCGTGGACCTCGCGCTCTTTGATGATGCGTGACGCGAGCATCGGAACTACGGTAGCAGCATCGAGGAGGGAAACAGCAAGGGAGAAGATAACAACAAGAGCGAGCTGGGTGAAGATTTGACCGGATTGGCCCTTGATGAGAAAGAGAGGAACGAAGACAACCATGACCGTGATGGTTGAAGCGACAACCGCCTGCATGATTTCTTGGGTTCCTGAGACAGCGGCGTCGACGGGGCTTTTCTTATCTCGCTCTATGTGGCGGAATATGTTTTCGAGGACGACAATGGCGTCATCGACGATGAGACCGGTTGCGAGGGCAAGAGCGCTCAGGGAGATTGTATTGAGGGTGAATCCACCGAAGTACATCAGAGCGAAGGTGCTGGTGATGGAGATTGGGATGGATAGGGCAACAACGAAGGTTGAACGGAGATTTCGGAGGAAGAAAAGAATCGCGACGATAGCGAGGGTTCCACCGATTATCGCGTGCTCTTGGAGGAGGTGAACGGAGTCTTTAACGAAGCCGGATTGGTCGTAGCCGACTCGGAATTTGAGTTCAGGATAAGCTTTTGAAATTGTTGCGACGGCTTTTTCGATGCTTTTTGCCGTATCTACGGTGTTTGCTTCTCGTTGCTTTGTGATGGCGAGACCGACGGCGTTATCACCGTTGACGCGTGTCCAGACTCGTTGTTCACGGGCTTCATCAGTGACGGTGGCTATTTGTTTCAGAAGAACTTGGCGACCATCAGTGGTTCGGATGGGGATGTTCTCAGCATCTTGCAGGGTGTTGAAATAGCCTGAAGAACGGATGACATATTCTTTTTCACCCGCTTTGGCGATGCCAGCGGGTTGACTGATGTTTTCAGCGCGGATTCGGGCAACGATATCGGAAAGGACAACATTGTATGCCTGCATCTTCTCGGGTGAGACGTTGATGATAACGGCCCGCTCGCGTCCCCCGGTTACGGAGACTTGAGCGACACCACCCGCCGACTCGATCATGGGGGCGATCTCGTTGACAAGGAGAGTGCGGAGCTTGATTGGGTCATCCATTCCGGTGACACCGTAGATGAGAACCGGGAATGAGTTAGGGTCGAATTTAAAGACGGTTGGAGGGGTTATGTTGGGGTCGTTAGGGAACTGCCGGTAAGCGCGCTGGACGTATTGCAGAACATCGACAGCGGCTTTATCGACATCGACGCCGTAGTTGAGAGTAACGCGAACCGATGATGACCCAAGATTTGAGTTCGATGAGACGGAGTAAAGGCCAGGGATTGTGGAAACAGCTTGCTCGACGGGCCGCGTGATTTGGGTTTCCATTTCTTGCGGTGGCGTATTGGGCCAGCTTGTGTTGATGGCGACGATGGGGAGATCGACTTGGGGAAGAAGGTCGATGGGAAGCCGCGTAAAACAGATTGCGCCGAGAAGGACAAGCGCAGCGATGCGCATGGTTACCGCTACAGGGCGGCTAACTGACCAACGTGCAACGCTCACTTACCACCCTTGGGTTTATCAGCAGATTCTTTTTTATCGTTTTTCTTTTCGGGTTCTATGACCACACGGGTGCCATCAAGACGACGCTCGGCGGTGACCGATACTAATCCTCCATCTTTGACAGGGCTGAAGGAGAGAACTATGACTCGGTCGCCGACTTCAAGGCCGCTGAGGACTTGAACGTTGTTTTCGTCTCGCTCACCAAGAACAACCTCGCGCTCTTCGGCTTTGTTTTCGGCGTTAATGACAAAAACTTTGTCTTGCTTGACAGCGTCGAGAGGGATAACAACCTTGGATTCGACGCGTTTTGTTTCGATCAAAACTTTGGCGAACATTCCTGGCTTGATTGCATCTTCTTGGTTTTGAACGCGAATTCGGACGAGAACTTGGCGATCTTGGACATCGGCCGAAGGAACGATTTGATCAATTCGAGCAAGAATCTTGGAATCAGGGAGCCCGTCGATTGTGAGTTCAACTCGGTCGCCGCGCTTTACTCTCGCGGATTGGTCGATGGGGATGTTTGCATCGACGAAGATTGAATTAGTTGATTCGATAGTGAGGACGGCTTGTCCGGGAGAGGCGATTGAACCAGGGTCGGCACTCCGCTTGGTAATCGTGCCAAGGATGGTTGATTTGAGCTCGGTATCGGACTTTTGTGATGCGGCACCTTTTAATTGGGCGTCGGCGATATCGACACCGGCTTTGAGAGCTTCGAGGTTTGCCCGGTTTGCGGGGAGCTGGGCGCGGTTGCCTTCAGCGGTCTTGAGAGCGGAATTCGCTTGGGTGAGGCGGGCTTTGGCGGATTCGATTTCGGCTTCTGTCGTTGCACGGATTGCGCGGAGGGAGGCGACATCGGAATCGTAACTTGCTTTTGCGCTGTTGAGGTCGGCGTCGGCACCTTCAACTTCGGCTCTTTGGACATCTAGGGCGGCGACGGCACTTGCAGTAGCGGCGACGGCGTTATCGAGATCTTGTTTTGAGACGTAGCCTTTTTCATACAGGCTTTTGGTGCGTTCTTCTTTGAGCTGAGCGTTCTTGAGGTTGGCTTCCCCGGCGATGACTTGCGCTTTCCGGTTTTTGAGTCCAGCTTGGGCCGCGGTTATTGCCCCTTGGGATTGCTTGACCGTTGCCTGACTGGCAGCGATCCGGGCTTCAGCGCTTTTTTGAGTTTGGGTAAGGGCCGATTTTGCATATACGGCTTCGGCGCGGGCTTGTTGGATGGCTTGCTCGATTTCGATCGCGTTGGCTTGGGATGTTGCTTCAGCTTGAGCAAGTCGGCTTCGGGATTCGTTGATGCTGGCGCGGGCAGAAAGAACTCCGGCTTCGGCTTGTGAAGGGTCGATGCGGGCGAGGAGTTGTCCGGGCTTTACGGTTTCCCCTTCGCGGACTTCGAGATAGGTGATTCGTCCGCTAACACGAGGGGAGAGATTTACAGTAAATTCGGCGGTGACGGTGCCGACGGTTTCGATTGACTGGATAATCGGTTGTTCTTGAGCGGTTGCGATTTCGACACTGGCTGCTCCTCCTCTTCTTGCTCCGGCTTCTGATTTTTGTTGAGCTTCGCTCTTGGCGATGTCTTTAAATCGAGCGGATATGAGGAAGCCCAATGCGAGCACAGGAACCAAAACAAAAATCCATTTGCGTCCAGTCATGACTTATTTGGGTTATACGCTTTTTGATTGATTTTGCTCAGTTAATTTTCTGATTTTGAGGCTAGGAGGGTGGTAGCTGGGTATTGCGGGATTTTTCCTGATTTAGTTTTATTTTAAGAGAAGCATTCTTTGAAAGCATGTTGATAGACTTGTTGCATGACCACAAGTGGCTTTACGGTGGAAGGGCCCAATGCTCCGGTAGGCTCGGTGAGTGCATTTGCGCTGGCAGAGATGGCGGCTTCGGGACGGCTTTCGGGAATGCAAATACGTAATGCTGATACAGGGGAATTATTGACAGAGGCAGAAGTTTTAAGCTTTGTGCAGTCGGTACAACTCCCGCCAACGATCACGCATGCACCCGTTCATCGTATTGACGGAAATCAGGATCCGATGCGGTTTGTTGCTCCGATTCATGCTTCGGGTTGGGCGGTTGCGGCGGGTTATTTGGGTTTGTTTTCGGTGACTTTGGTATTTGCCCCTTTTTCGTTAGTTGCGGGGTTACTGGCATTGAAAGATTTGAAGGCTCATCCGCACAAAACGGGAAAAGGGAGGGCGATTTTTGGATTGGGAATGGGAATCGTATTTACGGTTTTCTTGCTTGTGCTTTTGATTGGGAATATTGCTCGATAAGGCGCTTTTTCAAAGAAGTTGGGTGACTTCTTCGACAGTCGGGGCGGATTCGAGGGCTCCGTGGCGAGTCGTGCTGAGAGATGCGGCGGTGACGGCGAATTTGAGAGCGGTGGGGAAGTCGTCACTTGCTAATAGTCGGGCTACGAGCGCACCATTGAAAACGTCTCCGGCTCCGGTGGTGTCAACAGGTTTTACGGGCGGTGGGGTGATGAAGCACTCATCGTTGCCGTCTGTCCAGTAACAGCCACGGCTTCCGAGGGTGATAACAGCGTTTTTGATGCCTTGACGGAGAAGTTCTTGCGCGGCTTGTTTGGTGGCCTCTTCAGAATCTGGAGTTATGCCAGTGAGGGCGGCGCATTCGGATTCATTGGGGGTAATTGAGAATAGACCTTGGAGATTGTGGTTGGAGAGATCTCGGAAGGGGGCGGGGTTGAGGATGGTTTTTTCTTTCGCTTGGAGGACAGCTTCGACGGCGTCAACGGGGATTTCTAGTTGGACAAGAATAAAATCAGCTTCAGAATCGGTTATTGCTTTGGCGACCATTGCGGGGGTGAGGGCATGATTGGCACCCGGGTTGAGAACGATTTGATTTTCGCCTTCTTGATTAACGAAGATGACGGCGGAGCCGGTTGGTTCGATGGCGGTGGATGTGTTGGCCATGCCGACGTTGTTCTTTTTGATTGAAGTGGAGAGGAAGTCTCCGAAGTTATCCGTGCCGAGGCATCCGCAGAATTCTACGATGGCTCCGGCTCGGGCGCAGGCGACGGCTTGATTGGCGCCTTTCCCCCCAGCGAAGATATTGAAGCCGAGAGAGGATATGGTTTCTCCGGGGTTTGGAAAATTCTTGACAGAGTAAACGAGATCGGCATTTGCTGATCCGACGATTAGAGCCGTTGACATGACTGAAA
>JAPUDU010000144.1:0-3721 GCA_027492935.1 Fimbriimonadaceae bacterium
GACCTTGATTCCAAAACTGCCTACTATCATGGAAGAGTTGAATAGCCAACCTTCCAAAATCATCTCCGCAGATGGAATAACGCTTTATCAAGTTCAGGCTGAATACCGCAAAGCGGTGCAGTTTGATAAGATTCCTCAACGGGTTGTTAATGCAACTTTGGCGGCAGAAGATAAACGTTTCTATCAACATGGTGGGGTTGACTTTTGGTCGTTGATGCGGATTGGGGTTGTCGCTCTGAAGGCAGGTGGTAATACAAAGGAAAGTGGCGGGGGTTCAACGCTTTCTATGCAGATTGCAAAACGTGTATTTACGGGGGATAAATACACACTTGATCGCAAGCTTGATAATATGGCGCTCGCGGTTGAGATGGAAAAAGTTCTGACGAAGGATCAGATTGCAGAGCTTTACTTGAATCAAGTTTATTTTGGGGAGCGTGCATATGGGATTAGTGCGGCGGCGGACGTTTATTTTGGGAAAACGCTAGATGATCTGACTCTTTCTGAGGCGGCAACATTGGCGCGATGTGTTCGACGACCAAGCGATGAAAACCCTGTTCGTGACCCTGAAGTTGCGAAAAGAAATCGTGATTCGGTTTTGGCAACAATGCTTGAAGAGAAGATGATTAGTCGAGCAGACTATGAGGAAGCACTTGCAGAGCCAATTAAAGTTGCTAAGCAGAGACCGCAGATTGTTTCTGGGAAGAAGAGCTATCCTTATTTTGTCGATTACGTAATCAATGAATTAGCGAAGGCGAAAGTTGATATTGCCAGTGGCGGATACATTGTCCACACTACTCTTAATACTAAGTATCAGAAGATTGCGGAGAAAGGTGAAGCCAAGTGGATGGATCGGCTTAAGGGGTATCGCGTTAACCAGATGGCAATATTGGTGACGGATAATAATGGTCGCATTATTTCCATGGTTGGTGGCCCTAACTATGATAAATCCGAATTTAATATGATGTGGATGGGGCCAGGTCGACAACTTGGTTCAAGTATGAAGCCATTTGTTTATTTGACGGGCTTGGATCGTGGAGTTTACGGGGAAGGATCAACGATTTCCACTTCACCAGTAAAGAAACCAGGTACTCGTGAGTATGTTAAAGGGGGAGCGAATCGAGGAAATATCTCGATTACTTCAGCTTTGGCGGCATCGAATAATACGGCGGCAGCACGGGCTATTGATGAAGTCGGTGAAGAAAACGTTTTGAATATGTGCCGGCGGAATTTGGGCTTCCGACGGAGTAACTTGCAAGCTGTTCAGAGTTTGTCTTTAGGTTCGGGTGAGGTTTACATGACCGAAGTTGCAGAAGCCTATTCGGTTTTGCAAAGCCATGGAGATCGGTACCCGACGTATGCGATTGAGAGTATTGAGTTTCCGGATGGTAGCCAAGAATCTTATGCGCCACGTAAGGCGCGGGCAGTGGTTAGTAGCTCGGCGGCGGAATACATTGATCTTGCATTACGACAGGTTGTGACCAGCGGAACTGGACATTACGCGCAAGGTGTACGGAATTCGCGCGGAAAAACTGGAACGACAAGCGATCACAAGGATGCTTGGTTCTGCGGATATACGGATAAATTAGTTGGCTTGGTTTGGGTTGCCAATGAGCAGATTGTAGATGGACGACCGAAAGCGACACCAATGCGTGGCTTGTTTGGTGGGGAAGGGCCGGCGCGGGTTTGGAATGAAGTGATGGGGGATATCCAAGATGCAATGGGAGAGAAATCTCGTTCATTTGGGCGGTTGCCAAGCATTTCGAGAGTTGAACCGGATGATCCGGAAGAGGATAACCCTGAGCCAGATGTGCCGGTTGTTGTTCCGGAACCACCTGACGAAAACATCACGCCGATTGATACCCCGCCGGATACCACGACAGGAACAACCGGGGCAACCACAGGTGCAGCGGGTGGCACGGGAACAACTGGCACTACTGGCGGCGCTGGGAATGGTGGTGGACAAGAAGTTGTTTATGTAAGTGTTTGTGCTGATTCTGGACAACGGGCGAACTCGTATTGTCCGGAGACGACAAGACGTCCATTCTTTAAAGGTTCTGAACCCAAAGGTAGTTGCCCATTGCATGGGCCAACTACGGCGTACCATAGAGAAACAGATTCCAACTTCATTGCGACCCTTTTGAACAATGTCAGTCATCCATTCACCCACGGAAAATCAAATTACGGCTCGGTTTTTAGTCGTTCCGTCGGTTTTATTGGTCTTCTTCAGCCTCACTATTTATCAGTTGTGGATATTGCAGGTCGTTCGTTCTGACGAACTGAAAGAGCAAGTTAAGATGACGGGACTGATTGTTGATCAGTCAATGGCTCCTCGAGGCAAGATTTACGATCGTGCGATGAATGTGATTGCGGATGTTCGGCCCAAGATTGTTGTGACGGCTAAACAAACGGAAGTTAATCGGGCGCCGGAATCTTTGGATCGGTTGGCTTTGATTTTGGGCACGACGCGCAAAAAGCTTGAGTATCAAATGGCGCGGAACAGGCATAAGGCGAACTTCCCGGTGCCGATTTTTGTTGGAGCGACGGTTCAACAGGCAGCAAAGATTGCCGAGTCGGGAACAGATTTTCCGGGGATCGGGGTTCAGATGCAAGCAATGCGCTTTACGAAAGGAACCTTTGCGCTTGAGCATATTTTGGGAAATGTTTGGGTTCCTACTGAGGCGATTGAAAAGAGCTTTAAGGACGAAGGAATTGAATATATTCCGCCTTATGTTGGTCGCGATGGCATTGAGCTCAAGTACGAAAAAGATTTAATGGGGAAACCGGGTTCGACTACCTATACAGTTGATCGGCGGAGGCGGCCGCTTAGGGCGGTTCTCTCCGAAGCTCCGACTCCGGGTAAGTCGCTAATATTGTCGCTCGATATTGAGACTCAGAAAGCAGCTAAGGAAGCGTTGGCAGGGCAGAAAGGGGCGGTGGTTGCGCTTGACCCAAAAACTGGTGAGGTGTTGGCGATGGTTTCTACGCCAGGTTATGATTTGGGGATTTATGACGGGGGCCTGACGCAGGCGGAGTCTGATTCTATCAATAACAATCCAGATCGCCCACTTTTGAAACGAGCAATCGCGGGCCGCTATCCACCGGGTTCAACATTTAAGATTGTGACTGCCATGGCGGCTTATCAAGCCGGGAAGTTTGATCCGGGCATGCATGTGAGTTGCCCGGGGTATTTGCTGGTTGGGAATCGAAGGGTTCGTTGTGAGAACCACCCAGCGGGGAGTTTTGATTTCCGGATGGCATTTACCAAGAGTTGTAACAGTTATTTCGGAAGGCTATCGCAAAGAGTTGGGGGCGAGGAGATGAAGCTAGCCGCTAATCAACTTGGTTTTGGGGAAGTAACGGGGATTGATTTGCCCGGAGAAGCGGCAGGTTTAGTGCCTGATGATGCATTTATTAAGAAGGCGCATGGTCGTCCTTTTTCTGCTGGGGACGCAAACAACATTGGGATTGGTCAAGGGGATTTGCTGGTTACGCCTTTGCAAATGGCTTCGTTGGTGAGCATGGTGGCGAACGAGGGGGTGAGCTACCGTCCGCATGTGGTGCGAGGGATTTTGGATACGATTGTAGGGGCAAAACCGAAAATCGTTGAGCCTCAGATCTTGCATAAGTTTGATGCTGATGCTCAGTTTTGGGCAACTTTGAAAGACGCGATGCGAAATGTTGTGGTTGCGGGAACCGGGCAACGATCACAGATTCAGGGAAT
>JAPUDU010000144.1:3746-15629 GCA_027492935.1 Fimbriimonadaceae bacterium
GAGAACTCGGGTAGTCGCCATACACATGCCTGGTTTGTCGGTTACGCGCCGATGGAAAATCCGAAGATTGCGTTTGCGGTGATCGTAGAAATGGCGGGTCATGGAGGAACAGTCGCGGCTCCGATAGCGCAGAAGGTTATTTCGGCTTACCTGAAGAAGCAAGGTCAGTAAGAGATCTCTAAGGCCTTGGATATAGCGGTTACAGTGTCGCCAGAGAAGGCACCTTTGGGTCCAGAACCCGAAGAATAGAGGGTTTGTAGCTCGGCGAGAGCGGCTTTGGCTTTTGCAAGCTTCGTTTCTACATCCTCTTTGCGCTCTCCGCCGTATTCTTGGGCTCCCGCGGCGGTCATGCGCTTGACGAGAGGGGCGGTGATTTCAAAGTATTTTTGGAATCCAACGAGAGCTTCTTCGAGGAGTTTTTGTTTTTCGGCGGGATCGGTTTCTTGTTGGGCGAGGAAGAGTCGGGCTTCGAGTGTTTCGGTAGGGATAAGTTCAGGGATTGCTCGAGTTTTGAATGAGCCTTGGTTTTCCACTTCGACTAACTTTTTGGCGGCTTCGATTGCGGCAGGAATATCGTTTTTCTTTTGGAGGAGATCAACTTTGAGCCAATGGGCACGGAGGTTATTGGGGTCGAATTTGAAGACTCGTTCGTTTACGGCGAGGGCTTCATCGATTCGGTTTGCTTCGGCTAGGGTACGGGCGGTGGCGCGGATGACTCGGCCTTGAGGCATAGAGTGAACTACTTTTTGGAGCCCAGCGAGTCGCTCATCAAGAGTTGTGGCGGCGTACATGCTGACCAAATAGGTCGCTTCAGGATCTCCGAATGCGTTGCCTTTGAGCTGCTCGGCGGCAGAGCGGACTTTATCTCGTTCGCCCTGGGAGTGGGCAGTCATGAGTGTGTCTTTTTGATTTTCACCGGAGGAATATATTGCGAGTCCGAAGATTGGGAGAACACACGATACTAAAACGGTCGCGAGGCGGATGTTTTTGGGGACGGCCTCGGGGGAAGTTCCATCAGTCGAGAGTTGCAAGGTTATGCCGACGAGGAGGAATAAAGCTATTCCGGCACCGATGAAAGACAGGTCGCTGTCGATCATACAGTGGGCAGCTAGGCCGAGTGTGGCGGCGATGGCACCCGCGCGGAAGATGGCGTGTTCAGTGGGTTGTTTCTGGATTCCCCGGAATGCATACGTAAGCCAGAACCATGCGAGGGCGAGGAAGAGGACGAGGGCTCCCCAGCCTCCTTCAACGGCAAGCTGGAGATATGATTGGTGGGCAAAGACGGTGGACTCGGTCAGCCCAGGTTCGGCGCTGTAGAAACGGAAAGTTCCGGGGCCAGTTCCACCGGGGTGTTTGGTGGCTATTTTGATGGCAGATTTCCAAAGATTTTGGCGAAATCCTACACTTTGTTCGGCCATTGCGCTTGACCCAGTGATGCGCGAAAGGGTTTGGGCTTTGCTGGCCGATGCGGCAGCTTGAGTTAGTCCAAAGGCAATCACAATTCCGGCGATGACTCCGATGAAAGCCGGGGCAATCTTTTTGAGTGGAGCTTTGGACGCAATTTGGACAGCGAGAAAAATGATAAGGCCGAATGCGAAGGCAAGGTAGCCGCCTTTAGATTGAGTGAGGACGAGAGCGGCGAGGGAGAGTCCGGCGGCGAGGATGGGGAAGGCTTTTTTCCAAGAATCAAGTTTCGCGATTAGGCCAAGCGAAAGGAGGCTGCCGACGACGAAAATGCTGGCGGCGGCGTTTGGGTTGTTCCACCCGGCGAAGATTCGGTGGGTGGGTTCGGTGGCCATGATTCCCGCATATTCGCGGATTCCGATGAGAGCGGCGATGGAGATTCCGGCGCAGAGGGCACCGGCGGCGGCAAGGGGGCCATTGCTTCGGCCCATTGATCCGACAGCAAGGAAAAGGGTGCCCCCGTATATAAACCAAGTTAGCCACTCACCCGTCGCGATGAATTTGAAATCGCTGAGGAGGATTGCAAATCCGAGAACGAAAACGAGAAGCGTCAGGGCGAGAATTATTTTGATATTAGGGAGTTGGATGACCCGGTTGCGCATGGTCATGAGTGCTAGTCCGCCGAGGATGAGAATTCCAAGGATTAGCCTTGCGAGGTAGGGGAGAGATCCGCCACCGAATAGTTCGCCTACTAATCCGAGCTCGATTGCACGCGGATCAATGCTGACGTGTCCGCCGATAAGCGGAGCGAGAAATGCAGCAAGAAGGAGGAGGTAGAAGTCGAGACGTGAAGGAGATTGGTCGGTTGTATTCACTTATTGATCTTTCTCCTGATGATATCGATTTTGTTCTTGGTAAGGAAGAGGGAAGCGCGAATTGTTAGGGCTACAGCAGCAAAAGCGATGAGGAATGGTCGGGCAAGGATGTTTGCTTCGGGGACATTGTGCTTGAGATAGTAGCGAAACATGGAGCGATGGAAACGGGCAATCATACGGTTTGGAGCTTTATCGGTACTCCGACCGATGGCGTGCGTGATGACAGCTTGAGGAACGTATTTGACTTTGTATCCTGCCTGCCATGCTCGCTTGCACCAATCGACATCTTCGCAGAACATAAAAAGTTGGTCATCAAGGGGGCCGATTTTAGCAAGGCAATCACCACGGATGAAAAGAGCGGCACCGCTGACCCAATCGACTTCGCGCGGTTCTTCGTGTTGCCAATCTTGCATGAGATAGTCGCGGGTGAATCTGTTTTTAGGGAAGAGGCGACCGAGGAAAGTGTTTCGGAAAGCGGCGGCGATTGGGTTGGGGAATCGGCGGCACGAGTATTGAAGGGTTCCGTCGGGGTTTAGGAGCTTGGGGCCGATGATGCCGGCATCGAGATTTTCACTCATAAACTGAGTAATGGTTTTGATTGCACCGGGATGGACGACAGTATCACTATTCAGGAGGGTTTTGTGGGTGCCTTTGGCATGAGTGAGGGCGAGATTGTGACCGCCAGTGAATCCAAGATTTTTGGATTGAGCGAGGAGAACAAATTCGGGGAATTCCTCTGCCACCATGACGGGTGAACCGTCTTCTGAGTTGTTATCGACAACAATGACCTCGAATTTGGCTTCCTCTTTCGCTTCACGGAGGCTTTGAAGACATGCTCTTGTATCTTCGATGGTGTTCCAACTACAAATTGTGATACTAAGGTCGAAATCCGACACTGAATCCCCTTGCCCTGATGATGGCACCGAAGATGCTGGTGATTGCGATAAAAGGGAGGGCGATTCGCTCGAGTCCGACGGCATGCTTTTTGAAGTAACGCACAAGGCTGATGTGCGATTCCCAGATCATACTTTTTCGGACAAGTTTTGTGCTTGACCCGTGGTGGTGAAAGATTGATAGTGACGACTCGTACCAACAGTTGTATCCGGCCTTTTTCATACGGTAGAGGAGATCGACTTCGTTAAAGAAAATGGGGAATTGTTCATCAAAAGGATGAGTGGGATTAGTGAATTTGGATAGGATTGACCGGCGAAATAGGAGATAGGTGCCCATTGGTTGAGGGCCAATTTGGGACCTTTCGTAGTCAAAGTTTAGGAGGGTATAGCTGGCGAAAGCGGAATCGTTGAGAACCCGGTCGAGTTTTGTTAACTGACCGATGATTCCGGGGATTGAGGGGAAGCCTCGGACAGACTTTTGGGTTTCTCCTTCGGGGCCGATGAATTTGCAACTGAGAGCACCGCAGTTTCTTTGTTGGGCAAGCTTCTTTATGGCAAGATCGAGATTATCGGGAGGGAGTTCGGTATCGGGGTTGAGAGTTAAGATGTACTCTGATATTGCTAATTTTAGGCCAATATTATTACCTTTAGCGTAACCGTGATTTTTGGTTTCGGCGCAGAGGTGGACGTTGGGGAAGGACTCTTGAACCATTTGCGCGCTCCCGTCGGACGAATTGTTATCGACGACGATAATTTGTATTGGAGCGACGGTTTGAACCTGTAATGAGGCGAGGCAGGCGCGCAATTTGTCCTTTGTGTTCCAATTGACAATGACGACGCTCACCATGAGAAAAAGAATTTACCTTGAGGAGAACTTCGACCGTTTTTGGTCGTCTTGGAGGATAGTTGGACTGGTTTAGAGGGCCTAGCATAATTAACCAGTGCATCTTTCGGTGCCGACAATGCAGGTATAAAGTGGTGGTTGTTGCTTAGCGTTACTAGCATTGTTATCTGTCGAAACCGAAATCCAGGAGAAACATTGGGAAATACAAAAAGAATTTTCACCCTGTCAATTGCTGCGCTGGCAATTGCATCGTCCGCGTTTGCACAGACTCATACCGTTGCAAAAGGCGAGAACGATTCCACGATTGCTAAGAAGAATGGCATTTCCGTGGCTCAGCTCCACAAGCTGAATCCAAGCATTAACTGGACCAAGTTACAGATTGGTCAAAAAATAAAGGTCGGGCAAACGAAACCAGTTGCAAAGCCCGCGACAAAACCATCAGCTAAACCAGCCGCAAAACCGAAAGCACAGGTTGCTGGCACTAAGGTAAGCGGCAAAGTAGCAGAAATTGCTAAGACAGACGTTCTGATGCGCTCTGGGCCGGGTACAAGCTTTGACCGAGTAGCCAAGCTCAATAAAGGCCAGAAAGCCACGGTTGTAGCGGTTAAAGGCGATTGGTACCAAATTCAGTTTTCATCGGGCACCAAAGGCTGGGTTCGTAATGATATGTTATTTATTACGACGAAATCCGTGCCAATGAAGCCGGTTGCAAATAATACGAAGCAACCAACGAAGGAAGAAACTCCGGGTCTCTTGCCGGAAACTCCTGAAGCGAACACGATTCCCGCTTCAAATCAAAGCCGACCGATCATCACCAACATTGATGGTGAGCCTGCGGCGGAAGTTGCGGTTCCCAAAGCGCCAGTCGCAAAGCCGGCAGTTAAGACGACTCCGTTGAAGGTTGAAATCACCGGTGATCGAGTTAACATTCGAAAAGCGGCTTCAACCAGTGCGGCCAAAGTGGTCATGGTTACCAAGGGCCGAGTTGCTGATGTTCTTTTGCAAAAGAATGGCTGGTACAAGATTAAGTTTTCCGGTGGAACAATCGGATGGGTAAGCGGAGACTTTGTAAAGCCGACTTCGGCTGATGCGAAAGATCCGGTGGCTAAACCGGTGGTTAAAACAATTCCGACTGGAGCGGCGGCTGATTTGATTGATACAGCTAAGGAACAGATTGGCGTTCGGTACAGCTGGGGTGGAACGAGCCGGGGCGGATTTGACTGCTCAGGGTTTGTTCAGTTTGTTTTCTCGAAGCACGGGATTAGTTTGCCGCGCACTTCGATTTCTCAGTCGGGTATGGGCACAAAAGTTTCTAAAGCTAATTTGCAGACAGGCGATCTCGTCTTCTTTGCAACTCGCGGTGGAAGCCGTGTGAGCCACGTTGGCATTTTTATTGGCAACGGGAACTTTATTCATGCTTCTAGTGGAGGCGGACGGGTTCGCATTGATGCTTTGAGCAAGGATTATTATGCGAAGCGATTTGTTGGTGCGCGCCGGGTTGGCAAGTTCAACAAATCGATTGTGGATTCTGCAAAGGAAGAGCTTGGTCAGAAGGCTATTCCGGAGCAAGAAGGCCCGCCGATTGGCTAGTGGTTTTGTCAGGAGGCCCAGGGGTATTGCGAGCTTGACCTCCTGTGGGCTAGAATCTTAGCTCACCTAACGTGCTCCGGTCGTCTAGCGGTTAGGACGTCGCCCTTTCACGGCGAAGGTCGCGGGTTCGAATCCCGTCCGGAGTACCAATCTTCATTTTTGGCATATTTGCCCCCATTTGAAACCCTTTCGATGTTCTGATTGAAGAGGGTTCGGAACGGTTCTCGCATCGAAACTTGCACATTTCCACCTTCAAGCGTGGCTGACTCTAGGAGTTCCAATAAGATTTTGTGTTTAGTCTCTGAATCAGCCATTTTGAACCTAAGTGGTGCAGATTGACTCAGTTCCAATATCTTCAATCCAAGGTCGTAATATGAGGCCTCAGTCTTGTCCAAGGCGGTTGTCTGAACGGAGAGGTAGGTCAGCTGATGACTTAGTTTCTTTCGGAGTGATTCATAAGTCTCTTCCGAAACTCTGTCAGCAAGCCTGTCCAAATACATTTGCTCAAGACTTGCACGAATTTTTGCAGACTCAGAAGCAATCCGTTCCATGTTGGATCGGCGCATTTCGGCTTCATCGGCGAGGCTTTCACGAAGGGCTATTTTGAGACTTTCCAAGTTTTCCGACGACAAAACCAATCCGTCCAAGAGGCCAGCAAACTGATCCGTTAGCTTCTCTTCCCGGATAACCTTCATCCCGGGGCATGACTTGTCACGCATTCCAGTACATCGGTAGTACACGTACTTGCCCTTTTTTATCTCTGCAGTGATAGAGCATCCGCAATGGGCGCAAGTCAGAATCCCGCGATAGCTGAATTCGTGCTTGCCAAAACCAGTGTTTGAAGTCCGTCCGTGCATGATTTTCTGTACTTCTTGGAATATTGCGACATCAACGATAGGGTCGTGGATTCCTGGATACTCTTCGTCGTTCCAGCGAACAATTCCAATATACACGGGGTTGTCGAGCATCCTGGCAATAGAACTTCGAGCAAATGAGCGTCCCTTACGCGTCCTAAGGCCAATTGCTTTGGCGTACTTTGCCGCATCTTCAATCGAAAGGGAGCCGGACGCATATTGATCAAATATCTGCGTTACTAAAGGAGCCATTTCTAGATCGGGCTCGATCACTTTGCGGTGACCGTCGGTGGTGTTGATATAGCCCACCGGAGCCACGCTTGGAAAAATTCCTTGCCGGGCTTTTTCGATCATGCCCTTCTTGACCTCCTCCCGCAAGTTGTCACTAAAGTGCTTGGCGAGGCAGACTTTGATCGTGTGGATGAACTTGTCGTTTGAACGGCTGTCTGGTCCAATGACAATGTTTTCTTTGACGAAGTGAAGCTCAACAGCAAGTTCGTCGATTTTCACCATATCGGCGAAGTTGCGATACAGGCGGTCGGTCTTTTCGCAGATGATCACCAGCTGCGATTCACTCTGCTCGATCTGGCTGATCATCATGCCAAAAGACGTTCGACCAGATTTGGAGCCACTTTCGGAATCCAAAAACTCGCCCTTGATCACGAGAGATTTTTCAGCCGCATACTCTCTCAATAGAGCCAACTGAGCATCCAATGAATATCCCTCGTCTCGCTGCTCAGTTGTGCTCACCCGGGCGTACAGGAGGCAGGTTGTGGGAGCGTTTGGAATTGGTTGCTTTGCCATCTCTCTTTTGTTCTGACGCTTCCGACATTTCAACGGAATCAAGAAGTTGCATCAATCGGGCAAGTCGCGCAATCTCCGGTGTGGAAAACCTGCGTTGCGACTTTGCGGTCAAATGGCTGCTTGATGTGTGCAAAGACATTCTCTAATCTGTAGTCAATCAACTCACGAGAAGCGGATTTGCCGGGTGACGGTGCTCGTATCGGTGGTGGTCACTTCATCCGAGCTGTAGGTGATCCCAAGGACTTTCTTCGCATTGCGAACAACTTTTTGGTTTGTCGCGACTTCGGTCGCGGTGATTGTCGTGTGGCCGAGCACGAGTCCAAACAAGGCTCCGCACATTTTGGGGTCATGCTTGGCAAGTTCAGTCACAGCAGCTTCAAACGCGGCTTTTGCTTCTGTTGGTCGATTTTGTTGGGCAAGGTTGCCCGCCCGTTCAATTTGTTGCCGGACGGACAGCGGCATTGTTGCTAGGTCTCCCATTGTTTTAGCTCCATGCGCCCACGGATGGGACGCCGAATTCTTCAAAAGTGGTCGTGAAGTGCTCAAACGGGCACTTGGGCGGGGTGAGTTTCGAGAGGTTGTCTGCCCGGGTTTTGCCGGGTGATAGCGTCAGCAAGCGGAAGGTCGAGACTCCCCACAGCTCTTGGCACTTTCCTGCCGCTACAAAGGCCTGAAATGCGTAAAGTTTTTCCTCAAACTTTGCCGGAGCAACATGACCTAGATCGACTTCGACAGCAATATGCCGATTTGAATCAATGACCGCAAGGCCATCGGGTCGGATTTCATACCGATTTCCGGCGAATCTGAACCAGCACCGCAACTGTTGCTCGAATTTCCAAGTAGTTGCGCCGCGCTGAATCAAACGTATCCGCGCGTTCGTAAGGCAGAGGGCATGCTGGATAAACCGGGGGCTTCCGGTTCGACCTGCCACAATCAATCCGATCTGCTCTCCAAGGATTTCAGCGGACTTGGGCGTTACGCTATAGAGCCCCTGGGAAAAGAAGGGCGTTTCGAGTCGCTTCAATAAGCCGATGTCGCTCAACTGTTTGAGGCGTCGGTTCGTTCTCGTGACTGTGTTGAAATATCCCAAAGCGATCATTTGATCGCGAGTGAGGGTGTGGCTGAGGGCAATATCCCGAAGCAATGTAACGTCACGAGCGGTCAATCGCATAGCCAATCCTCCATCGCGCGGTTTGGGTGCCTACCGAGCTTTTCGTGGGCATATGAACGATCCTGACGCTTGCCAGGACGCACCAAACTATGAGCGGTTGCTTGAAGTTGGACAGCTGCGTCGTAAGACTCAACAATCGCCCCCTCGCCAGGCATGTAGTATTGAAACTCATCCGGATCGTGGATCATAAACACAACGTCGGGGCGACCATTGTTGTAATCCTCCAAGGCGTCATGCTCCCAATGCCGTGGAGCGCGTGTTTCATCCCACTGCATACGGCAAACTGTCTTAAACCCTGCATCAGAGTAGAGGTGAGGAAGGATTGTATCAAAGACATCAATCGCCCATCCACCTTCCTGAACAGCAATACCCACAAGGCAGCGAAACTTCCCACGAACCGAGTCCTGTCGGTGATTAAAAATTGACGCAATTCGGCCATTTTTGATGGTGAATCCAGCAAGGCAATCTTTTGAAAGAAAGAGTCGCATGTCTTTGCATTCCAGCCGACCGGGAACCGTCGCACACCGGCCGATGGCTCCATGCGAAGTTAAGGCATTCACAGCACTTTTTTGGAAAAGTTGTATTGAGGCTTCAGTTGGGATCAGCTCAAAGACCGGAAAGGTGGGAGCATCAACCTCGGCACAGTGGCGAACCAGTTGCTTGCCCGGATGGATAGCCTTTAAGATGGACGTGCTGCCAAGTTTTTGGCCCTGTGTCTTTGAGGTTGATTGCATCGAATGAGGACCGTCATGGAGCTCACCTTCAAGAGTTTTTTCTCTGTCGCCGAGTTCCTTAAATCGGGGCTCAGGAAGGCTGTGACCATGCATCCTATTCACTTGGTGGAGCAGTCCCATTTGTGGAGCCTTGATCACCGGCGAGTCTCGATAAATGGCGTTCAGAAGTTCTTGAGATTCACTCGTGAACCGTGACGCTTCCTTGATAGGCTCATTGAGTTCGACAATCTCAGGCTCATATTCCCGCACCCACATCAGTGCCTCTCCCGGCGGCATATTATTAAGGTCCACTTCGTTCGGGTCAACAGAAATGTCTTTGCAGAGCGTTACGGCGTCGGCATTACTACACCGAAACACGAACTTGACACCCACATTGTTGAGTACAAGTGATCGCATCCGCGGACTAAGTTGGCTAAGTGTCTGATGAGCGAGGCAACAAGAGAGATTAAAGCGTCTGCCTTCTGCAAGAATTGTCTCAAAGTCATCCGTAATAAAGTGCTCAAACTCGTCCACATAGAGCCGCACCGGATTTCGTTCATGCGGCATTTGATCCACCCGGCTAAAGATTTCTCGGCTGACATGGGAGAGCAAAAGTGCCCCGAGCATCCGTGCCGATTTATGCCCCTCGTGAACAGCGAGAGAAATGAGCGTGATGCTTCCGGGGCGATTGAGGTGAGCTCCGAAATCGATGGGGTTCGGGTGGCTAAGCACCTTAATCATCGTTTCCGTGCAAAACAGGAGGCTCATCTTGTTCATGGCAGAAACGGTCATGCCTGATTTTTGGTCTTTAGAAAGTTCTTGGAAACGTCGCCAGAAGTTGATCACCGAATCGTTGGTGCACATGGATAACCAGTCATCAAGGAGGTCGTTTCGGTAAAACAGCAGCTCAAACATTGAGAGGGGTTGCTTTGCTTCGGCAAGGAGCAGGAGGCCACACCGAATCGTCTCACCAAGCTGGGGACCCCAAGATTCAGCCTGGTCTTGGAGTACATCGTAAATATTTAGTGCTTTGAAGTACGATTCCCCACTTCCACCAAGCGGATCAAATCCGTGAGGTCGCTCCTTCTCAGAAAGATCGAGCAGTCGAATCCGATCCGCAGACACACCCATCGCCCCACACATATTGAGAACCGATTTGACCAAGTCTCCTCGCGGGTCAATGATCACAATGGAACGTCGCTGCTTAATGTCTCTATAGATGAGGTGCTGAAGGAAAGTGGTTTTGCCACTCCCTGTCCCGCCGATAGCGAGCAAGTGTGTGCTGAGCATCTGATCGTTCAGGGAGATGAGCTGCTCGGCTGGTCCGTAGCCGTTCAGCTGCCAGTCTTTTGCGATCCCGATCCAGTAGTCATCTAAATTTTGGTTTCGTTGAGCCATAGTGTTTCGTCTCCACATAGAGAGTTGCAGAATGAGATATGACTGGCAGTTCGAAGAGGTGGACTATTTAGGCAAATCTAAATCGAGCCATAAAAAAAGTGCCCCATCGCCCAGCAAGAAGGACTCCCATGGGCACTTTCGAACCGCTTTTTTACTCGCCTATCGACTTGAATATGGGGCGACAGACCAACAGAGCATTGCCAGCATAATCGACGAGCAAGAGGGAGATATGTCCGCTGGAAGGCTTAGCCAAATACTTTCAGAACGGGACAAGCTCAAGCATGAAACCGTTCGAAAAATTCTCAATCCAATCAAGAGCGAGGACAATCGAAGGGATGTCCTACTTGCGTATCTTAAGGATGTGTTCTCGATCCGGACAGATCATGTGGTTTCCGAAGATGTTTTTGGAGGGAGCGTTACCGAAGACAAGGTTGTAGCACTGCGAGAGCTGTTTGCAATGGGACGCTATCAGAGGGTTATGTGGGCTGCATATGCCGGAACTCAATCAGATGCGACGGTGTCACTCAAATATCGACTGTATCTCCTCGGCATTCGCAGCGCATTTCGACTCGATCGAGCGGGATCTGGACTCGGTTTTGTGCGCAACTGGCTAGACGACGCGAGCCAGCGGGGGGAAGACGATGTGATTGCCACCTGCCACTACCATCGCGCTCATCTCCTATTTGGTTCCGGAGTCAAATCTTTGGAGCAATGCTTGGCAATCAATCACCATGCTCAAATGGTACTAAGTCGGCTACCCGAAAACTTTCCAACGGCATATCGCGGATTAGTCGTGGACTCCTGGCAACTTGATGCTCAGCGTATCGGAATGCAGATCGCCCACTATGAAAAAAATCTTAAGTTGGCCAAGGAATCAGAACTGAATACTTTGCTTGAGCACTGCCAAGGACTGATTCACAGCAGCCCGACTGAACAAGCCGCGAGAATGAGCCAGGGGCTCCTAGCCCGAATGGAGTTTGTGTCTGGGAAAGAATTTCGTGCGCTGGATGACCTAGATGATGCAAAGTCGAAGACGATCAAAGAAGCTCAGTATCGTCACGACGATTGGATGCTTGCCCGTGCGAGGTCGCTTCGGATGTCAGAGGAGCCTGAGTCTGCAGAAGAGTTTGTCGTTGAAGCGATTGCTCAAATTCGATACAAAGAAAATCGTTATCACTACCGGATGCTGGATTTGGAATTGGCCCTGATCAGGGATCAGGAAATCGAAGACTTGCTATAAGTTCCCACCCTCCCACCCTGTTGTTTGGCTGGGTGCTGCAACTGTTGCGGGGTTGCAGGAGTGCGACTAAACCCCCGACTAGCCCTGGTCGGGGAAG
>JAPUDU010000145.1:0-7130 GCA_027492935.1 Fimbriimonadaceae bacterium
GTGAGTTATCGGAAATTGCTCAGATGAGACAATTGAGCAACGTTGATCCGAGACGGCATGCGAGTCGGGAAGAATTAGAGTGGCTTTCTCATATTGATGAGAAAGAGCCGTTGTCCGGGGTTGTTTCGAAACTTTTTGATCAGACGATGGAAGGGCTTGGTCGTGAAGCTGTTTTGCAAGTTTCTGGCGATACGCTTTATCCGGTTAGTGGCAAGGAAATGCCTTTGAATCGGTTGGCGAGAGTCCTGTTGAGTGCGGTGCCACACGATCGATTAACAGATAAGAGTAAGGTTCTGGTGAGTTCATCTGTAGGGGGAATGGATCGACTTTGGGTTCCTCGACGGGCGAAAGCGGAGCTTGCCCGACGGTTGTTGAAGAATGGGAAGTTGACTCTGTGGGATTTGTCGGATTTGAGTTTAATGCTAAGCGATCGGATGCAACTGTCGGCATTTATTAATTACGCTTTGAACATTGCAGGGCAATCCACGGGTAACAACTTAATCGAGAGGGGGGGGCTAGCGGAAATGCTGCTGTTCAGTTATGCACGGTTACCCCAGAATGACCAAAGGTTGATTGCGAGCACTGATGGATTGATGGCTCGGGTTGATCGGCTTCCGGCGGCTTTGCCTAATTTGTTTGGACAGGTTGTTCGCTCGACGGAGATGGCGGGGGCAAAAGTCAATACCTACACATTTGGCAATAATGGGGAAATGATCCCCGTGCCGCCGGCTGGGTGGCCGGAGGGTGTGGCACTTAGTAACTGGATGGAAGAGCAGACGGCTTTTCTCACTCTGCCAGTTTTTTCGCCATTTTCGTTGAAGATGCATCTTTCGGAGAAGCAAGGTGTGATGGTTGAGGAGACGATTAATGAGCGTATTGTTCGGAAATCTTTTTTGGGGTTAGAGGATTTAGCAAATCTGTTGGCTAAGCGGGAGGTTGGTGCTCAACAAGGATTTAATTCGGGTTCGGAGTTAACGGGCTTTGCTGATTCGCAGGTTGTGCAGGTTTCGATGACAATTTTGGCGGGTGATATGGCGGCTGCGAACCGAGAGTTTTCATTTTTAGCATCGCCGATGGGTGCTTTGGGTGGACGCGATTCGTTGCCGGAGGGTACGCGTACAGAACTGGAGCGGTTGATGGTTGTTGCTCGGGAGCGGTTTGAGAATATGAAGTTTTCTGCGCCGACGGGTAAGGGTACGCCTCCGCCTTAGATTCTCAAGTAGTTAATCGCAACGATAAAAGAAGGCATTTCGTTTATACTTTCAGTAGATTATGCTTTGTTCACTCGTTGCTGGTTTGGTGGTGGCTTTGGGGCAAGATGCTCGCAAAGATTACAAGATGCCAGTGATGCCGATGTGGCAGTTTGGTGAGTGGTTAGGGAAAGAAACAGATCGGAGTGTGACGGTTTTGCCTCAGGTTCAGGATCGTTTGGTTTATATCAATGTTAAAAATCGTACTTTGCCAGAGCTTTTGGGTTTTGTGAAGCAGGCGATTGGGGTTGAAGTTTTAGATAAGAATGGGGTTTTGACATTACGGGATGCGACTGATGTGGCCCGAACAGGATCCATGAGTTTGGCGGATATACAAAGCGGGATTGATAGATGGGTTGTCGCTGATGCGGGTGAAGCGGAGTTGCGGACGGCCATTCCGACATTAAGTCGCATCAATGAGAAGCGCATGACGCGAGGGTTGAGTTCCGAAGATCCCGATTGGAAAACGATGATTGAGCTGAGTCGGTTAGAGCCATTGTCACCGGCATGTGGTCGATTTGTCCATAGTTTGGGGGCATCGGGGATTGAGAAATTGCCAGATTTTGAAAGAGTTGTTTTTTCAACGAGTCCAACTCGCTTACAGAGAGCATGGCCAGGTAGTGCGGGGCCAGAAATGTCTCAGATTACGAAATCGATGGAATTGAGAAATCGGCTTGTGACAGAGCTTATTCCTAAGCGCGCTGAGAATGAAGAGCAACTGATGTTTGGGGACGGCTATAGTTCGTTGCTTTCGGCTGGTGGCGGTGCGGGTGACCCGGTCAGTGCCCTGATGGCGACAGTGCAAAAATTACCGTATCAAATTTCGTTTGAGTTTAAAGCTTTCAATAGTGAGGGAGCAATTATTGGTCGTTTTAGTCATCAGATTCAAGGCTTGGTTGGCGAAACTTCGGCTGAAGTTCAGAAAGAACTCGAGGCGATTAAGGAAAAATATAGTTCTGCGTATGAGCTGACGGAAGAAGAAAAGAAGGAGGGTAAAAGGATTCTCAGTCTTTTTGGAGGAATTCAAGGAGCTACGGATTTTAGTCGGGAAGACCTTGAATGGATGGCTCAGATTGATGAGAACGAGCCGTTTGGTGGCTTAGTCTCGAGATTGTATGACTTTGGGTTGGCGGAATTTGGTGGTGAGGCTGTAATGGAGGTTCTGATTCCATTGCAAGAGTTGGGGACAGCGACAAAAGTGACGGCGGGAGAATCACTGGTTGGGTTAATGAGTCACTCCATTTTTACGGGTGGGTCACCAAATGCCGAGAAATTGATGATTGGTAAGCCTTTACCATCTTGGATCAATCAGTTTTTGATGTCACGACGGTCGATGGCGGTGGTGGCCAGTTCAGTCCTTGAGAAGCAAAAGCTTTCGCTTGATGATTTATGTTTGGGGGTTTCGGGTTTAAGTAATCGGGAGCAGATGGGTGTATATGTTCCGTTTGCATTGACCTTGGCGGCTCAGCAGGCGGGGAGTAGTTATATTGAGCCGCGCGGATGGGAAGAGTTTTCGTTGTTGGCATATTCGAATCTAACGCCTCAGCAACGCAAGGCCGTTTTTGCGGAGGGTGGATTGGAGCTTGACATTTCTCAGGTAACTCCTGCTATTCGGGATGCTTTTTGGTCAACTGTTCGAACTTCAAACAAACAGCTACAAGTGGGTTACGAGCTTGACCCGGTCACAAATGAGTTTAAAGAGGTTCCGTTCCCTGAGGGGATCCCGGAGAATGATTGGAATAAGGAGTTATCGGTGTTTTTAACATATCCTAGTGCTCTGCCGGTGAAGATCAAATTGGTTGCGCGGAGTGCAGAAGGTTTGATGGTTTCTTATTCGCACCCAATGAGTGATGGTCAGACTTTTGAATCCAAGGGCTTTCAGTCGGTGAGTCAGTTTGCACAAACTCAGACATACCAGGAGATGTTCCCGCAACCAAATTATCAGCCGCCCACGCTGATGGGAGTTGCGGCAGCTAATCAATTGTCTCTGGATTTATCGGTCAAGTTCGGCGCGTTCTCACTCCAAACCACAACGTTTACGATGTTGAATTCTCCGATGGGAAAGATCGGTCAGGAGGGCGGATTGCCTGATTCAGTGAAGAAAGAGTTGGAAGAAGCGCGTAAGAAAGCGCGCCAAGATTATTCACGGATGCACGGCGGGAATCCGCCCCCGCCTTGATCTTGTTGCTGGTTGATTAATCAGATTTTTTTCAAGTTAAAAGTTGAGTGAAGTTGCACATTTGAAGTTTGATTGTTACTATAATTTTAGTAACTATGATCGCTTCTCTAGTTGCTGGTTTGGTTTTGGCTCTGGGGCAGGATACTCCGCGAGATTATAAGTTTCCTGTGATGCCGATTTGGCAGTTTGGTCAATGGCTAGAGAAGGAGACGGGGCGACAGGTTACGATCTTGCCTCAGGTTCAGGATCGGCTTGTTTACATTAACGTAAAGAACCGTACTTTGCCGGAGTTGTTAGGATTTTTGAAGCAGGCAGTTGGAGTTGGAGTTCTGGATAAGAACGGGACATTGACTTTAACAGATGAGCGGACTTTGGGTAATGAAGGGCGCTATCAGAAGGAAGATCTTGACTTTCAGATGTCGAAATGGAAGCTTGATGAAGTTTCGGCCGCGCAGTATGAGGAAGGGATTAATAAGACATTAGAATTTCAGAATCGCCAACAGCGACCTGGTTACCGCTTTGATATGAAGGATTATGAGGAGAACCGACAATTCCAAGGGTTTGAGCCTACGGCGCGCGCGCTACGGCGAATTGTTTTGGCGATGGGCTCGAATGCCTTTATGCAGTTGCCGGAAAAGCAGCGAATAGTTTTTTCGACTCGTCCGACGAGTTTGCAAAAACAGTGGATCGGAAATTCGGCCGCTGAAATGACCCGGATGACGAAGGCGATGCAACTTCGCAACGAAGTGCTCGAACGGGTCAAAAAGCCAGAGGAAGATAGCGATATGCGCTACTTTTTTGATTCTGCTCAATTGGCGCAAAAACAGGGTGGCAATGAGCGTCCTGTCGCGGCAATGCTTCTTGTTGCGACGCGGGATTATTATGGGATTATGGTTTCGTTGCGGACATTTGATGCGCGAGGGAAACTAATCAGTAAAGCGTCAGATCAGCTTTCAGGTTATGACCAATCCATGTATTCAGAAATAGAGACGAAAATAACCAAATTTTTTGAAAATGATAAGCAGGAGATTACTTTTGATGACAGTGATAAGATTGAAATGCGTCGGTTGATGGGAATGCGTGGTTACAGTGGTGATCGCGAGTCGATGACTCCCGAAGACCTTGAATGGATATCTCAGATTGACGTGAATGAGCCGTTTGCAGGTCTGGTAACTCGAGTATTTGATTTTGCGGCGACATCTTTGAATATTGAAGTGGTGAGAGAAATAGTTACTGAGCCTAGTTTCTATAGCATTCCAAAGTCGATGTCGGTGAAGGATGCAGCCACGGGGTTGATTTCGAGTGATATATATGCTGAAGGGCTTCAGTTGCAACGTGATACGTTGATGATTGGTAAACCGGCTCCGACTTGGTATTACGAAAACATGGTGCCTCGTCGAGCGATTGCTTCGATTGCTCAGCATATTCGAAGTAAGGGGCGCTATACATTTGATGAGCTGGCTGATTCGGTTGCATCTTTACCTCACCGGAATCAGATTCAGCAGTTCTTTTCGACGGCGATGTCGCTCTCGACGCAGGGGGGCGACTATGCTTATTTGGAGCAACTTGATTGGTCTGAGTTTATGCTTTTGGCTTATGCTTCTTTGACTCCTCAGCAAAGAAAGCAAGTATTTACGGAAGCAGGTTTGAAGATTGGGCTGAATCAACTTACCAAGCGCAGTCAAGATTATTTTTGGGAAACGGTGCGTCATGCCGAATTTAACATTGGCCAAGGATACGATTTTGGCAATGATGAATATGTTCCGGATTATGCAGAAATGGGCATGGTTCCGAAGGGGTATGAAGCAACGGACTGGAACCTTGAGCAGACATATTTTATGTCTTTGCCAGCATCGCAACCGATCATGTTGGAGTTTAAGAGTTCAGCAAGGGACGGGTTGTATGCTCAGCAAACTTTTAAGAGTGATGACGGGGAGGAGTTTAGATATGGTCAATTCCAAGATCTGGAAGAGTTTGCGCGAAACTCGGTGATTGCTGAGATGGCAGAAGCGCAAGGCGCGAATTATTACGGGAAACCTAATTCTGTTTCGATGGCAACTGAGCAGCGTATGACAATGCAGGTTCGATTTGGTGGGTTCAATCCTCCAGAAGAACAGTTGGCCATTTTCAAGGATCCGCGAAAAGATACGGGGGACATTTCTCAGTTGCCTGAAGATATACGCAAGAAGCTTGAGGAATTGAAGGCTAAATTCCGCATTGAGTACAAGGATATTCAGTTCGGTTCACCGGGTGGATCTGGTAATCCTCCCCCACCATAGTTTCACAAATTGGTGGAATATTTTTGATAGAACAACCGAGAATTGGTTTGATTCCCGGTTGTTTTTTGATTGTTGGGACGACATTAAGATAAAGAATTAAGTTATTGAGGGAAAAACCTCACAAATCCCCTAAGTTTCTGGTTTTGGATTCCCGACATAAATACCGGGTCGACACGACCAAAGAAGGAATTTGAATGTACGAGCAGTACTGGGGATTGAATGAAGCGCCGTTCACTTTGACGCCGGATCCACGTTTTCTATACATGAGTCGGGCGCATGAAGATGCCCTGATGATGTTGCATTACGCGATCGCGAGGAACAAAGGAGCGGCGATGCTTTGCGGTGAGATTGGTTTGGGTAAGACCACAATTTCACGGAAGTTATTAGAAATGCTAGATCCGGTTGAATACCGGATTGTCTTGATTGTTAACCCAATTTTGACGCCGACTCAAATGTTGCAGGAGATTTTGTCGCAGCTTGATGTGACGACTAATTCTCGTAATCGCCAAGTACTGGTTCAACAACTGCACCTCACCCTCATCGAGAATTACGACCGCGGTCGCCGCGTTGTGTTGATGATTGATGAGGCTCACTTGATTCGATCAACAAACAGGTTTGAAGAGCTGCGCTTGCTCTTGAACTGCCAGATGAATGATCAGTTTTTGTTGAGTCTTGTTCTGCTTGGTCAAAAAGAGCTTTTGCCGAAGTTGAAGAAAGTTCCGGCTTTGGAGCAACGACTTGCGGTTCGCCACTTGATTAAGCCTCTTGACGTTTTGGATACGGGCGAATTGATTTTGTTCCGTTTGCGGGTTGCAGGCTTTAAGGCTGAGCGCAGTCCGTTCACTCCCGAGGCGATCCATGAGATTCATCGGTTGAGCGCAGGTGCGCCACGGGTTGCGATTCAGTTGGCTGATAACGCGATGTTGATGGCGATGGCGCGCAAAGAAAAATTTGTTGACGGTTATTTGATTAACGAGATCGCTCAAGAATTTTCAGGAGTTGCAGCATGAATTTTGCGGACGCTATCCGAAAGGTTTCGAATGATCCTCAAGCCGCTCCGGCTTTGGGATTGGAAACACCGGTTGAAGCTCCGGTTCAGGCTACATATGCCCCAACAACTTCTCCAGCAAGTCCGACTCTCGGATTAACCGGGTTACCGGGCGTACCGGCTCATCCTGAATCAATTCCAGTTCCGACGAACCCTGCGGTTCAATCGGGAAACGTTGTTCGCCTTGAATTGTTCTTGAGTGCCGAGCAGATGTCTGGTTTGTTCCGGGCGATTATGGCGGGCCAACACACGGTCATGACAGCACGCGAAGCGGCGGCTTATTTGCGGATTGGCAAAGAGTCGTTGATGAAGTTGGCAGAAGAGGGAGAAATCCCAGGGATTGTTATTGACGGTCGCTGGCGGTTCCCTAAACC
>JAPUDU010000145.1:7140-15605 GCA_027492935.1 Fimbriimonadaceae bacterium
TTGGATGAATGGTTGACGATGCAGTCGCTTAACCACGAGGAGATTGAAGATGTCGCTTAACCCCTTTAAGAAACGCAGTTTTGTGGGCATTGATATTGGCCACAAGCAGATCAAGATGGTTGAAGTTGAGAAGGTCGGGCACGGTTGGAAGGTAACTAAGCAAGTTGCAATTCCAACTCCTTCGGACTCAATGAAAGACGGAATCGTGATTGATTCGGACGTGGTTGGAATTGCGATTAAAGCCGCGATTCGGGAATACAAGATTTCCGCTGGTACAGCGGTTATCGGTGTTTCGGGAGCCAGTGTCATTGTTCGCACGATCAAGATGGCGAAGATGACTCCGCAGATGTTGCGTAAGTCGATTAAGTACGAAGCCGGACATTATGTTCCTTCTTCGATTGAAGACAGCTACATTGAGTTTGAAATCATTGGTGACACTGATGATGACCAGATGGAAGTTTTGATTGTTGCGGTTCCGCGTGAGCTTGTTGAAAGTAAGAAGCGTGCGGTGGAGCGAGCTGATCTTGAAGTTGACATCGTAGACGTTGAAGCGTTTGCGATTTATCGCAGTTTGCTTGAGTCGGATGAGAGTTCCGTTTTGAATTCGATGACGGTTGCTCTGGTTGACATTGGAGCAGCGGCGACAACGGTGAGCGTTGTAGCGGAAGGCAAGTTCGTTATGACCCGGACGATTATTGCGGCCGGTCAAGTGATGACAGATGCTTTGAAGAGCTACTTCCAGTTGAACGACGAACAGGCGGAAACGGGCAAATCTCAGCTCGACTTTACGCCTTTGGTGGCTAACCCGATGACGGATAACCCACCGCTTAAAGTTGTTCAAAGCCACGTTGATGATTTGGCACGAGAAATTCGGCGTTCGCTGGGTTACTTCCAATCTCAGCAGGCGGAGAATTCGAAGAACAATCCGGTGACTCACATTGTGTTGACAGGCGGCGGTGCTAAGTTGCATGGCCTTGGTGAATACATGGCGAACAAGCTAGGTGCCGAAGTCATTACGACTGGAGTTTTTGATAACCCACGGTTTATACCGGTTGGCGACTTTGCCCCTGGAAAGGGGTTGGAGTGGTCGGTTGCGACTGGGTTAGCGATGCGCGCTTACATGAAGGCGGCTTAAGGAGTTTGAACTATGCCATTGATTAACTTAATTCAAGAACAACGAATCGTTGCGCGAGCGAAGCAAAAGCAAGTTCAAGTTGCAGGTTTAGCGACTCTAGCAATTGGTGCGTTGGCGGTTATTGGAACGGTTGGATTGTTCCTTGATGCGACTCGATTGAATCTTCAAGCGGGCGCCTTGGAGCAACAAAAGATTGAAATTCAACCGACGTTGGATGAGCTTGCGGCGAATCAAGATTCGCTTGACGAGATGAAGCCTCGGATTGATACGCTTGAGACGGCTCGGACGGATTCCACTAAGTGGGAAGAAGTCTTGACTTATCTCACGACAAACACTCCGCAGGACACCTGGTTGACAAGCGTGAAAGCGTTTAAGCAAGATACCAAAACTCCGATGGTGCTGACCTTTAATGGCGTGAGCACCAAGCAGGAACACGTTGGAGATTTTCAATACCGAATTGGATCTTGTTTGGAGCTTGAAAATCCTCAGTTGAAATACACACAACCCAAATTTAGTGATAAGGGCATGATGCTGGAATTTGAGGTGACCGCAGATATGAAGGGCACCAAAGAAGAGACAGACGAGGCCAAAGAGGTTGAAAAGCCATGAAAACAAACGACATGTTGAAGTCGGTTGGTCTGATTGCACTTGCCGTGTTGTTACTCGGCGGGGGCTTGATCTACTGGCAAATGGGTAACCGATCGACGGCAGCTGCACGCGTTGCATTGTTGCAGAGCGAGCTACCGGATATGGATCAGGTTAATGCTGATCTGGTCAAGAGCCAGCAGGATCTTGAGGCGGCTCGGATTGAACTTGAGCACCTTGAGAAATCCTTGCCAGAAACGGCTTATATTCCGACCCTTTTGAAAGAGTTGGAAATGCTTGGCACTTCAAAGAATGTGAAGGTGACCGGGATTCGGCCTTTGCTTGTTCCTAACAACACAGGCGAAGAAGCAAAAGAAGATGATGCTTATCAGAAGCTGGATATTGACATTACCGGTCAAGGCACTTACCGTGCCTTGTTGGAAATGATATCTGCGCTGAAGGGCTTCCCAAAGATTTTGGCGGTGAACACGATTTCGATGCAACCCAAGCAAGGTGCGGGCGGACAAAGCTCCAATGAACTTGATGCAACGATTCGACTTCGAGCCTTTGTTTTCAAGGAAGCGATGGCACCGTTGGAAGGTTCAACTGAAGATTTGAAACAGAAAGGCACAGGTACGACGGACGGCACTGCGACTCCGGAAACAACCGAGAAATCGGGTGAGACGGGCAAGACAGGAACCGAACCGAAGAAGCCAGGCGAACTGGATGTGCGGGCACCGCGCAAGGAAGTAGCACTATGAACGGCGATAAGAAGAAGATGTTGGTATTGGGCGTTCTTGCGCTCTTACTGGTAGCAGTTGGTGCGTTCAGCTTTTTGAGTGGCGGGAGTACGGGCGCAAGCGCGGAATTGACGACAACAAAGACTGATGATGCTAAGACAGTGACAGGTGAAGCTGAAGGAACTGAGGGTACTGATGGAACCAAGGTTGAGGGAGAAGGGGCAGTTGCTGAAGGATTGAATCCTGATGGGACTCCGAAAGAGGGCTTGCTGGCTATGGTGCCGCTGGCACCTCGCGATCCTTTTATTGTTCCGGCGGAACTTGATGACCGTCCGAAGCAAGAAGAGCCTGCAAAGGCACCCGTTCCGCAAACGAGCAATGCACCGAAACCTTTGTCGAATAACAGTAACTACGGTAACGAGCCGTTTTCTCCACCTAACATGGGTGAAAGTTTGCCACCGATGGGCGGTGGTGGAATTGGCAGCGGCACCCCAGTCGCAGTTGTTCCGCAGTATGCGGTGAAGGGAATTATCTTGGGCTCGAAGCCCCTGGCTGTATTTCAGGACGGCAGTGGTAACCAGAAACTGGTTTCACTGGGCGGTTCTATTGACGGAGACACGAAGGTTGTTGCCATTGAAAAAGGCAAAGTAACTGTGTCGTACAAGGGCAAGCGTCAGACGCTTGTGATTGATGAGGAAGCACGCAATGACTAAAACACTCTCTTGGGTGATTGCACTTGGGTTGATTGGCTCGGCCAGTTTTGCTCAAGCGCGATCTGAGATCCAATCGGTCAGTCACCAGACAGGCACGAACGGGTCACATAGCATCGTTGTGAAAGGGCTTGAATTGTCGAAACCGACGATTATCAACCTTTCCAGCAGAAATACGACAATTGTTGAATTCAACGCCTATTTGCGTACAGAACGCGGTCGGATTGACATTCAAGATTCCGGTGTGAACTACGTTCAATACGGTTGGTTCTCAGCGAACCCTCCTAAGGTTCGTTTTGCGTTCCGGTTGACGGGAGCGTTTTCTCCGAAACTTGAAGCGACCGATGGTGGATGGACGATTAGCTTTGGTGGAAAAGCGGTAACCCCGATTACGGCTCCAATTCCTAAGGTTGTTGTTACACCAACAAACACAAATTCTGGTCAGGCACCGGCTCTTCCAAGTGGAGAAGCTTTGCCAATGCCGGGCGAAAAGGGTGCACCGAAACCGGTTGCAGGTAGCCCACTATCACAGGTTCAAACTCCTAATACATCCATTTGGGGTGATTCAAGTCCGAACCAAAAGGTAGAAACGACCACTCATTCGCAGACTGTTGCTCAACCGGCTAATTTTGCAGCTGGCGCACCAGCAGCACAAATGGTGAGTTTGGACTTTGTCGGTACAGACATTATCCAAATCATGAAGGCGCTTTCGATTCAATCGGGCGTGAACATTGTTACTTCTCCGGATGTGAGTCCGGCGGACAAACCAGTTCGCGTAACGATTTCGTTGAACAAGGTGACTCTTGATGAAGCTTTGACTTATGTTACTGCGATTGCTAATCTTCGATTTGCGAAAGTCAGTAACACTTACATTGTTACTCCGGCGGAGAACTTTAGCCAGGCTATGCGACAGGTAATGGAGCGCATGGGTGGTCGATACGAAACTCGCGTTGTTAACTTGGTAAGTGGTCAGGCACAAAAGATTAAAGAAGCAGTTGAAAAATCAATTTCACCGGCAGGACAACGTGGCTTCTATGAAGTTATTGTTCCAACGGCAGCTGATCTTCCTGGCGTAGCTTTGAGCCCGGTTCCGGCACCTGAAGGTGGCGATAACAAGGGTGCGGCAACGACCCCAACAACACCAACATCTCCGACGAAGCCGAACGGCCGAGTCTATTACTTGATGGTTGTTGGCGACCCGGCACGTGTTACGGAAGTTGAAAATTACATTCGTGACCTTGATGCCAAGATTGCTGATTCAAGTTCATTTAATCGTCAAGCTGACATGTCCACAGTTGTGGTTCCGGTTCAGAGTGGTGAAACAGGTCGAATTAAGTTGATGATTGATCGCTTGGTTGCTGAGCATCCTCGTGCGGCTGAATTTAGCGTTCAAGAAAGCATTCTTGAAGGCACGACAAAGGGCGAATCCATGACCATGACTTTGCTCATGATTGGCCCCAAGGAAGAAGTATCGAAGCTTGAGAGCTTTGCTAAAACTCTGGACAAAGAACTTTGTGCAGTAATGGGCAAATCTTATGAAGCTGACTTGGCCGGACTTGAAAAGGTCTGGGAAGTTGTTGACCTGAACTATGCTGAGCCGACCTTGATTGAACTTGATTTGAAGAGCCGATTTAAGGGCCTTCAAGTGAGTTTGATGCCGAATCCGGTAACTCCGGGTGCTAAAGGTTCAACTACTGCTACACAATCACAAAGTGGTTCGACAGGTGCTGGTTCCGGTGGCGCAGGTGCGTCTGGTGATGGCGGCACAGAAACAAAGACTGGTTCAACGACTGATAGTAAATCAGTGACGGGCCGTGAGCCGATGCGGATTGTTCTTCGTGGAACACGATCTCAAATCGACGAAGCGAAAGACTATCTTGCGATGGTTGACCTTGCTCCGCGACAGATCGCGCTTGAACTCCGAGTTATGGAGCTTTCACAAGAAGAAGCGCAAAAGATTGGTATTGACTGGAATTTGATTACTGGCGGTCGGTTGAATCCGTTCCGTGTGAATCAAAGTGCAGGCGATACGGCGGCGACTCCGGGCACCGTTTCGGGTGGTTTCCAATTCAATGCAACTGATAGTGCAACGGTTCTTGCAACCCTTGACAAGCTCAATGGTGGACGCAACTTGATTGCTCGACCGAATGCCTTGGTCAGCGATGGCCGAGCAACCAACTTGTTCGTTGGCGACACGGTTCGTTACGTAAAGTCGATTCAATCGACACAAAACGGTACGACGGTTGAAACTGATGAAGTGAAGGTTGGGGTTTCGTTTGACATTGCGGCTCGAGTGGGCGGCGACGGTCAGATTGCCCTTGATCTTTCACAGAACTTCAACATCCTGACAGGCTTTACGCCGGTACCGGGTGGTGGTAACTTGCCGCAAACGAGCGATCGTTTGACGAACATGTTCGTGAATATGCGATCGGGTGAGACCCTTGCGATTGGCGGGTTGATTCTTGAACAAGATCGACGAACTGTGAATGGTGTTCCTCTATTGAAAGATCTTCCAATCATTGGTGCGTTGTTCCGCCGGTCGAGCACGAGCAAGTCTAAGACTGAAATTGTGTTCTTCTTGACGGCACATGAAGTGAATGAAGGCAACCGCAAGAATGCAGCTTCACCCGCTCATAGTGAAAAGAAGACTCCTGATCCGTTGGGTGACTATCAACGAGGCCGCGCACCGAAAGGCGGCAAAGACAGCAAAGCTACTCGGTAATCTATCTGAGCGTGCTTCTGGGGCCGATTCCAATCTGGAATCGGCCCCTTTGCCGTAACTGGGCGGAGAAAAATATCGTAATATTTTTGTATGCCGGAAGAACAACTGAAGACTGATGAAGATGTTGAGGCGATTTTACGTCTAGCGGTTCAACAGCCATCGATTGATTCGGCAGACTTGCGTTCGCGGTTGACACATTCGGCGGCAGAACTGGGGATTTCTGAAGAACAACTCCGGCTTGCAGAAGCGCAGTATTTTGAGGAGAAGGAAGCAGAGCTCATTCGGGCGGAGAAAGAGGCGGCAATGAAAGCGGAAATCGCTCAAGAACGCAAGAGAACGCTTCGGCGGTTCGCAATGTTTGGCTTGGGCGCATGCGCTCTGTGGGCATTTATATTAGTAACAACGACGAGTGGTTTTAGTGGTGGATCAGTCATGATTGTTTTTCTATCGTTGTTGAGTTTTAAGGGCTTACGGGGTGACCGGTGGCGGTCTGGTCGTAATATTGATAATTAGGGCTGAGAAGAGACGAATAAATAGGGTTTGCTTGCATCTGAATTAGGGTAAATCGCGTATTCTGTTTTTGGTGGCGGAAGAGCATCTTAAGAATGACGATGATATTGAGGCGATCTTGCGCCTGGCTGTTCATCAGAACAGTGCTTCTACGGGGGATTTACGCGCTCGTTTGATGGCAACTGCGGAAGAGTTGGGTTTGACTCCGGAGCAAGTTGCGGTGGCTGAAGAAGCTTATCGGGAAGAGCGGGCGGTTGAAACGTCGCGCGTACTCAATGAAGAAGAAGATAAGAGGCTTTGGCGTGAGTTCCGTCGGAGCCAACGTGGGGATTTTGTATCGCATTTAGGGACTTACTTAGTGGTCAACGCGTTTTTGATGTGGATCGACTGGAGTCAGGGAGGAACGATTTCTTGGGCGTACTGGGTTTTGGCAGGCTGGGGGATTGGGGTGTTTACGAAGCTGTTTAAGTTACTGGCTGGTGTATCGGAAGAGAATACGAGTGAGTTTGAGAGTTGGAAGAGAAAGCGGAATAAACGCGCGAACCGTGAGTAGTTCAATCTTGATGTTTTTTTAGCAACGCTGATATTCAGGGGCTTTGGCTTCCAAGTGGAATACAAGAGTTGTAAGAGGAATAAATGAATCGTTTTTTGCCAGGGAAAAGGTTAGAACTTCAAGAGTCTGGAGAGAGGCTCTGGTTCTTGCCGGCAGAATGTGAGGTCATTGAGTCGATGTTGGGATTGCGCGGCCGCACAGTGCGAGCTCGGCTCTCGACTCCCATTCCTTTACGTAATTCTGAGATTGCGGAAGTTATTTTGGTTGTTGAAGACGATATGGTTTGTGAAGTGTATATGGGATTATCGGATTCGATGACATTGGATCCGATTTTACAGTTGGGTAAAGCTAAAGTAGCTTAGTTGCTATCGCAAAGCCAATTGAGGCAGCAGTAACGCCCAGGATTAACTGTCCGAGTGCATAGAGAAGGGCTTGAGTGTAAAGTTGTTTTTGGAGCATTACCATGAGATCAAGCGAATAACTACTAAACGTTGTGAATCCGCCTAGAACTCCGATGGCAAGAATGAGATAGAGAACGTGATCTTTGGATGTAAAGTAGCCCGCGAGTAAGCCAATCAACAGTGAACCGATAATGTTGACCGTCGCAACGGCAAGGAAAGGGCTTTCTGGCTTGACCCGATTGAGATACTGTCCAACTGCGAATCTGAGCATTGACCCAGTTGCTCCACCGAGCCCAACGTAAAGATAGGCGAGGACGGGTTTGGGGTCGGTCACTCGTTAAACTTTAGCTCGTTCTCTTTCAACTTCTACAACTGCGTGTACAGGTTCGTTGGTTGTCATTTGAGCTTGGACTTCGCGTTTGCCGCGCTCTACTGTATTAAGAACCTTTCCAACCACATTCTCGAGGTTTTGAAGAACATCGGCGGCATAGTGGTCGGCACCACGCTTCATTTCACGAGCATCTTTTTCAGCCGTCTTGCGTAGTTCGTCAGCTTGGGCTTTTGCGATGCGGGTGATTTCGTCTTCGGTAATGAGCTGTTGAGCTCGAAGTTCAGCTTGTTGGACGATTAAAGCGGCTTTGTCTTCGGCTTCTTTGACCATTTGAACGGATTTTGTTTGAGCGGCTTCCAGAAGAGCAGTGGATTCTTCTTCGGCACTTGCCATCATGCGTTCGGTTTCTCGCGTGAGGCTGGCAGCATCCTTCATTTCTCGTGGCATGGATGCACGGATCTGTTCAATTTGGAAGCAGACTTCTTCTTTGTCAATGCCAAAGAGAATTTTGCCGAAGCTTCTTTTGTCTTCGATGTGCTTCTTGAGGTTCTCAAGAAGACGGAGTACATCGATGGAATAGTCTTTTCGAATTGCCATAACTGTCAACCGCCAAGGCGTCTGTATAGTTTAACACGTTATTTTTTGGTGGAAAGGTTCACTACCCAAGGGTTTCTACCAGTCTATTCGCAATAAGTTTTTCCACAGGTGGGGGAACGAACTGTTTATAGTCTCCTCCAAGGCGTGCAACTTCGCGGACAACGGAGCTGGCGAGGAAGCT
>JAPUDU010000146.1 GCA_027492935.1 Fimbriimonadaceae bacterium
AATCGTTTCCGGGAGAGAAAGAGCCGGGGTGGGTGGGGCGTGGGGGTCGACTTCATGTTGCGGGGGATGGGGCTTGTGGTTGGATGGGCTTTATTGAGGGGGCATTGGAGAGTGCCGAGCGGGTAACTTTCGAGATTCTTTCTTCTTATTAACTTGAGTATTGGCCTTATTGAAACAGGAGTTATCCGGTTTATGGATATGATTGGGAAATGATTATCGGTGCGGAAGTTTGGGGGCCGGGGGAACGAGGGCTTACGGTTGAGGGGGGGTGGTTTTCGCAGATTGGGGGGGATATAAAAGGTGGGGAATGGGAAGGGTATGTCGCATTACCGGGGTTTATTGATGCGCATTGTCATGTTTTGCCAGCGGGCCTGGATTTGCTCAAGCTTAATTTGAGTGGTTGTGATTCAAAGGCGGCGGTTTTGGCGGCGGTGCGGGAGTGGGCGCCGAAAGTGGGTGATGGGCAGTGGCTATTGGCGACTCAATACGACCAGAACAAATGGGGCGAGCATTTGACGCGGTTTGAGATTGATGCGGTTGTCAAGGATGTTCCGGTATTGCTCCGGCATTCAAATGGTCATGCGAGTGTGGCGAATACAGCGGCTTTGCGGGCGGCAGGGATTGCGGATGATGTGAGTGATCCGGTGGGAGGAGAGTTTGAGCGGGGCGAAGGTGGGGTTTTGACGGGGGTTTTGCTCGAGAAAGCTCATGAGATTGTGACGAGCCGGGCGCCAGAGCCGGGCTTGGAAGAGATGGTCGAGGCGATATTGCGGGCGGGCGATTCGATGGCGGGGTTTGGAATCACGACTGCGACGGATATGATGACGGGCCGTTGGGATTTGACAAAAGAACTCGAGGCTTACCGGATTGCAAGCGAACGGGGATGCAAGGTTCGGTTGCGGATGTATATGCAATGGCGGGAGGTTTTGGGTGATCGGGGGATTGATCCGGCGCACTTGCAGAATTTGATGGAGGCCATGGATGAGGATGTTTGTAAGGTTTTGGGATTGAAGGTTTTTGCGGACGGGGCGATTGGAAGTGCGACGGCGGCTATTCACGGGAAGTTTGTGACGACCGGGCGAAATGGGAAGTTGATTTATCCTGAAGTGGAGTTGGCGCGGATATTGGCTTTGATTGACGCGGAGGGCTGGAGTTGCTCGGTGCATACGATTGGTGATCGGAGTACGGATTTGGTTGTGGAAGCGTTTGAGAAGACGGCTGATCCGGCGCGACATCGGATTGAACACGCGATGATTCTTTCGGATGATCAGATTGATCGCTTGAAACGATTAGGGAGCCATGTGACTTTGCAACCGGAGTTTTTGTATCGATTTGGTCATGCTTACAAGGCACAGTTGGAGGATGGGGTTTGGCAGAAATTGATTCGGGTGCGGAGTTTGATTGATGCTGGATTATCGCTCTCGTTTAATTCGGATAGACCGATTGTTGTGGGTGATCCTTGGGTGGGCATTGGGGCAGCCTGTTCTCGCCCAGAGGGGTTTGATGAGGCGGAGAGTTGTTCCGTGGCGGAGGGGGTTGATTTGTATACTCGTGGGGGGGCAGTGGCGAACTTTGATGGGGATTGGCTGGGTGCAATTCGAGAGGGGTTTGGGGCAGATTTTCAGATTTACGAGCGGGAGGCTTTGGCGGAGCTTTGTGGGTCAACCCCGCCCGGTTCTTTTGGAGCCTCCCTCCCTAAACTTGGGGAGGGAGGTTCGGAACAGAATCTCCCGAAACCGGTGGCGGTTTACCGGGCAGGCGAGCAGGTGGTTTAGAGGATAAGGGACGATGGACGCCAGTCGAAGGAGCAGTCCATCTAGCGAGAGCGAGGGAGGGTGAAAAGGTTCGGAATTGGGGTCCTGGTTTGCGTCGGGATAGGCTGATTAGGGGGTGATAGACAGGTATAGTTTTTAGTCCCCGTTTACGTCCGGAGCACTATGAGAGTTATTCAACCGTCCTTGAAACGCATTGGTCGTGCGCTAGAGGTTCCGAACCTGATTGAACTACAGCTAAACAGCTACAAATGGTTTTTGGAAGAGGGCCTTCCTGAACTTTTCACCACATTCAGCCCGATTTGGGACTTTACCCAAAGCACTTACATTGAGTTTGTTGACTTCGTGTTAGGTGAACCGAAATACGGAATGCAAGATTGTCGCGACCGCGACTTGACTTATGAGGCATCGATTAAAGCCCGAGTCCGGTTTGGTGGTAAGGATCGCGAAGTTATTGAGTCCGAAGTTTATTTGGGCGATTTGCCGATGATGACGGACAAGGGAACGTTCATTATCAATGGTCGTGAGCGGGTTATTGTTAGCCAGCTCAGCCGGTCACCCGGGATTTATTTTGAAGAAGACATCGACACGTCGATGCAGATGATTGCCCGTGCGCGTTGTATTCCGATGGAAGGGCCATGGCTCGAAGTTGAAAACGATGCGAATGGCGTTGTTAATACGCAGATTTCTCAGACCAAGAAATTGCCGATTACTCAATTGATGAAAGCCTTGCACGGCTTTGACATGGGCCGTGATCGCCAAACCCGCAAGCTCGGTGCGAGCTTGGGTAAACGATTTAGTGAGCCTTTGGCTGATCCCGATACCGGGGAAGTTCTTTATGACAAGGGCGTAATTGTTACTCAGTCGATGTTTGACAGTTTGCCAGAAGATCACAAGGATATTGAGTGTTTGATGGAGAGCCCGCTGGGTTCGACGGATGACATGTACTGGTACTTCGGTACAGAAGAAACGATCGAAAAGCCGACGGCTGAACAGCTTGAGGGTGCCCGAGTTATCGAAGAGATTTCTGAAGGCAAGAAGTCGATCATTGCGGCGATGCAACGAATCGATAAAGATTCGGCGGTTAAGATTGCAAGTCTTGAACTTGACTCGATCAAGGTTTTGCGGTTGCCGGGCTACATTGAAACGACATTAGCGGCAGATAAAACTGCAAATACTCGCGAAGCGATTTTGGATATTTACAAGCGGATGCGTCCGGGCGAAGCGGCAAATGATGATGCGGCTAAGCAGCTTGTGTTCAGTTTGTTCTTTGACCGACGCCGATACGACCTTGGAAAGGTCGGTCGTCGATTCTTGAATAACCGACTTCACTTGGATGTTGAAAAGCACACGCGCAACTTGACGAGCGATGACCTTGCGCGGACTTTGATTGAGATGGAACCGTATCTCAAGAAAGAAGCCGACCACGATGACATTGACGACTTGCGTAACAAGCGGGTTCGTTCAATCGGTGAGCTTTTGGCGAGCCAGTTGCGACTTGGTTTTGTCCGAATGGAAAAGGTTGCTCGCGAGCGAATGACTTCGGCAGATCAAGAAAATATGCTGCCGTCGATTATCCTTTCCGTTAAGCCGGTGAGTGCGAGCATTAAGAGCTTCTTTAGCAGCAACCAGCTTTCAACCTTTATGGATCAGACGAACCCATTGAGCGAGTTGACGAACAAGCGTCGTCTTTCTAGCCTTGGGCCGGGTGGTTTGCAGCGCAACAGCGCGAAACTTGAAGTTCGCGATGTTCACCGTAGCCACTATGGTCGGATTTGTCCGATTGAAACTCCTGAAGGTCCAAACATTGGTTTGATTTCTCAGTTGACGACACACGGTCGGATTGATGAGTTTGGTTTCATCATGACTCCGTACCGAAAGGTTGTTGAAGGTCGGGTTACGACTGAGGTTGTTTACTTGACGGCTCAAGAAGACTTCCACTTGCGGATTGCTCCGGCGGACACTAAACTGGATGACACCGGTTTGATTTTGGAAGACCGAGTTGTTGTGCGCTGTCCGGGTGGTGACAAGCAGTTTGGTGGTGCAAGCTACCCGAGCGTTCCTCCGATGCGCGTTGATTTGATGGACGTGAGTCCGGTTCAGATCATCTCTGTTGCAACGAGTTTGATTCCGTTCCTTGAAAACGACGACGCTAACCGCGCTTTGATGGGTGCGAACATGCAACGTCAGGCAGTTCCGACTTTGCGTAGCGATGCTCCGCGAGTTGGTACAGGTCACGAAAAGCGTGCGGCTATTGATAGCGGCGCGAGCGTGATTGCACGGCGAACCGGAACGATTCAAACTGTAACTTCGAAGAAGATCACAATTTTGACGGATGATGGTGAAGTTGATACTTATGAATTACTTCACATGTTCCAGAGCAACAAGTCAACTTGTTTCACTCACCGCCCGATTGTTTTCCCAGACCAACGTGTTTTGAAGGGCGATCCGCTTGCGGATGGTGCTAACACAGACGGTGGTCGATTGGCACTTGGTAAGAACTTGATTGTTGCCTTTATGCCTTGGGGTGGTTACAACTACGAAGACGCGATCTTGTTGAGTGAGCGGTTGGTGAAGGATGACGTTTATACGTCGATCCACATTGAGCGACACGAATCAGAAGCGGTTGACACGAAGCTTGGGCCTGAAGAAATTACACGCGACATCCCGAATGTTGGTGAAGATGCGCTCCGCGACCTTGATGAAAACGGAATTATCCGCATTGGGGCTGAGGTTCGACCGGAAGACTTGTTGGTTGGTAAGGTTGCGCCGAAGGGCCAAACTGAAATGACCGCAGAAGAACGGTTGATCATTGCGATCTTTGGTAAGAAAGCGGAAGAAACTCGCGACGTCAGTTTGACTTTGCCGCACGGTGAAAAGGGAACGGTTATTGATGTTAAAGTCTTTAGCCGCTTTAAGTACCTGAGCCCGAGCATTAACTACATTTACAAAGAAAGTAAGAAGCGCGACCGATTGATCTGCGATCGAACGGAAGAGCCTTTGCTTCAAATTCCGGGCGATGAGCTTCCGGCAGGGACGAATATGACCGTTCAGGTTTATACGGCCCAAAAGCGGAAGATCATGGTTGGAGACAAGATGGCTGGTCGCCACGGTAACAAGGGTGTTATTTCCCGAATCTTGCCGGTGGAAGACATGCCGATGCTGGCGGATGGTTCGCCGGTTGACATTATCTTGAATCCGCTTGGGGTTCCGAGCCGGATGAACATCGGTCAGATTCTTGAGACACACCTTGGTTATGTGGGTTACCACATGGACTCACGGTACGAGTGTCCGGCATTTGAAGGTGCTACGGAACACGAAATCTTGGAAGAGATGAAGCGGTTGGCGGAGTTCTTGCGAATTAAGTCGCTGCGCTCCTATGTGAACCGTGAATTGATGCTTGCCATCAAGTTTGCAGAAGATGCAGACCTTGCAACCATGATGGAAATGACGGAAGCAAAGCTTCGATTGCTTGATCAAGATAATCTTGAGCGCGTGAGTCGAATTGTTGCTGCTCCTTCGACGAAATCAGTTGCAGAATTGGTTGAAGTTGATGCTGAGAACTTTGAGCCGGAAGAGGTCACTCATGTTCCGGGCAAGGCGCACAAGGCTTCGGATGAAGTTTATGCTGGCGTGATGAAGCAGATTGAGCACAATGTGTTCCGCCGTGCAGGACTTGATCCGGATTCCTGTAAGTCAATCGTTCGCGATGGCTTGACCGGTGATGAATTGCCGAACAAGATCACAGTTGGCTGTATTTACATGCTGAAACTTGAGCACTTGGCGGACGAAAAGATCCACGCTCGTTCGATTGGACCGTACTCACTTGTTACTCAACAGCCGTTGGGTGGTAAGGCACAGTTTGGTGGTCAACGATTCGGTGAAATGGAAGTCTGGGCGCTTGAAGCGTACGGTGCGGCCTACACGTTGCAAGAATTGCTAACGATTAAGTCGGACGACGTTATGGGTCGCGTTAAGGCTTATGAATTGATCGTTAAAGGCGAGACAATTCAAGAACCGGGCATTCCGGAATCGTTCAAGATTCTGGTTAATGAATTGCGGTCCTTGTGTCTTAAGGTAACGGTTGAAGATAAGGCGAACAAGGAACTTTCGTTGAAGGATCTTGATGAGTTGACGGGCAACGATGATGTCCGATTGGCTCGTTCGGTTGGATTCTTTAACTAAAGTTGTAGGGTTGTGGAGATTTCCTGAAATTTCCACAACCCTTTTTTATTTGATTAAGGGGGAATTGTTTCTTGATTATTTCCATCTGGGTTAAAGCGGGTGAATCTTGGTTATCTGTAGCTGTGAATGGGTCGAATAATGGCAGATTATGATTTGGTGAAAGACAATGTTGGTGTGGTCGGTCAGTAGGATGACTTCTTAAAAGTAAGTCTAGTGAATGGTAAAGAGCATAGCTTAGTAGTTCTGTGGTTTCTATGATTCGTTGCGGATTTCAGGTTGTTTTCTCTTACCGCCTCATCAAGAAGCAACTAGAGGAACCCAGTTGCTTTACTCCTGTACGGGGGTGGTTGATTGTTGGATTTCTAGCGAGGCACGCCATTCTTTTATGCCGATGAAAGCCATGATTGTGAAGATTGTGTAGAGGATGGCAGTGGGATAGTATTGACGAACGATAAAGACCGGGATTATTACAATATTTGCGAGAATCCAGAAATACCAAGATTGAAAGACTTTGCGGTTTGTAAGGTATTGGGCGGTGAGCCCAAGAGTCGTTGTGACGGCATCGTAGTAAACAAATTTTCCGCGAAACTCGATGAGAAGCTTGATGAGGACAGGAATTACGATGGCGAGAGTAATGCCGATGACGATCCAGTGATTCTTTTTGAGATGAGTGATTGGGAGTGAAGAGTTTTCTGAGCCTGAATCTGGCGTTTTGCGGCTCCATTTAATCCAGCCGTCGATTAGATATCCGGCATTGATGACCATTAGGGCAGCTTCGCCGAGGTGGCGAGCAACCGCATAGAAGTACCAACTGTATGCGATGGCCCAGATAAGGCCAACTGGATAGTTCCAAGCGGATTGTTTGACGGTGAGATAGACACCAATAACCCCAGAGACGAAGGCGACTAATTCTATTTGCATGTATTGATCGGCGGGGAATAGAGTGGGGGTTTTGCCAAATGGGAGTGTTTGAGCGAGGATACAGATTACATAGGAAGCGAGGCCGAGGAGAAGGGAGACTTGCCACGTTTTGAGCTTCATACTGAGTTCAGTTTTACCTGGTGGGGCCGATCTTCATGGAATCTTCACTTTAATTTGGAGGTTCTTCGTACGAATCACTTCATGAATATTTGTAGAGTGTATTACGAGCTTAACGAAAGCTGGAGAAAAACAAATGTTGAAAAACTCACTGGTGTTCTTGATTATCGCGATTGTTGCAGGACTGCTTGGATTAAGTGGGATTGCGGGGGTTGCAACGACGATTGCTTACATTTTGTTTGTAATCTTCTTGATTCTCTTCGTGGTCAGTCTGTTGACTGGACGTTCAACGACTGCGGTCTAGTGGATTTGGATTTAGTTGTGAATGCGGGTTTCCGCAAGAATGTAAAAGTTCTTGCGGATTCTTCGTTAAAGGTAATGACTTTGGGCTTAACTTCGGAATCGAAACGTAGCGTATTGGATTTGTAGGAGTAGGTTAAAGTAATGGAAACGGCACAAAGCGATTTAAAATTCCGATTAGAGAAGGAGCAGAATGAGTGCTCTGTGTCCTGCCATTTACGGAGTGAATCTGAGGCGTGGTTGGATAGGATTTTGGGATTAATGTTTCCTCATCTGAGCAATGGTGAATATCAGAGAGCGAACTTAGAATGGCCAATAGTGACAGTTTTGGATGGTCTTTATCACTTAATTATTGTGACTGGGGAGGAGGATTATGTTGCCCGGGAGATCGTGGGAGATTTTAGGGAGTCGCTTTCGGGGGTTTTAGACGAATTGGAATCAGATGCGGCTTTTATGCTGTCGCTTGACCCCGCAAGTACAAGCCTTGATGAGGTGAAACTGGCTTATCCGGGGTTTTATGCGATTGCGGTTTATCGGATTGCACACTTGTTGCAGGGCAAGGTTCAGCTGTTGCCACGGGTTTTGACAGAGACGGCACATCGTAGAACGGGGATTGATATTCATCCGGGGGCGTTGATTGGGAGTCCGTTTGCGATTGACCACGGTACGGGAGTTGTTATTGGTGAGACAGCAGAGATCGGGAAGAACGTTGAGCTTTTTCAGGGAGTGACGCTGGGAGCGTTGAGCGTGAAGAAGTCGATGGCAGGAACGAAGCGGCATCCGACGGTTGAAGACGATGTTGTGATTTATGCGGGAGCGACGATTTTGGGGGGCGAGACAGTTGTGGGGGCACGGAGCGTAATTGGGGGAAACGTCTGGTTGACTGAATCAGTTGAGGCTGATTCTTTGGTTACTAATCAGGCGCAGGTTGAAGTGAAAACAAAGGCGAAATTATGAGATTCAACAACATATTAGAAGCGATTGGGAATACCCCGCACCTGCGAATCAATCACTTGTTTGGTGATGCGGAGGTTTGGATTAAGTTAGAGAAAGCGAATCCCGGTGGAAGCATTAAAGATCGGATTGCTTTGGCTATGATTACGGCGGCTGAACTGAAAGGAGAGTTGTTGCCAGGGGGAACGATTATTGAGCCGACGAGCGGTAATACCGGAATCGGATTAGCGATGGTGGCAGCGGTTAAGGGGTATCGGCTCATATTGACAATGCCGGAATCAATGAGTATTGACCGTCGACGGGCGATGTTGGCGTTTGGGGCGGAGTTTGAATTGACGCCACGCGAGAAGGGAATGAAAGGGGCAATTGCTCGGGCGGAAGAGTTGGTGGCAGAGATTCCGGGGGCATGGATGCCGCAGCAGTTTGAAAATCAGGCGAATATTGAAGTTCACCGCAGGACAAGTGCGGAAGAGATTTTGAAAGATTTCCCGGAAGGCATTGATGTGATGATTACAGGGGTTGGAACGGGTGGTCATATCACCGGGGTTTCGCAGGTTCTGAAGGATCACTGGCCGAATTTGGAAGTGTTTGCGGTTGAACCAGAGAAGTCTCCGGTCATTAGTGGAGGGGAACCTTCGCCGCATAAACTTCAAGGTATTGGTGCGGGTTTTGTGCCGGCTAATTTTGATCGTTCCCTCGTTGATGGCGTGATTCAGGTGAGTGAGGAAGCAGCGTTTGAGATGGCCCGGCGGGCGGCGCAAGAGGAAGGTCTGTGGGTTGGGATTTCGACCGGAGCTTCGCTGGCGGCGGTGGCTACAAAATTGCCAGAGCTTGCGGGGAAGCGGATTTTAACTTGGAATTACGATACGGGTGAACGTTATTTGAGCGTGGATGGATTGTTCGCAGCGGAGTGAAACGGACAATCCTTCGGATTGCTTTTATTTGAGGACTGGGCCCCGTTCTTCAACGGGGTGACTAGCCGTTTGGATTTGCATTCGGTGGGCGATGTAGAGAGCTGATAAATTGTTTGAAGTAGCGGATAAGGACAATCCTTTAGATTGGTTTTTTGAGAAATATGCCTGTTCTTCAACGGGGTGACTGGCGTTTGGGTTGATTAAAATTAGGTAGCGGAATTCAGGGACGGATAGATGGTTGTGGATAGCCTTTGCTTTGTCGAAGTTGGTTTTTGTGATTGGTGGAGATCAGTAGTTTTACAAATGTTGTTAGCGCTGGGTCAGCCCAGCGGTTCTTGCTCGATTAGGTTCAAATCGGGACCTTTGGGCACATGGTGATTTTTTGGGTGGGTTTGACCCTGGTCGCAGGGGGGTGAGTTGCTATACTATTAGATCGCTCTGACCCCATCCGCCGCGTTTTCACGTTCGTTCTAGACTCCGAGTTGTGATTTTCGCGCGGTTTTTGTGTGTTGGGTTAGGGGCCTATTAACGCACATGGCTGATTCCAACCTGTTCGACAAGATCCGTATTGGCATTGCATCCCCTGAGGATATCCGTAGTTGGTCTCATGGTGAGGTCAAGAAGCCGGAAACGATTAACTACCGGACGTTTAAGCCCGAACGTGACGGTTTGTTCTGTGAGAAGATTTTTGGTCCGGTAAAGGATTACGAATGTGCTTGCGGTCGATACAAGAAGATTAAATACAAGGGCATTATCTGCGAGCGATGTGGCGTTGAGGTCACTCGTAGCAAGGTTCGCCGGGAGCGAATGGGCCACGTTGAGCTTGCAGCTCCAGTTTGCCACATTTGGTATCTCAAGGGTGTACCTTCGCCGCTTGCATTGATTTTGGATATTTCTCCTCGTCAGCTTGAGAAGGTTATTTACTTTGCGAGCTTTATCATTATCGATCTTGAACAGGAAACGATTAATGAATTGTTGCCGACGATTTTGAATCACGTTGAGCAAGAAAAGATTGCGATCCAGGATCAGATGCGCGATCTTGAAATGGAAAGTCTTGAGCGATTGGCGACCGAAATGGTCAACAACCCGGACGAGTACTTTGACGAAAGCTACGTTAAGGATCGGATTAAGGCGAACTACGACCGAATTCGAGCTGAGTACCGCGATGCGGATGAACGTTTGAAGGACTTGGATATTGCGGCTTCGCTTTTGGGTCAACTTGAAGTTTATCAATTGATTGAAGAAGACAAGTGGCGTGCGATTAGCAAGATGCTTGACTCGGTTGGTCGCCGCATGAAGCGCGACTTGAGTGAGTTGGTTCGAGCGAACATTGGTGCTGATGCTTGTAAGGAGCTTTTGCGACGAGTTGAACTCGAACAGATGATCAAGGACTTGCGACGCGAGATTCGCGAAACGACGAGTGCTCGCCGGTTGCGTGCGATTAAGCGACTTGAATTGACCGAAGCTCTGCACAATTCGCGGTCACGCACTGAATGGATGGTTTTGGAAGTTGTGCCGGTTATTTCTCCGGAACTTCGCCCGATGGTTCAGCTTGACGGTGGTCGATTTGCGACTTCTGACCTTAACGATCTTTATCGACGAATTATCAACCGCAATAACCGCTTGAAGCGGATTATTGAGATTCAGGCACCGGAATCGATTATTAACCACGAAAAGCGACTTCTTCAAGAGTCGGTTGATGCGTTGATTGATAACGGTCGACGAAGTCGTCCGGTTGTTGGATCGAATCAACGCCCGCTGAAATCTTTGAGCGACATGCTTAAGGGTAAGGAAGGTCGGTTCCGTAAGAACTTGCTCGGTAAACGGGTTGACTATTCTGGTCGATCAGTTATCGTTGTTGGTCCTCACCTTAAGCTTCACCAATGTGGTTTGCCGAAGGAAATGGCGCTTGAATTGTTCAAGCCGTTTGTTATGAAGGTTTTGGTTGAGCGTAAGGTCACTCAGAACATCAAAACAGCGAAGCGCATGATCGAGCGGATGCATCCGGCGGTTTGGGATGGCTTGGAAGATGTTATTAAGGAACATCCGGTTCTGTTGAACCGTGCTCCAACGCTGCACAGGCTTGGGATTCAGGCATTTGAGCCGATTTTGGTTGAAGGGAAAGCGATTCAGCTTCACCCGCTGGTCTGCCACGCATACAACGCTGACTTTGACGGTGACCAAATGGCCGTTCACGTTCCGCTTAGCTTGCAGGCTCAAGCTGAAGCTCGCGTTTTGATGCTGAGTACGCAGAACTTGTTCTCGCCAGCAGACGGTAAGCCGGTTATGACTCCGGTTCAAGACCCCGTTCTTGGACTTTACGCTTTGACGTTTACGAATAAGCGCATGTCGGAAGAGTTCCAAGCGGCGATGGATGCTCATACGAAGGATCCTGAGAAGAACGTTGCGCCGACGGTTTACGGTTCACCGGAAGAAGTTGCTTACATGATCAACGCTCCGGGTACTCACCAGGGCGTCCTTCATTTGAACGGCTTGATTCGCGTGCGGATTCGGTTGCCGATCTTTAGTGACGACTCTGAGATTGATTACCGCGACCCGAGCAGCGGTCAGGAGTACAAGTACGTTACGACTGAAAACGAGTTGGGTGAAGAGGTTCGTAACCTTGAGCCGCTTGAGCAAAAATTTGAATCGAAGATCATTGTTACCACTCCGGGTCGATTGATCTTTAACGAAGTATTGCCTTATCCGCTTCGCTACAGCGAGAAGTACTTGAACGAAGAAATGGGCAAGCGGGCGATCCCGACTTCCATCGTTTCGGTTTACAACTCGGTTGGTGCAGAAGCGACAATTCGATTCCTTGATGACATCAAGGCGCTTGGATTTGTTAGTGCGACGAAGTACGGTATTTCGATTGCTTTGACGGACATGGATCCTCCGAAGCGACGGGAAGAAATGCTTGAAGAAGCAGACACGAAGGCGAACAAGGTTCTTGAGAACTATCGTCGTGGTTTGATTTCGTTCCGTGAAATGCAAGAAAACTTGGTTCGGCTTTGGACGGGAACTTACGACGAAATCGGTAACGCTATCGTCGCGAACATGAAGCAAGAGAATCCGCTCTCAATCATTACGGTTAGTGGTGCTCGGGGTTCTATTAAACAGCTTGCGCAGCTCTCCGGGATGCGCGGACTCATGTTTAACCAGTTCAACGAAGTTATTTACGAGTTGCCGGTTCGGAACTCGTTCCAGAAAGGCCTCTCAATGCTTGAGTTCTTTGTAACGACACACGGGGCACGTAAAGGTTTGGCTGATACTGCGCTCCGTACTGCTGACGCGGGTTACTTGACTCGTCGTTTGGTTGACGTTGCACAAGACGTGATTATCCGAAACGATGACTGCGAGACGACGGACGGTATTTTGGCGTTCCGGCTTGTGGTTGACGGCAAGGTGATTGAATCGATGGGTGAACGCGCATTTGGTCGCGTTAGCTTGGCGGACATCACTGACCCGGCGACGGGTGAGCGCGTGATGTCGGTTGATGAAAGCATTACGATTCACGTTGAAAAGCGATTGGATGAAGTTGAAGCGTCTTATTGGGCTTCGGTAGAAGGGCTTGATGAAGAAGCCATTCTGAAGGTTAATAAGAAGTGGATTGAAAACGGCTTTGAGTTTGATGACCACGGTCGATTGGGGGCGAAGGTTCGCTCGCCAATTACCTGTGCGATGGACGTTGGTATGTGCGCGAAGTGCTACGGCGTTGACCTTAGTACGAAGAAGAAAGTCGAAACTGGGGTTGCGGTTGGGATTATCGCAGCGCAGTCGATTGGTGAACCTGGTACTCAGCTCACGATGCGTACCTTCCACACTGGTGGTGTTGCTGGTTCTAAATCGATTGCTATTACGAACCAGTACAAGACAGGTAAGTTCATCCGCCAGTTCCAAGAAGACTTCCAATCTGCTACGCAGACATCAGCGAAGGAATTTGATCCGACAAAACTGTTGGAAAGCCAAGAAGACACGATTAAGGGCTTGTTTGTTGACCCCACAAACTTTGTGAGTGTGGTTGACGGTAAGAAGACTGAGAAGACGAGCAAGAAAGCGCAAGAAAAGATGGAAGGCGATAGCCGGAAGCTTTGGGAACGCAGTCGAAAAACCTTCTTCTACTCGTGGACTGGTGAATCAAGCGGGATTGTTCGGGTTGAAGAAATTTTTGAAGCCCGAAAGCAACCACGGGGTAAGGCGATTATCTGCCCAGTCTCGGGGATTGTTAAAGACATTCAGCGATCAAGCTTTGGACGATGGGTTGTTGTTTCAGCTCGCGTTGAAGTTGGGGTTCCGCTTAAGGATGCTTACATTAGCGACATCCAAGATTGGGGCAAGAAGGTTCCGGCTCCGGTTGAGCGCTTGATTGGTCAAAAACTTTCAACTGCGGCAATGCATACTCTGCGCAAGCATGAGATTGCGGCTTTGAACGTGTTGTATCCGGTTTTGGTTCCGCCCCTTGGTAACTTGCCGGTTGCTCCTGGTCAGAAGATCATTAAGGGTGACCCGCTGACTGAAGGTCCGCTTGACCCGCATGAAGTTCTTGATTTGGCTGGACCGAAAGCGGTTCACGAATACTTCATTGAGAACTTGCAAAGCGTTTACAAGGATCAAGGCGTTGACATTAACGACAAGCACCTTGAGGTTATTGTGCGACAGATGTTGCGCAAACGTCAGATCAAGGATCCGGGTAACACGCCGTTCTTGCCAGGTCAGATTGTTGACCGCAACCGATTTAATCGGGAGAACGAACGGGTTCGCCAACGCATCATCGAAGGTAAGAAGATTAAGGAAGTTAATCCGGAAACTGGAGAAGAGAACGAACGCGATCCGCGAGAAGCAACTGCCAACTGGATTCTGCTTGGTATTACCGAAGCATCCTTGGCAACGGAAAGCTACCTCTCAGCTGCCTCATTCCAGAAGACGACTCGCGTCTTGACGGAAGCGGCGGTTCGAGGAAAGACCGATCCGTTGCTTGGTCTGAAAGAAAACGTCATTATTGGTCGCTTGATTCCGGCTGGTACGGGTGTGAAAGCTCACCGCGAACTTGCGGTTGATGTTGATCGTTCGCAACCGAGTTGGGCTCAACAATCGCTTACTGCGTTGGTTGAGGCTGAGGATGGCGATTCGCTTAACGAAGGCGATATGTTCGGCGGAATGAGCTTGGCAGATCTTGCGGCTCAGGATGACGAACCAGCAATGTCCGAAGACTAAGCCTTTTCTTTAGAAGAGGTCACTGGGGGATTTACCAAAAATGGTAAATCCCCCAACTGTTTTTAGATGTTGTATTTTTGTTGGCGATTTGTGATCATCGATACAAGCGTAGTGCTATCGTTGGAATTGATAATTTATAGAAGAAAACATTGACCTTCGGTTGATTCCTTGGCCAAAGCTGTAGGGATCATTCTAATGCTTTTTTGAGTTCGTCAGTGATTGGTTTGTGGCTTCCGACGGTTCTGAGAGCGTAGAGGTCTTCGTCAATTCGGATGATGATGACATTGACCTCAGCGGTGTGTTTACCGACCTTGGCGAGCATCGGGCCTTCCAGACGGTCATTCTTTTTGAGCATGCTGGCAGCGGTGATCGTTTCTTTGATAAAGGCATCGGTCCACTTGAGGTGAGCGTCGAACTTGCCTAGTTTGCGGAGGCTTGCACCGAGCTTTGCCATTGGCACTTTGACTTCGGTGATGTAAGCGTTGGCTTTATCTAATTTGGCGGTAGGGGCTGTTTCCGGCGCTTGATCTGTTTTAGGGGTTGCTTCTTTAGGGTCGGCAGCACGAATTTGGCATCCGGTGACCAGGAGAAGAAGGGGGAGGAGGGCCAGATAAGCGGCTTTCACAGGGTTATTTTTACCATCCTTAGAGCATTCTTGCTGGGATTGGCAGAAGTGTCTTTATTGGCTCGTTTCCTGTAACTCTTGTTATTGAAGGAAGTCATCTGATTTTTTGCAATCATCTCGCTCCGGCGTACTTCCACAGATTCCTTGACCGGTTGTTAAGGATCAATTGAACTTGGGTCGCCCTTTGCCCGGCGGCCCATTTCTTATATTATTCAGGCAAGGTCGGGCGCATTAGCTCGAAGCGTGAATTTGTTGCCAGGTCGAGATATTCTGCGTTGCCGAGGCGGGCGATTAGTTCGGAGGGATTGATTTGGTTGTTGTCTAAGATTTCTGGGTTGAGGTGCATGAGCAGAATTTCGCCGACAATGTAGCGGGATGCACCGGGGCCGTCGCCGTGGGCGATTGTTTGATAGAGACGACATTCCATCTGGACGGGTGATTCGCCGACGCGGGCGGGTTTGACGTGGTGGGAATTGAGGGGGGTAAATCCGCGGAGAGGCCACTCGTTGACATCGGTGGGGTAGGGCGGGGAGGTGTGGTTCATCCCTTCAGCCATTT
>JAPUDU010000147.1 GCA_027492935.1 Fimbriimonadaceae bacterium
ACTTCTATGTTTTCCATTTCAAACAATTTTTTATACTGTTTGATGAGTGCGTTTGCCTCTTCAACACTAAATCCACGGCCTAACTGTGCGGCAAGACCATAACCTGTCACCCCATAGAGAACCGCGTAATTCAGAAGCTTTGCATAGCCACGTTGCTGCTTTGTCACAGAACTTTCCTCAATCCCATACATCAGCGCAGCGGTTACAGTATGAACATCAACCCGTTTTTGGAAAGCATCCACTAGGTTTTCGTCTTTACACATATGTGCAAGAATCCGTAGCTCAATTTGAGAATAGTCAAATGATCCCAGGGTAAAGCCATCTTCCGCTACAAATGCTTTGCGAATCTTGCGCCCTAATTCTGTGCGGATAGGAATGTTCTGCAAATTAGGATCGTTCGAGCTTAAACGACCAGTTGCCGCAACCGCCTGATTGTATGAAGTATGGATTCGACCATCAGATCCTTTCATCTTCGGAAGTGCATCCGCATAAGTGCCTTTTAACTTCGCCAGCTCTCGATAATGCAGGATTGCCCCCGCGATCTCATGCTCCACTTCTAACTCTTGGAGAATTTCTGCTCCGGTCGCCCAGCCTGTTTTAGTTTTCTTCCCGCCAGGAAGTTGCATTTGTTCAAACAATATTTCGCCAATCTGCTTCGGCGAAAGCACATTAAATTCTTGGCCAGCGAGTTCGTGAGCACGTTTTTGTGTGATCCCCATCTCGTGCTCCAATTCAGCACTAAAATCAGTAAGAGACTCTGCGTTAAGCTTAATTCCAAACGTTTCCATGCTGGCCAAAATCGGCACAAGGGGAAGCTCAATCCCATCCAGAATAGACGTTTGCCCCTGTTTCTCGATCCTTTCGCGCATAACAGCCTCAAGAGCATAGAGACAAGCAACTTGATCCTGAGGAGTTGTTGGGGGCGAGTCTAATTCTAAGAATCCTTGAGCAAGATCACCAAGAGCATAATTAGATCGACCAGTCTGCAATACGTAAGCACCTAATGTAGCATCAAATCCTGGAACTCCAGTCGCATGCTTTTCTCCTTTGTAGAAAGGCTTAGATTCATGAGCAATTGCCCGACTAGGATCTTGCAAGAACAATGCTTTTGCTGCTTCGGGTGTGGTTCGCCGGACGCTTCGACTTACCGCAACATACGCAAATTGCTCGTTTTCATCAAGCAAAGAACCCTGTGAAACCATATCAGCAAGCATCAACGCATAACGCGCCTCACCAACCCAATTCCGGAGTTCTTCTGTGTCCATCACATCATCATCGTATGAAATCTCAATCGCTGCAGCACGAGGAGTTGAAACGGCCTTTTGAGCACCCTCTGTCAAATATGGCGACATGACTTGTTCAAGCTTTCTTAAAGGACCACGGAATTCAAGCGAGGTCAGCATTTCCTGAGCTCGGAGCATATGGTCGGCGTCCATTTTGTAAGGAGCAAAGTCGTACTCAACCGGAGCATCGCGGATGATCGTCGCAAGCCATTTACTTTTGACCATTTGGTCTTCATTTCCTAAAATCTTCTTTCGGAACTTGTCTGGAACCTCTTCGATCCGTCGCATGATCTCTTCGACCGTCCCGAACTCTTGAATCAAAAGAGTTGCCGATTTATCGCCAATTCCTGGCACACCGGGGATGTTGTCGCTCGTATCGCCAACCAAAGCTTTGTAATCTGTCACGTGATCTGGGCCAAATCCGTATCGTTCAACCACTGCTTCTGGGTTGTACATAACAACATCCGTAACACCACGTTTCGTTGTCATTACAGTTACGCACTGATCGACTAACTGTAAAGAATCAAGATCGCCAGTAACAATAATGGTGTTGTATCCGTTCTCTTCAGCCAATCGACTGACCGTACCAACAACGTCATCGGCTTCAAATCCAGTTAACTCAATGGTCGGAATGTTGAGTGCTTCAATCAATTCACGAGAGTAGTTCAGCTGACTAATAAGTTCTTCCGGCGTGTCACGACGAGTCCCTTTGTATTCCGCATATTCGGCGTGTCGAAATGTTTTTCCCGGTGCATCAAGGGCAACTATAATCGCCTGAGGTTGGTGGCTTTCCAATAACTGAAACAACATTGATACAAAGCCAAATAGCGCATTTGTTGGTCTTCCGTCGGTTGTGCTTAAAAACCGAGTGCCGTAAAAAGCTCGGAAAAGAAGGCTGTAACCATCAATAATGACTAGATTTGACTCGGGCATTGCAACGAGTAGTCTACCGCTGGGTCATACTCATTCTATGCCAATTCGTGTTGGATTGATAAGCGCCGCCCACGTCCATGCTCCATCGTTTGCAACGTGCCTTGCCGAGAATTCAAAAGCCGAGTTTGTTGGCATTTGGGATAACGAAAACGAGCGCGGCGAAACGTTTGCGCACAAATTTAACACGCACTTCACCTCAGATCTCAATACTTTATTAAACCAAGTTGATGCAGTGGCCATTGCCAGCGAAAACATCCGACACAAGGAACATATTGCGGCCGCCGTCGCAGCCAAAAAGCATGTCCTCTGCGAAAAGCCGATCGCACCCAATGCCGAACATGCAGCTGAAATAGAGAAGTTGGCTCACACAGAAGGATTGGTACTAGCTACTGCCTTTCCTTGCCCTTTTTCTCCAAACTTCACACATGCTGCTTCCCGTATTGAAAATGGCGATATCGGCACTGTGCTAGCCGCGTGCACAACTAATCAGGGTAAGTGCCCATTCGGGTGGTTCACAGACCCAGCTTTATCAGGCGGAGGTTCAATGATTGACCATGTTGTTCACGTCGCTGATCTTCTGAGAAGGCTCTTCGGCGAAGAACTGGCCAATGTTCAAGCTCAGACCGGAAATAATCACTATGCGCAGGCCTGGGAAGATACTGCCATGGTAAGCGTTGAGTTCAAAAATGGTGTTTTTGCCACGATTGACTCAAGCTGGAACCGACCAGCAAATGCCGCAACCTGGGGCAATGTTAAGCTCAACTTGGTTGGAGAAAAAGGAGTGATCGAACTTGATCTATTCTCGCAAGGAATGCAGGTAACAAATCAAAATGGTAGCTATCAAGCAGGGTCAGGTAGCAACCTAGATGCCCTAATGATTGATGACTTTCTGGAAGCGATTAACACTAATGGACGACCCAAATCAACCCTTCTCGACGGCCTCTGGGCATCGAAAATAGCAATCAAGGCTTTTGAGTCGTTGGGGCAGGCGGGCGAAGTTGCCACCGTTAAGTAAACAATAATGCAGTCAAGAAATAATTGGCTACATAAATCAGAACCATCGTTATAACGACTGTTCTTGTTGTTGAGTGACCAACTCCTACTGCACCACCTTGGGAACGTAAACCCTGCTGGCATGCAACAAGAGCGATTATTAAGCCAAAGACAAGAGTTTTAATCATGCCTCCTGAAATATCAGGTAGTTCAGTAAACCGTTGAAGCGACTTCACAAAAGCACCGCTGGGGATTCCGGAGAGCTGTACCGCTACCAAATACCCCCCTAAAACCCCCGAATACATCCCTATTAACCCCAAGATCGGCAGCATAAATAGGCATGCAATCAGTCGAGGAATGACCAAAAAGTTGATCGGAGACACCCTTAATGACCTCAAAGCATCAATTTGTTCGGTTACCGCCATCGTTGCAATCTGGGCTGCCATGGCCGATCCACACCGCGCCGCAACCATGATTCCTGCCAGAACGGGAGCCAACTCACGGCACACACTAAGCGATACAGTCGCCCCCGCTAAGCTCGACGCTCCGTAATCCTTTAAGAGGTCAGCTGAATAGAGCGCGATTACCGCTCCTGAGCTAAAAGTAGTTAGCGCAATAATAGGCACCGATGAAACGCCGACAAATGACATTTGACCTAACAGCTCTTTCCATTCAAATGGTCGACGGAATACTCGACCAACGCTTTGTATAAGTAAGAGAAACACTTCGCCAACAAATGTTAGAGTCTCGTATAGCCAGGCAAAAGCAGGCGACCTCAGTATTCGTTCAAAGCCGCTTGCTGGGGCTGTTGCCATAGGCTCAATCTTACCGAACTGAGTCCACTGCCAGAGATATACTCAGCCGAAATGGTCGCGCGATCCGATTCAAAATTTCCATGGGTGCCCTTGATTATTCTCCTTATCGGGGCAGTTGTATTCTGGATCGTTCCTCAATTTCAACTGAAGCAAGATTTTCGAATTGCAAAAACAGAGGCAAGTAAGTGAGTTCATCTACCTATGAACGACTCCTTAAACCTCTCTTGTTCAAGATGGATCCGGAGAAAGCACACAACCTTGCGATGATGGCCATTCAGAAGGGGTGGGCGCGAGCAAATACCTTTTCTGATCCCTCACTGAAAAGAACCGTTTTTGGTGTTAATTTCCCAAACCCTGTTGGATTAGCAGCGGGGTTTGACAAAGATGGCGTTGCGATTGACCAATGGCAACATTTAGGATTTGGTTTCGTTGAAGTAGGGACTGTAACTCGACATCCACAGCCCGGAAACCCGAAGCCAAGGTTGTTCAGGTTGGTCAGTGAACAGGCGATCATCAATCGAATGGGTTTTAACAATAGTGGCGCAGACGCATTGCTACAGCGGCTTGAAAAAAGCCAGCCTGGTATTCCTTTGGGTATCAATATCGGTAAAAGCAAAGTTACTTCGCTTGAACAAGCCGCCGATGATTATGCTTATTCTTTCAAGTTGCTCCGCGAACACGGTGACTACTTTGTTGTAAATGTCAGTTCTCCAAATACTGAAGGACTTCGATCCCTCCAAGATAAAGATTCTCTTACAAAGATCATTTGGAGGCTCAAAGAGATTGATCAGCGTAAGCCTCTGTTTGTCAAAATTGCCCCCGATCTGACAAATGAAGCCCTTGATGAAATCATTGAGGTAGCTCAAGACTTTGAGCTTACGGGCCTTATTGTAAATAACACATCAATTGATCACAGCCTGCTCCGAAGTGACCCTAAGCAAGCCGGCGGATTAAGTGGATCCCCAATTACCGATAAATCTAAAAACACTTTTCAATACGTTAAAAAGAATTCTCACGATGATCTTCACATTATTGGAGTAGGTGGAATAATGACTGCCGAGCAGGCAAACGAGAGATTATCGGATGGTGCCTGTTTGATTCAGATTTACAGCGGTTGGATTTACAACGGGCTTAGTTTCCCGGCTGAGATTTGTCGCCATATTGCTGAGGCAAAACCTGCGATAGCACTAAAATAGAATTATGTTGGCTCACCTTGCACTTGCCCTAATCTCTTCTCAAAGTGCTCCACCCCAGACCGAAGCTCCAGACCCTTATCTTCTGAAAATTGGAAGACCCGGCCAAGTCAAAGTCGGAATGGGATATACCGACTCAGTATCAGGCAAAAAAACGACCGCGGATGCAATTGCGTTGGCCAGTGAAGACGTTCAGTTCCTACTTATAGGGGAAAGCCACGCTACCCCTAGCCACCATCAAGCCCAGGCCGAGCTCATAAATGCCTTAGTCAAGCAAGGGCGTATCGTAACAGTTGGCATGGAAATGTTCACAAGAGACCAACAAATCTCTGTTAACGGTTTATCAACAGGTAAACAGTCAATTGAAGAATTCGAGATTGCTTCAAACTGGAAAACACAATGGGGACACAATTTCCAAGCGTATCGACCTGTATTAGAAGCAATTAAAGACAACGGACTGAGAGTGGTCGCCCTTAATGTCCCACGTCCATGGGTGAGTCAAGCAAGTAAGCAAGGTTATGAATCATTCGACGAGTTTCAACGCAAATGGGTGCCTTCACTCGATTTAACAAATAAGAATCATGAAGCCGTTGTTTCAGCCCTACTTGGAGGTCATCCGGTCGTTATGGGAAGTAGCAATTTGCTTGCTGGGCAAGTCACTTGGGACACGGGAATGGCAAAAACCGCCATCGATTGGCAAGCTGAATGGCCATACCAAAAAAATATTATGGTCATCATTGCAGGTTCTGGACATGTGATGTACGGTCAAGGAATCAACTATCGCCTGAATCAACTTGCCAGTAAGAAAAGTAAGTCTGTTATTTGCATTCACGATGCACCGAATAGGATGGTTAGCCGCGGACTAGGCGACTTCTTTTTTGTCGGTGAGTTGCCCCCTGAAAAATGAGTCTAACGACCGGACCCGATCAAGACACCTCGGCATGCGGTATCTTCCTTGTCCGAGGTAATTGCCATGATCTATGTAAGCGTACATACAAGTGAATCCATCGACCAAGCGTTGAAGCGATTTAACTTGAAAATTCAACAATCAGGACTTCTCCGTGAACTAAAGGATCACGCCCATTACGAAAAGCCGAGCGAAAAACGACGCAAAGCTGCACGCCGTAGACCACAACGCGGTTAAAATTAAACTTCAGCCCCAACCAGGGGCAACTCATGGCTGATTTCAGCATAAAAAAGTGGTCTCGTTTTTCTGGTGAAGGAAAAGCGAACATTGGTAACCTCGCATTAAAAGCCGGGCTACGCCTCATTGGAGCCGTAGCCATGGCTGCACTGCTACTTCTTCATCGGTCGTGGCCACTATCTATCTTTGTTGTTTTAGGCACAACGGTTCTATCCCTACTTAGTGCTATTTTGCTAAATGCTCACTTAAAGGCAATTCAAATTGACCGAGAACTCCGGACTAAAATTGACCGATTGCTTTGGTTCACTGCCCTGCTTGCGGTCGGTGGTACTCAAGTAGCCAATCTTGCGATGGCTTCGGAACCAGCCTCAAGAGCGCAGTTTATTTTAATGGCTCCCCTTGTCGCTCAAGCCATGCTGGTCGCAGCTCTTGCAACTCCAGGAATAAGTATTGTCGGGCTCAGCATGAGCGTCCTTTTGCTGGGAATCGTGGGCGGCCTTCCCGTAGATCTCGCAGCCGGTACATGGCTTGCCGGTGCAGTTGCTGCTCATGTTGTGAATCCTCTCAAGCAACGAAGCGACTTGATTCGAGCAATGTCGGTGCAAATTCTTGCCCAGTCGGTGATTTGTGTATGTATGTCTCTATTAATGCCTCAAATTACTATTCCGGGCTGGGAAGCCGCGGTTTGGGGATCAATTGCGGCTGTGATTGCCACGGCTATTTTTTGGCTGGGTGTGGCCGTATTTGAGAAAATCTTTGGAATTGTCAGCGATTGGACGCTACTCGAGCTGTGTTCTCCTGAACAAACACTGATCCGAGAGCTTGTTTTGCGAGCACCTGGCACCTATGCCCATAGCGTAGGCGTCGCCAACCTTGCCGAAGCCGCTGCCCGCGAAGTAGGAGCGAATCCTCTTCTTTGCCGAACAATGGCTTACTATCACGATATTGGGAAAACGGCTAGACCAAACTACTTTATCGAGAATCAGATTGGCGAAAATATTCATGATGATCTGTCACCAAGTTTAAGTGCTCAAATTATCGCGGCGCATGTCTCCGATGGAGTTGAAATGGCCAGGGCTCATAAGTTGCCACACTTAATCGTTGACGGAATTGAACAGCATCACGGAACGAGTTTAATTACTTACTTCTATTATCGAGCAGTTGAGCAAAAGGGATTGACACCAAGCCAAGAAACTGAGAAAAAATTCCGCTATCCTGGCCCTAAGCCGCAAACCAAAGAAGCCGCGATTCTTCACCTGGCAGATATTGTCGAAGCAGCAAGTCGGGTTGCTATGCGCGATCAAACCATAGAACTGTTTGTCGCCAAATTAATCGAGAAATCACGCTCGGACGGACAACTTGATGAATCTGACTTAACCTTCAAAGATTTAGGCACAATCTCAGAATCATTCTGCCGAACACTTCGGGCGCTCCGGCATGAACGTGTGCAGTACCCCGCAGCGTCGACGGTAAGCCCAATTGGGGCAGCCGTTGAACTCAGTGAAGGAGGGCCTGACAGTGATGACCAAATACCGCGTGAACGTAGTGAATCAACTTCCGATGCGCAAGGTTTATAAACCTTTGGTGCGAGCTGTACAAACAGCGCTGGAACAACACCAAGCTTCATCAGGAGAAATTGTAGTTTGTCTTGCATCCAGCGAGCTTTTGCTTGAACTTAATCGGCAATTCCGTAAGATTGACTCTACAACCGATGTTCTCACTTTTCCGGCTCCTGAAAGATTCTCTCAAAGTCTTGGTGACGTCATTATCAATTGGGATATGGTGGAGACACAATCAAGATTGAGGGGAGTTAAACCAGTCGAAGAAGCCGCAATGCTGGCTGTTCATGGAACCCTTCACCTTTTAGGATTTGATGATCACACAGAGGAGGATCGCAGTATGATGATTTCGGCAATGAATCAAGCTATGCAAGCTTCTGGACTTCCAACTGACTTTGAGTGGTCATCTTTGCCTCACGAGGAGCCTATCTACCATGGCTAGCCGCGATGTATTAGCACCGTTTAGAGTTGCCTTTGGCGGAATCATTCATACATTCCGTACTCAGCGACATATGCGTATCCATCTTTACGTTACATTCGCGACGTTGATGGCTGCAATGTTTTTCCGGCTTCGATTGCGAGAAATCCTGGTTCTGTTGTTCATGATTACGTTTGTTCTTGTCGCCGAAATGTTTAACAGTGCTATTGAAGCCACGGTTGATCTTGCTTCGCCGAACTATCATCCGCTCGCAAAGTTTGCTAAAGATATTGCTGCTGGGGCGGTTTTAATTACGACGATCATGGCCATTATCGTGGGCTCCCTTATTGCCCTGGGCGAAGGTCAGTGGGAAAGAATTCGAGTATCACTCATGGCCGATGGGATCGGCCTCAATCCAATCGGTCGCTTGATTATTGGACTTTTAACCACGTTGATAGTTGTGATCGTTGGAAAAGGTCTTGGCTCAAGAGGACAGGTACTTCAAGGCGGTTTAGTCAGCGGTCACGCGGCCATCGGCTTTTTCCTTGCTACATTTTGTTTACTGGTCGCCGATAATGTCCTTGTCGGCGGAGTTGCAATTTTGCTCGCGGCAATCATAGCTCAAAGCCGATGGGAAGCAAAATTTCATTCGATCTTTGAACTTGCCCTCGGGGCTGCAGTAGGAACAACTGTGGGAATCGTTCTCTTTGCCCTCATACCTAAGTGATACAATGGAAATCAGACGTCCTCAATGAGTAGTGACCCTAGTGAACGTAGGCGACGGTCAGGCCTAGCGATCAACGGGACAGCACTGGTTTTAACAGCCTTTGCAGTAGTAGTTCCCGTTCTCGCATTTGCCCAAGGTCTTTCCGTTGCGAATCAGCCAGAAGCGATAGCAGTTTTTGCTAATCCAGTTAACATGATTGGATTAGTCTTAGCATTCTTGTTTGTTATTGCTATCAACGGTGTATGTGTTGCCGGATCTTCCGGCCTTGAAGTTCTTCGTGCAAGCCATGTTAGGACTCAGCAAGAGAATTCAAGAACTTATCGGTCGCTTGATTTCCTCGTTCAAAACAAAGATTCTATCGTTGCCGCCTGTGTTCTTGGGGCGCAGACTATGCGTGCATGGCTGGTTTTACTCTGCCTGTTACCTGCTCCATCTCTTGCATCTGCCTTGGGCTGGTTAGCCTCGCCCACAACTCCAAGTCAATTCTTCTGGGCTTCAGCACTTGCAGCAACCATTCTCAGCATTCCTATAATGGGAATCAATGTCATTCTTGCAGAATTAGTAGCCAAATCTGTAGCTGTTACTCATCCAATTGACATGATGCTTCGCATAGGCTGGATACTGAGAATTTTTAACGCTGTTTTCCGCATCCCTGGAGTTGTTTCCCTTAGAATTGCAGACGTCATTGCTAAGCGATTCAACACCAATGCCAGATTCACAATTGACAACCGTATTGAGGAAGAAATCAAAGAAATCCTTGAATCAAACGAAGATTCAGGTGGTATCGAAGAAGAAGAACGTGAACTTCTTGAATCTGTTTTTGAATTTGGCGATACCGTGGCGCGAGAGATCATGACTCCTCGTGTAGACATGGAAAGTGTTCCAATTGATACTTCTCTCACAACGATCGCCAACCTTGTAGAAACTACTGGTCACTCTCGTTTTCCAATTTACAGTGACACCGATGACAACATTGTTGGCGTCATACATGCTAAAGATGTCCTACGTGCTTTGGCGCGCAACCAAGTCGATGTACCGCTAGAGCAAGTTATGCGGCCAGTGCAAAATGTGCACGAAACCCAGCGTCTTCATTCCCTTCTAGCGGAAATGAGAAGTAAAAAAACCCAACTGGTTATTGTCAAAGATGAATTGGGCGGAACTGCTGGTCTAGTTACTATTGAAGACATCGTTGAAGAACTTGTAGGGGAAATCATTGATGAATACGATGAAGAACTTACAGAAATTGCTGAAGAGCAATCAGGTCACTCGGTTAGCGGAAAGCTCCATCTTGATGACGTCAACGAGGCTATTGGAAGCAACTTAGTGAGCGAAGAATTCGATACGATCGCTGGATATGTGTTTGGCCTATTCGGGAGGCAACCGGCTATTGGTGAAACAATAACTGATGGAAACTATCAGTTTTCAATTGAGGATAGCGATGGACGCCGCATCAATCGACTGAGAATCGAAGCCTGTTCCGTGATAGACCACGTGGAAATTTAGGGTGTTTTGGGGCGACTAAGGGGGGCTGAACGGTTATAAATAAGGGTCTCACGGTGATCATTGAAGGGGCAAATCACCCTAAGACCGTAAATGCGAATTACCTCTTGCGCTTGTTCATAGCGCTGAGGATTCATTTTGCCATCTAAGCAAGACCTGTGAGTTTCGTTGTATCTTGGACAGCCTTGACAGGTCATACTAATTCTCATGAGTTTCGCAAGTGTTGCTGTGGGAATAATACTTGGGCAGCAGACCCCTTTGCGTGAAATCAAATTTCAAGACGGCTTTTTTACCTTGAATGGTCCAGAAGGATCGTCAAAGATTTCTGTTCGGCCTGGATTTGAAGCAATGAACACCTCAACTGGGCGTCTCTGGTTACCTGCAGGTGGGAGCATTCTTACGTTTGACGAAAAAGGTGTTGGTTTCCGCAAGAATAATCGTTCTACGTATGCCACATATGCCTCCATCGCTACTTCCGATAAAATTTTTAACAAATCAGAGATTGACACGATTAATCGGGATGTCGCGGCAAATAAAAAGTCTCTCGATGTTTCAGCGGTTTCCGGGTGGGAGAAGATAGGTGAAACTGTCTATCTGATTCTTAGATGGGATGATAAACAAAGTAAGCCGTGGCTTGAAGTTCTTATGAGATATGAGTTTACAGGCGGCAAACCAAAAGCAACTTTTTTAGGACGGTTCGATTCTCTTACCGGAGCGAGGGGACGAGTTAACGATAAAATGATTGCGGAAAACGGCAAACTAATTACCGTTACACATAGTAGCAAGACCTCTCTGCTTGAATCTTATGATATCGCTTCAAAAGAATTTGGTAAGAACGCACTGCAAGACAAACTTGCTGACTCAAAACTTATCGAGGGAAGCTTGTTGGGTTTGGGGATTTCTTCTACTCCCGCTAAGACATACCTGATTAGTCTCATTGACCGTGAAAAACATGAGTCACAGCGTGTAGCCGAGATTAGAGGCAATATTCAAGGCCTCTACTCTCCTGCAGTACTTCAATACTCCCACAATAGTCGGACGATGCTCCTTAGCCTGACGACTGGAGCAGAAATCATCATCCCCAATAACTGCGGAATCGAATCCGTTGCTGCGGGAATGCTATTGTGGACACCAAAAGATAAGCCGCAAGCCGCTGCACTTTACTCTTCAGGATCATTCAGAACACTTGCTCGATGGAGCAAACCTTAATCTCCTGGTTAGCGCATGCTGGGAATTCAACTAGAACAAATTTCTAAGTCCCTCACAGTTCAGGTTCTCCGAAGCAATAAGACCAATTCGATCGAGCCGGAACTAGCTCTTGATCTGACCATCTGTTGGTTCTTGCGCCTCTGGTTTCTTGCTCAACTTGATCCGACCTGGTTAGATTCCATCCTAAAGGAGATGGAGTCACCAGAATGCCCCCATACTGGATTTCAAATAGTCCGAATTCTTTTTGAACGTGGGATTCATGAACCTAGTATTCGACATCGTGCTACAGTCGAAAAACTTTGTCCAACCATTGAGTATCGTGGGCCAAAGCTCGAATCAACCGAGTGGTGGGAAGACACACTGATTCAAAATGGCTTCCCGATTGTATTAGAGCCTGAAGAATTTACTTCCCTTATTAATTTGGCCCGATTACAGACATCGCCCGATGAAATTGTTAGCCTTTTCCCGCAGATTAATGTAAACCAAATCTATTCTCAATCGACCCTGATTAGTTCGACACATTCGGTTTTACTTGCAAAGCTGTATCTTCGAGCAACAATTGAAAGAGAATCCTGGACTGATTTAGCCGCCCTTGTCCAACTAAATCCTTCTCTGGAATACGATAAGCGACGATTTCCTCCTGAGTCTTCAACCCGTGAGTACAAAGCAACTTTTCGATGGGATTCCCAATCGTCTCAAAAAAACTCTTTCCAAGCCCAAGCTTGCCTCAAAACCGTTTGCGGGTTTCTCAACAATGAAGGAGGAACGTTGATCATTGGCGTTGATGACGCTCGCAATGTAATTGGTTTAGCGGGTGATTTCTCCCTCATCAGAAAGCCCTTCCCCTACGATGAGTTCGTACAAATCATTCACGAGTCAGTGAAAAAGTATATCCATCCCATTCCAATCGGATTACTTTCCGTTAATATTCAACCATATGGTTCTCACCAAATTGCAATAATATCAATTCAGGCGAGTAGCCAAGTGCATTCTTTAGCCACAAAACCTGGTGAAAGTGAATTGTATGTTCGTGACGGCAACCGCACTTTAAGATTAAATCCTCAAGAAGCAAATCTATTCCTTGAAAGCAGAAATAAGTAGATAGAATGCGGTCATGACACGTGACGAAGCCTACTCTCTCATGCTCGAACACACACCCAGCGAATCATTGCGCAAGCATATGCTCGGCGTCGAATCATGTATGAAGTGGTACGCAAACTACTTTGGTGAGCTACCAGAGCCTTGGCAAGTTGCGGGGATACTTCACGACTTTGACTACGAACTTCATCCGGATGAACATCCTTTATGGGGAATAGAGTTGTTGCGTGAAAAAGGCGTCGATGAACAAATCATTCAAGCGATTGCTGCTCACTACCCACCTAAGACAGGCGTTAACCCAAAGACCACCATTGAGAAAGCCCTGTTTGCCTGCGACGAACTCAGTGGATTCATTACAGCTTGTTGCTATGTCCGACCTGAAAGGATCACTGGTCTGACTCCTAAGAGCGTGATGAAGAAGCTCAAAACCGCTAACTTTGCTGCTGGAGTGAATCGTAGTGATGTTCAGCATGGAGCAGATCTTCTCAACATCGAATTGCATCAGCACATTCAAAACTGCATTGATGCCATGACCGCCGATGCAATCAATCTTGGGCTAACTAATGACTGACTTTGCCGCTTTGACAACATGATCGACTGTCATGTCAAGGTGATCATAAACTTGCTCGCCTGGCCCAGATTCTCCAAAGCGATCAATACCTACACCAACACAGCGTTGCGCGCCAAATCCAGTCCAGCCTTGAGTTACGCCAGCCTCGACCGTAACTATTGGCAAGTTTGTCGGAAGAACCTCTTGCCTGTATGCAGCCGATTGCTGATTGAAAATCTCCCGGCAAGGCACAGAAACGAGTCTCGATCCAATGCCTTGTGCTTCTAGTGCTGATTGCGCTTGAAGAGCAAGTGAGACTTCGCTACCCGTAGCAACGATGATAACTTGAGGCGAACTACTATCTTTCAAGACATAGCCACCTTTCAGCACACCGCCTTCGACAACTGATGCGTACTGATTCAGAACAGGAAGGCCCTGGCGAGTGAGAACAATAGCTGCTGCCTTTCCATTTGCAATGGCAGACTTATAGCATAGCTTTGTCTCTATCGAATCAGCAGGGCGATACACATCAAGGTTAGGAATAAGCCGAAGCGCTTCGACATGCTCAATCGGTTGATGTGTTGGGCCATCCTCTCCGACAAAAACGGAATCGTGAGTAAAAATGAAAACGCTCTTGATATGTGAAAGCGCAGCTAAGCGAATGCTTCCTCGCATGTAATCGCTAAATACAAGGAATGTTGAGCCGAAACTTATGAGGCCGCTTAACGACATGCCATTCACAATGGCACCCATTGCATGTTCTCGGACACCAAACCACACATTTCGACCATCCGGTTGATTTTCGACATTAAAGTCACCCGAATTCTTAATCGCCGTTTTGGTACTTGATGCCAAATCAGCCGCGCCGCCAACTATCCAGGGCACTTTGTTGGCTAATGCATTCAATGCGGCTCCACCGGAATCACGTGTGGCAATACTGCCATCTGCCCAACTCAATGAATCGAGTTCTTCAGCCCAATCAGAAGGCAATTCGCCATTCATGAGGCAGGTGAGTTCAGAAGCTAGGGCTGGGTTTTCTGATTGAAACGCTGCAAACTTCTCATCCCACTCCTCAGACATGAGAGCACCGCGCTTTTGAGCATTCGTAGCGACTTCGCTATAACCCTCTGGAACAAAAAATGCCTCTTCACTCGGCCAACCTAATGATTGTTTTGTGGAAATAACACCATCAGCCCCTAAAGGAGCACCATGTGACTTACTCGAGCCGGCAACGGGGCTTCCGAAACCGATCACTGTTTTTACAATAATCAGCGATGGTTTTGACTTTTCAGCCTTGGACTCTTCAACCGCACAGTTAATCGAACTAATATCATTTCCATCTGATACTTCAAGAACGTGCCATCCCATTGACTCAAACTTGATTCGAGCATCTTCTGAATAAGACTTCTCACAAGGGCCATCCAGGCTGATGTCATTGCTGTCATAAAGATAAACCAGATTCCCGATTCCTAAATGCCCGGCAAGACTTGCCGCCTCAATGGCGACACCTTCCATTAAATCGCCATCGGAAACAATGGCATACACCATATGGTCAATGATTGATCCATACCGTCCGCTGAGCCACTTTGCAGCAATCGCCATCCCGACTCCATTTGCGAAGCCTTGTCCAAGCGGACCAGTCGTGCATTCAATACCGGGAGTCATTCCGACTTCAGGG
>JAPUDU010000148.1:0-5694 GCA_027492935.1 Fimbriimonadaceae bacterium
GAACAGTTTCGCTTAATTGGAGAGCACGACGGCAATCGGCTTGCGGCCGGACTTGAATTTGAACCGTTCGATGGAGCATCGCTGAAGTATCTCTTTATCAACGGGTCACCGACAATTGGTTTTGGATTGTTGAAGCGGTTTTAACGTGGTGGCTTTATTGGTAGGCCGGCTTCGTGACACGCGGCAATAAGGCGGGTTTGAAGTTCGTCGACGAATGCTTCCCGGTTGGCGCGTTCATTTTCGCTTGTTGCGATCTCTTCGTAAGTAAAAGGTTTGCCGAATACAACGGTGAGTTTTGCGCGCTTGGGAACAGTTTGACCTCGGGGGAGCATTTTGTTTGCTCCGTTGATTCCGACGGGGATGATATGTGCACCACTCTTTTTGGCAAGCATCGCAATGCCGAGCTGGATCTTTCCGAGATATTCTCCATCACCTCGAGTTCCTTCCGGGAATACAAGCACGGCTTGTCCGTCGGCGAGCTCTGCGAGAGTACGACGCACGGCGGCGCTATCGCCTTCACCACGACTAACAGGGAATGCGCCTAAACTCAAGATTAGCGGGCCAAGTGGGAATTTGAATAGTTCTTTCTTAGCCATAAACCGTAAATGTCGGGGCGATGTTGAACCAACTAGCGGTGGATCGAAATGGCTGAGATGAATTGGGGCGACGAGGAGGGGTGCTTTTTCGGGGACATTTTCTATTCCCTTGATCGTGATTCCTCCGAGAGGCAAAAAGACAATATTCCGGCAAAACCAAGCAGCAAATTGGTACCAAATCGACCCACGATCCATTTCTCTTTATTATGACTGATGCGATGAAATGAGCAAGTTTTACGCGTAAAAGTTTTCATAAGTGTATTACAATGTTGTTATGGAAGCTATGAATATGCAGCAACCTCCCGAACCTTCTGCCCTCAGTGAAACTGTACAGAACATGGCTATGCATGTTTATGATCAGGCTCACTTGCTTCTCATGGATATCTCAAGTGGCACGAGCACCGATTCTTTGCAAGGTCGACTTGGGTGCATTTCTGGGGCGGTCACTCAATTGGAACATGTGCTATCTACATACGGAAGAATGAATGTTGTGGAGCCAATTCACATACCGGAAATGCGAGGAACTCATTGTAAGAACTGCGATGTTTCCCCAATCACCAAATTGTAACGATTGATTCTGTGGACATATTTTTGACCGCCTTATTCTGCGGTCATTTTGGCAATTAATCATTTGCTTTACTTTAGTTGCAAGTGGAATAAAAGTGATATCAGTATGGAAAATACAGACGCGACAAATAGTTCGGCTCCATCAGGCCGGGGCATTTTGAAAGATGTACGGCACATTCATGAAGCCGTTACTCTATTGATTCTAGATATTTCAGAAGGGGCTGATACGGATCCTCTTAACATGCGTCTTCGACAGGTTCAAGAACTGGCCTCGAATCTTTCAGTTGGACTCATTGAGATTAATCAAGGGTCGGCTCAGCACCTGCGTATTGTTGACCCTTCGATTTGCCGAACTGCCTGCGAAAAGTGCTTATTGCAGGTGGGCGAAAACCGATCTTGTAGTTAGGTTAAGGCTTGAAGAGTTTAATCGCCGCTTGCTTTTGAAGTGGGTGGGAGACAATGGGAAGCGGGTAGTCCGAGGGCGTTTCCAGGGTTGGGGTTCCATCTGGATTGAATGGCCAGTGGATTGATTTATTGTCTAGGTGGGCTAACTCAGGCACCCATTCCCGAATGAATGTGCCCTCTGGATCGAATTTGACACTTTGGAGATACGGGTTGAAGATTCGGAAATATGGCTGGGCATCGGCTCCGGTGCTGGCTGACCATTGCCAGCCCCCGTTATTAGATGCGAGTTCAAAATCGAGAAGATTTTCCGCAAAGTATTGCTCGCCTAATCGCCAGTCAATAAGGAGATCTTTGGTTAGAAACATGGCAACGACCATGCGAAGGCGGTTGTGCATCGCACCCGTGTTATTAAAGCACCGCATGGCGGCATCGACTAGCGGGTATCCGGTTTGACCGGCTTTCCAGGCTTCAAGGTGGTCAATGTTCCCGGGCCACTTGATGTCATTGTATTGGGGTTGGAATGTTCTTCCTTGGCCGAGTTCGGGGAAGTTGGCCAGAAGCATGTGATAGAACTCTCGCCAAATCAGTTCTGTCTCCCATTTGGTGGCACTGGTGCGGCTTCTTGCTTGACGGAAGCACTCGCGTATGCTGATCGTGCCAAAACGCAGGTGAACGCTTAAGCCACTTGTGCCGGACTTGGCAGGAAAATTACGGTCTTCGCGGTAGTGGCTGATTTTAGGAAGGAATTCTTTGAGCTGGACTTGGGCGGCGGATTCGCCAGGCGTATAAATGAGCGGGCCGCAATCCTCGAAGCCGATTTCATTTAAAGTGTGATTTCCTAGTTTGCCGATTCTGAGATTCTTGGGAGTAACGATTTTGGTCAAGTCAGGTTTTCTTGCGGCAAAATCAGAGGGATTGACGATGTTGCGCCAGGCGCGAGAATAAGGAGTGAAGACGCGATAGGGAGTGCCGTCATCTTTCATCACCTCTTGTTTCTCTTTAATGAGGTGATCGAGAACAGTTTGGAACTCTCTATTTAGTTGTGATTTGACTTCTTGATCCCGTTTGATCGCATACGGGTCGTCATCGTGGGCGGTAATCACGGTGTCGACTTCAAGCTCATTGGCCAATTCAGGGATGAGCTGGATTGGGTTTCCGTGCAGAGTGATCAGTGATTTGGTTGTTTTGTGAATTTCAGAGAGAGACTCTTGAATGAACTGGATGCGGCGGTCTTTCTTATTGCTTAAGTCGTTGAGGATGTTTGTGTCATAAACGAAAGCGATGAAGACTTCGTCGTATTTGCGTGTGGCGACTTCGAGGGCAGTGTGATCGCTCAGACGAAGATCTCGGCGTAGCCAAACAAGGGCTTTGGTAGGCATCTGGGCTTTCTACTCCTTGCCCAGGCTTTTTTCGCGGAGTTGAAGAGCGGTTTCCCATGCTTTTTTGATATCGGCAACAAGGAGGCTGTAGCCACCATCTCCAGAGATATTTTGTTGACGGAGGATATAGCTAGGGTGAAGAGTTGCGATTGCAGTTTTAGCGTATTCGCAGGGGAAGTATATTCCTCGTTCCTTGGTGATTTTGAAGTCTTTTTTGATGAGATTTTTTGCACTTGGTGCCCCAATTGTGAGGATCACCCATGGCTTAATTTCGGCGAGTTGAGGAATGAGCCATTGGCGGCAGGTTTCGGTTTCGGCGGGAGTTGGGGGGCGATTTTGAGGTTTGCCAGAGCTCCAATCGGCGGCTCGGCACTTGACGGTGTTGCAGATATAGACTTTTGTGCGATCTAGGCCGTTATCGGCAAGAGCTTGATCCAACATCTGCCCACTGCGTCCGACGAATGGGCGGCCAGTTTTGTCTTCTTGGTCACCTGGGCCTTCTCCAACAAGCACAAGCGGACTTTCCGGGTCACCTTCACCGAAAACTACGTTCGTACGTCGTTCGTGAAGATCGCACTTTGTGCATGTGGAGGCAGCTTGCTTGAGTTGTTCGAGCGCAGTCATTAGAAAAAGTTAAATGTATTTTGCCTGATGACGGATAAATTTGGAGGTTGGTTGGCGGACAAAGTTTGTCCTACCATTTGTGATCAAAAGGTAGGACAAGAGTTGGATTAAACGTCGCTGGCGAGGATGATCGCGTCGGCGACTTCCTTCATCGATTTGCGAGCGTTCATTGATTGAGTTTGAATCCGGCGATAAGCTTCGGATTCGTCAATCTTTTGGTCGCGCATGAGGAGACCTTTGGCTTTTTCAATTGCTCGTCGAGCCTCTAATCGCTCAGTGAGGTCACTAATTTCTTTACTGAGGACTTGGTTTGATTCAAATCGGCTTCGCGCCACCTCGATTGCGGGGCTGAGATCGCTCGGCTTGAAAGGCTTAACTAAGTAACCAAAAACACCGGCTTGCTTGGCTCTTTCGATTAATTCTGAGTCGCTGTAGGCGGTAAGCAAAACAACAGGGGCAATGCCATTTTCGGCAAGGTGGCTGGCAGCATCAATGCCGTCCATATTCGGCATTTTGACGTCAAGAAGGCAGACATCTGGCTTTTCTGATGTTGCAAGATTGATGGCGATTTGGCCATCTTCGGCTTCCGCAATCACCTCATATCCGAGGGATTCGAGCATTTGTCGAAGGTCTAAACGAATGATTGGATCGTCGTCCGCAATGAGTACGCGCATGGGGTTCCTTTCTCTTCCACGAAGGACGACACAACAGCGTGACGTAATAGAGTTATGAAAAAGATTACCAAAATTTTAGTCGTTCTCGGGATAAACTTCCCAGTGTGAAGTCGCTGTTAGGACAGTTGCTCGATGGTGTGATCGATTATGCGGGGCTTTTTCCACCCGCGCAGATGAATTTGGAAGATGCTTTGGCGGAGTATTCCGGCTTGGCAGATGACCGCGCATGGATGGTTGACTTATTCATCTGTACAAGTAATAAGTTGGCGGAATTGGATGCTTTAGTGCGCCGGAAGGGTATGGATTCAATTGCGGTTTCCGTTATTGGGAATCAGATTGATCAGCCAGACAAAGCACTTGCGAGCATTGAGCGCGACATGCAGCGGATGGAGGGATGCGCTAATTTGGAGTTTGGAGCGTATGAGATTCCTATCCATCACCACGATGAAGGCAGTATCCGCCGGGCGTTGAAAGCTTTGGATCGGAGTGGAATTGGCAACGCTGTAGAGGATGTTTATGTCGAGTTTGCGTGGAACTCGACATTGGAAGATTGCATGCATGATATGGCGGCAGTTAATCCGAACTTGGGAGCAAAGGCTCGTTGTGGCGGCGTTACCGCAGAGTTGTTCCCTTCAATTCCTGACCTCGCACACTTCATTCACACGGCTGTCAGTATTGAGATTCCATTTAAGATGACAGCGGGTTTACATGATCCGCTTCGATATTTGGACAGTAATTTAAATGTGCATCGCCATGGGTTTTTGAACGTTTGTTTGGCCAGTGCCTTTGCTCTCGGGGCAGACCTATCGACATCGGAAATTGAGGAGGTGCTTGCGATTGAGGATGCTTCCGTGATTTTGGTTCAGGACGATGAAATTTCTTGCCTTGGCCATTCTCTTATCGAGCAAGATATTGCTCTGTTTGGTGATTGGTTTGGTGGGTTTGGGAGTTGTAGCGTGGATGAACCGGTAGCCGGACTCAAAAAGCTGGGATACTGGTGAGCATGAAACCGTTTGTGGTGCCTTCTTCGGCGCGGAGTTGGATTGAAGTTAGTTCTGAGAGTGATTTTCCGATTCAGAATCTTCCGTTTGCGATAGCGGTGCATAAGAATCGCGGTGAAGGCCTTGTTTGTGCGATAGGTGACTTTGCGCTTGATCTACCCGTTTTGATGGAAGCAGGTTTGCTTGATGATGAAGAGTTTCCTTGGTTAGACGGCTTTTTAGGATTGGATAAGGAATCGCTTTCTGCTTTGCGCAAACGGATTTATGATCTGCTCGTTGATTCATCGTCGGAATTGCGTGATAACGACAAGATTCGCAAGAAAGTAATTTTGAACCGTAAGGAGTTAGATTTGACGGTGCCGATTGCCCCCACTTCTTTTGTCGACTTTTACTCGGGGATTGAACACGCGAGCAATGTTGGAAAAATGTTCCGGCCCGATCAGCCGCC
>JAPUDU010000148.1:5704-13668 GCA_027492935.1 Fimbriimonadaceae bacterium
TTGTTGCCGAATTACCGACATTTGCCAGTTGGATATAACGGGCGATCCTCAAGTGTGGTGGCAAGCGGAACGAAAATTATTCGCCCTAAGGGCCAAACGAAAGAGGCGAACGATGAAATGCCGAGCTTTGGTCCAACCAAAGAGATGGATTTTGAGTTAGAAATGGGTTTTTACATTGCAGAAGGTAATGAGATGGGCAAACGCATTACTTGTAAGTCGGCAGATGAACACATTTTGGGAATGGTGATTGTTAATGACTGGAGCGCACGTGATGTGCAACGATGGGAATATCAACCACTTGGTCCATTTTTGAGTAAATCATTTGGGACTACGATTTCACCTTGGTTAGTCACTATGGATGCGCTTGAGCCGTTCCGGATTGAAGGAATGGATCAAGATCCGGAAGTGTTGCCGCATTTGCGAAGACAAGGACAGCAACATTTTGATATTGCTTTGGAAGTTTGGTTGAATGACGAAAAGATTTGCGATAGCAATACTAAGCACCTTTATTGGTCGATGAACCAACAGATTGCTCACCAAACAAGTAATGGGACGCCGATTGAGTTTGGCGATCTTTATGCGAGCGGAACAATTAGCGGACCTGATGAAGGGAGTTTTGGTTCGATGCTGGAACTGACTTGGCGCGGATCTAAGCCCATCACACTCCCATCTGGACAATCACGCACATTTTTGGAAGATGGTGATACTGTTACAATGCGCGCCTATGCTCAGGGTGATGGTTTCCGAATCGGCTTCGGCGACTGCTCAGGTGAAATCGCTCCTTCGGTTTAACGATTATGAGATTATTAGCAGATGAATCGTTTGTGGTTGTGATTGATGTTCAACCCAAATTCATGGAAGGATGTTTAGAGTATGACAAGACGCTAGCCCGAGTTAAGTTTTTGGTTGAAAGCGCGAATCGTTTGGAGGTTCCCGTTGTTGCGACTGTGCAGTATCCCGAGAGGATGGGCGGCACAGAGGAAGCACTCGCGACGATGATTGAAGGGCCTTCACTGGCGAAAATGAGTTTTTCGTGTTGTGGGAATCAAGATTTTCTGCAAATGGTACGTGATTCGGGGGCTCGCCAGATTGTTTTAGTGGGTTGTGAGACGCACATTTGTGTTTGCCAGACAGCACTTGATTTGCTATCAATGGGAATCGAAGTGTATCTGGCGATGGATGCGATTACGAGCCGATCTGAGGAAGCGTCGAAACTCGCGGTTAAACGGCTTCGCGATGCAGGCGCATGGATTTGCCACACAGAAAGTGTGGTTTATGAATGGCTTGGCGAAGCGGGAACAGATGAGTTCCGCGATGTTTTGAAGCTGGTGAAGAAATATCCGTTGGATTAACCTTCAATAACGATTTTGGTGAAATCTCCAATTTTCAGTAGCTCTACTTCAACCAATTGGATAAGACTGAGGTTTCGGCTACGGATTGTCGGGTCTTCGTCGTTGATCATGGTTGACTCAAAGAAGCTGTGAATCGGGGCTTTAAGGTCTGATTTGGTTATTACCGCTTGGTAAAGAGCCTTGCCTTCTGGAGTCAGATCCCCTTCGTTGATCTGGGTTTGCGTGAGTGCTTCTTTTGCTCGAGCAGCAGACAAGATATTGAGTGGCCGAGTATAGGTTTGGATTATAGCGGAATCTTTTTTAAGCTCTGCGAGTTCGCTTACCCGACGAGTGTAATCGTTGGGTTGGGAAAGTTGACTCCAAGTTCCAGACGCTACAGCCGCATCATGGATATCGTGATCGACTTCAGGCATCAGAGCCACGTAGCGGCTTTGGAATAGTTCGGTGAGAGCGGCTTCGGCTTGTGCCGAGTCGAGTTCTACGTTTTGTTTCTTGTACTCAGCAAATGCAAATTCCATGAAGGGTGCGAGTTCTATCGGCTGCAAAGTTAGCCAGGTTGCTTGAATTGTGAAACCTGCGGCGCGGCGGAGGCCGAACGGATCGCTGCTTCCCTTAGGAATCATGCCTAAACCGAGGAACCCTGCGAGCTTATCGATTTGATCGGCAACGAGTAGGGCTATTCCGAGGCGAGTTTGATCGCTGTATTCGGCTGGGAGGGAATATTGGGCGCCAATTGCTTGGGCGACAGCGGGGCTGTATCCTTCGCGGAGGGCGTATTGTCCGCCGACAACGCCTTGGAGGCTACTTAATTCGCTGACAAGCCCGGTGCTCAGATCGGCTTTAGCGTAGAGACCAGCGTTGCGGGCGTCTTCATTGTTCGTTCCACCCAGAGCTTTGTTGATTTCAACGGTTAAATTAGCGAGGCGATCGGCGCGTTGGCGAACGGTACCGAGTTGATCTTGGAAAAGCATCTGCTCGGTATCAGAAAGGAAATCAGCCAGAGTTCGCTTTTGATCCTCGTTGTAGAAGAAGCGGGCGTCGTTAAAGCGAGCATTGAGAACCCATTCGTTTCCGACTTTTACACTGGCTTCGGTTCCATTGTTGCGGATGGAGATGAACTTGTTGAGAATCTTGCCTGATCCATCCCGAACGGGGAAGAATCGTTCATGTTTTGCCATTGCAGTAACGAGAACCGGGTCGGGGAGGTTCAGAAATTCTTCAGCGAAGGTTCCTTCGTGAGCGGTTGGCCACTCGTTGAGGTGAACGTTTTCGTTTACCAAAGCTTCGGGAAGGTCTGGTGTTCCTGATGCGACTGATTTCGCTTCTGTGATGATGCGGTTTCGTCGTTCGATTGGGTCTGGTTCGACGAAATGATCGCGAAGGAGGGTGAGGTGGTTATCCCATGAGATGGGAGTGAATTCTTGAGGAGCCATAAATCGGTGGCCTCGCGATGTGAGTCCGGACTGAACATCAAATAGGTTGAAATTGATGAGGTCGTTATCTAAACGAGCAAGAATCCAGCGGATTGGGCGTACGAATCGGGCTTTTTGGAGACCCCATCGCATGGTTTTATCGAATTTAAGCGATTTGAGAGATTCGGGAAGGATTTCGGCCAGTAGCTCGACGGTTGGTTTGCCTGGAATTGATTTTGTAATCCAGACATAGTCTTCGCGAGTTGTGACTTGATCCACGGTGATTCCTTGCCCCCGGCAGAAGCCTTCGAGAGCTTTTGTTGGGTTTCCTTCACTATCGAAAGCGGCTTGAGCGCGTGGGCCACGGGATTCTTCGGTGCGGTCGGGTTGGCGGTCGGGGATTTCGTCAATTCCGAGAATAATTCGTCGCGGAGTGCCCAAAACGCGAGAATTTCCGTAAAAAAGTCCCGCTTCAGTGAGTCGATTGGTCACTTGTTCGAGAAAATCTTGGGTCGCGCGATCAACTGCAGACGCGGGCATTTCTTCGCATCCGAGTTCAAATAGGAGTTTGGGCATCGAAAAATGAGTTTACCGCCCACAAAATTGACTCATTCGTTTGACCTGAGGCGTCCGTTCCAGTAGAATAGGGACGCTCAAATCAATTTGGGCATTCCTGAACGGAAGAACGAACCATGAAGAATGTGACTCTGCTGACAGCGATTTGTCTTACGGCAATTGGCTCGGCCCAAGTGAATTACCTTGAAGAACCGACGAACGTCTCGTTCCGACTCGGTTACGTGTACCCGATTGATTCGGCAATGCGAAACATAGCTCCTAGCTATATTGGTTTCGGTGCTGACTTCAATACTGACTTCCGCCTTTTAGATAATGCGGTAACCATGCTTTCCATTGATTGGATGGGTAAATCTGGTTCGGGTGCTAAAGGCAATGCCTTCCCGATCCTTTTGAACCAACGATTTTACATGGGTGATGCAGTAGAAAAGCGACAGTACTTCCAAGTTGGTCTTGGTATTGCTATCGTCGACTTGACTTCAACTAAAACCGTTTTGGCGGGTCGAGTTGGTGTTGGTCAAGAACTGGGCGACAACATTTTTGGCGAAGTGAACTTTAACTACTCCGACGGAGCAAACGGAGCACGGGCAACCGCGCTTGGTTTCTACATCGGCTACAAGTTCTAAGCTGATTCAAAACTTAAAAATCCTCTGAGCATTGCTCGGAGGATTTTTTTGTTTCAATTAGATCGGAATTTTTTGGACTGCGGCAAGGATTTCGTCATCACCGTATCGCCGGACACCTTCTCGGGTGAGGTCGGCAATTACGGGCAGGTGACGACGGACACCACTGGTCGCACTATCCATATCGGCGGCGAGTTCCAGGAGAGTTACAGCATCGACAAGAACATCTTCTCGAGATCGAGTTGCCCATTTACCTTTTGTTCGGGCAATGAATTCAAATACACCTCGGATTCGCTCTGATCCTGAACCAGCGGCGGCATAATCTGCGCCTAAGAACCTTGCCCCGGCAGTATCGAAGAAATAAACACCGAAGTCGTTAGTTTTTTTATTGTAGGTTGCAGCGATGGGCAAGAACACTCCGCCTTGCATCGCCATTTCCATGTTGTTGGCCAAAGCTCGCGAAATTTCCATAAGTTTGCCTTCGGTGGAGATTTCGAATAGATTGAGTCGCTCGTAGTACTTGAAAGCGTGGCGCAGGTATCGGCAGACCTCAAGTGATCGAGCGTAGGCGCCACTAATCGCAACTACGGTTTCATCATCGAGAATTTCGATTTTTTCGGCACCTTCGAACATGATGATGTTGCCCATCGTTGCACGCCGGTCGGCGATGATGAGGACACCTTCGTTGTATCGAATTGCGATAACGGTAGTGCCATGGACGTGATTGGGAGGAACCGGTTTAGGTTCAAAGCCGACTAATTCGGCGAAATCTTGGATGGGGGATTTGTTCATTGACCGGATCGCTGACGATATTTTTTTGCTTGGTCGGGGTCAACATTTTTCATGCGACGAAGAAGCTCGTTTGGTGCTGCAGGTCGATCGATATCCGGTTTTGACGGGCCGCTTTCATCACCCAATTTTCTTTGCGGTTCGGGGGATTGGGGTGCTTGTTTTCTATCAGCTTTTATCATTGAGCAATCCTGTTGCGGAGTTCTTCGATTGATTCTACGTTGAAGAGATCACTTTCGTACCAGATCGAAGGGTCTAAAGAAAATTGTTCGCCTGATTTTAGCCGGACAGTGCTCCAGGAGATTGATTCGAGTTGGTCGCGGAAGCGTTGGATGAGAAGGGCGCGTACAATGGCGCGTGAGCCGCTGGGAGCCATTTGAGGGGAAACGGAGGCGATTGAGGGCAGGTCGAGGTAGTTGCCGCCCTGAAGGCCAAAAAACAATCCTTCTGCGGGATCGAGAAGGTGATATTGCAGATCAAGGCTCTGCATCGTTGTTTGATCCCAGCCTTCGCCTGATTCGGCAAACTGGTTGAGAAGCCAGAGTTTGGCGGCCCAGTCTACTTTTGGCCAGAAGTTTTCGTGGTTTGAATGGCGATCTTCTAAGAGCTGCCGAGTTTCGGTTATGAGCATGTGGATTTCAGGGTCTGCGATTTCGGCGTGATCTGCAGCATCACAATATGATTCGAGGACTTGGCGTGGGGTTGTCCAGTTTCGATCTTCTAACTCGATGCGGCCCTCGCCGGTGGAATCTCGACTCACCAACTGAAAACTTGTGACCGGATCGGGGATTCGCCAGAGCGGTACATGATCCTGATCGAGAAGAATCAGTGCGAGTTTGATTAAGCCAATTTTTCGAGCTGTGCAGCCTGCGTGCATGTTGCTGTCTCCACTGATTACATGGAGGCGACGCCAGAGATTAGCATTAGCGTGGGGTTCGTCGCGGGTGTTAAAGACGGGGCGTCGAGAGAGGGTCTCAATGTTCATTGCTTCGACAAAGAAGTCGGCGCGTTGGGAGAGCTGGAATTTGACCGGGCCTTTAGATTCCGAACCGACTTTGCCCGCTCCGGAAACGACTTGACGAGCAATGAGGATGGGGATTATTGCTTGCGCCAGTTTATTAAAGTCGTGGTGGCGGGGGACGAGGAAGCTTTCGTGTGTGCCCCACGATGAGCCGTGGAAGTCTGTGTTGTTTTTATAGACTTTGACTTCGCTTTGGATTTCCACTGAGAATTTCTGCGCAGCTTTCAGGACAATCTGGTCGCCAAACTGCTCGTGAGCGATGATGTCGGCCAGGCTCCAACATTCCGGGGTGGCGTACTCGGGGTGTCCGTGGTCGTTGTAAAACCGTGCTCCGTTTGGCAGAACTCGGTCGGATCTTTCTTCGGCGGCAGGGGGCCGGGCTCGATTACGATCATATTCCGCATCGACAAGATCTGGGCTTAAGTGACTGACCTGGAACCCGCGCATATCTTGACGGGGATTTTCTGAGCGGTAATCCCAATGTAAAAAGCCTTCATCCGGTGAAGACCGGACGAAGGCAATGCTATCGTCTGCTTGTGAGTTTACACTTCGACCCTCGACGGTGAAACCGTATTCGGTATCAATTCCGGCAAGGATCGAATGAGTTTTTTTATTGGGTGTAGACAGCGAAGACACCAGTTGAGCCCAAGGCTCCCGGTGCACCAGTCAAGGTGTAGTCACCGTCTTTTGTCACGCCACCAACTTTGGTCAAGTTGCTGAACGTTCCTGTGAATCCACCGGTTCGGCTACCTTCTGCTACTGCAGCTTGGCTAACCGGCCAGAGGGAAACAGTGCCACCGTTTGAGGTAACCGTTGCATTACCGAACCAGAGTCCAGTGATTTGACCGCCAGTGCGAACATATGCGACAGCCATATCGGGTTCACCAGGTCGCGTTGTCGGGAAGACAATGATTCCAGTGTTTCCGAGGTTGGTGATTACGCTGTTAACGTCTCGCCATACGCCTTGAAGAGCAGTGATGCGAGCAACATCTGGCGGGATGACTGCAGGATTTGGCTCAAGAACATTGTAGGTACCAGGAGCAACGCCTTCCGGCAATTGAACTGGGTTGGTTGTAACACCAGACTCGACAAAGTTCGGGCTGAAGAGATCGAACGATCCATCAAAGTTCGAAGATCGGGAAAGCCCCATGGCATCGCCAGACAACATGAATTTGTCGGCATCGCCGCCGGCGCTCATGGTCGGTCGCGTGGCGACATTCGAAATATCGAATGAGATCATGTCACTGAAGAATCCTTGGATTCGGTTTGTTCCGTCCAAGGCATTTTCCAAGTTGAATTCGTTTAGATCAAATGTGGGCTCATTGGTGCCGCCGTCAAAACCAACAGCTGCATTGTTGAAATAAATTTGAAGGGTGCTTTGTCGACCTGGACGAACCGGAACATTAACTGGGATGTTTTCGATTGGGAATGAACCCGTGAAAATGTTACTGTAAGTTCCGTTGACTTGCTCTTCAAACATTTTGGTAATAACCGTGCTGAAGATTTGGTAATCCTTGCCGGTGCTGTTGCCAAGACTTTGAGCAAATCCGTATTTGTTAGACGTAAAGCCATCTAGTTGAACGTTAACACCATCTGTTGACCCGTTAAACTGGGTTGGGATGATGTCGGTTCCGCCAATTCGAAGTCTAATGACGTTTAACTGAGCCGAAAGAGAACCTGGCGCTCGTCGGCCTTGCCCCGAAAGGAAGGAGACACGCACTTCAGCCTGGTTACTAGGAAGGGCCACTTGGGGAACAGATCGAGTCGTTCCAGTTGTACCGGTCGTTCCTGTAGTACCGGTAGTTGATCCACCAGTCGTACTAGAAACATTTCCTACTCCACCGGCGCAACCCACTACTACGGCACCGGCCACGAATAGAATCCACCACTTTTTCAAAGCAAAATCCTGCATTCAATCACTCACAATCGCTTAAGCTTGCACATGACATCTCACGTCCACCATGCGCTGGTTCCGCAAGCGTACACCAATTGACGCGCTGATTGCCCGCCTTCGTTCAGAAACGTGAATTTTTCACAATCTTTGAACTTAGATTTTTATGAGTTAGTCGTATTTAGCGCCACGCATAGCAGCAGCGGCCATGCAATTCGCCATTTCTGACATTGCAGAGTCGTGTTAAAAAAAGGGGGCAATAAAGTTTTGGTGGAAAGGGTTTGAGGCGGGTGAGATTCCGGG
>JAPUDU010000148.1:13678-15095 GCA_027492935.1 Fimbriimonadaceae bacterium
TGCAGAGTCGTTTAAACCTATGGCAGAAATCAGGTTTGGGTGCAAGGGATTGCAGGCGTTGGCGATGCCGAGAGTGCATCCCACTTGATGAGCAATGTTCGAGCAAAGTCGCACACTGGCGGCAATCAAGTCATTGGTTTGGTCACTTCCGTGATGACCAGCGGCAGGCCGCCAGGCGTTATCGGGAAAGGTGCAAGCCATTAGAAAAGCTGATCCGGCATCTTCGTGTGTGAATCCGAACTCGGAAGACTCCAGGGTTTCTAGCATTAACTGTGAACCACTTAATTGTTCAAAGAAGTTGTTGTAAGTATTTGCAAATGAGTTGACGAGAACAGGAATACCCACATTATGAAAAAGCCCAGCGACAATAAACTGTTGGCGAGGAAGACCGAGATTTCTTGCGATCACTCCACATCCGGCGGCTGTCGCCAGGGCGTGGCGCATAAATTCTTTAGCAGAAATTGCCTGATCCTTAAGCATGGGTCGAATAATTGTTTCGAGGCCTGCGGTGACGGCAATTTCCCATGAAACTTCTTGAGCTAGTGAAGCGAATGCTTGGCGGAGATCTGGGAAATCGATGGGCTCGTCGGTATAGATGCCCTTTTTGAGTCCCCTTTTGATATTGCTTTCAAATTCTGGAGTTGGAACAACTAACCGGGTCAACATTACAGGAGAGATATTTTCGTTGCCAACAATAGTGTTTAGTTTAGAAACAGTATTGAAGACAGATTTATGGTCGAGAGCTTTAAAAACGGCCCCACGGATGGTGGAATCTTGCTGTCGTGTTTGAGGTGCACCTCCTGAAATCATAGTTTTTCCTTCTTCATATACTTTTAGGTGCAACTACTCTTGATTAGGAGGGGCTTGCGGTGAACTCCACAAGTTTCAGGTTGGTAAACTTACGAGTTATGACACGCCACGGTTTGGTTGATTTGAACGAGGCAGTTCAGAATCCCGGCAAACGTTTGGCGTTTGACATCGCAACTGAACTCGACGAAGAAGCAGATATTGACCTTTTGATTCCGCTTGAGGGATTTTTGGAGGGGGTTAGCACGGGTAACGCTTTGATCGTCAAATCTGAGTTTAAAACGAGGTTAGTCGTTGAATGTGCTCGTTGCGGGGAACCTATTGAACTTGATATTGAGTTCACGATGGACGATGATTTTCCGGTTGAGGGGATTCCTAGTTGTTATGGATCAGACGGATATGCAGAAGTCGTTAATGATGAAGAGTATCCGCTTTTCGATAAAAATGGATTGAAGATTGACGACTACCTTCGACAGGGGTTGTTGTTGAATATGCCTGCCCAACCTTTGTGTTCGGGAAGTTGGGACATTCCTTGTCCGAATGCGCCGAAGGAATCTGTTGATCGAAAGTACGGACACCCGGCTCTGCAAGAATTGGAAAAATTTCGGAG
>JAPUDU010000149.1 GCA_027492935.1 Fimbriimonadaceae bacterium
CTCGAGCATGTCTTGGTAGTACATGTTGAACATGGGAGCAAGAGCGATGTCGGTGCGGTAGATGGTTCCGCCGATACGATCCCAGATTTTGTTCTCGTTGTGGGGGCCGTAGAACATCTTTCTGGCTAACGGCTTTTGGTAGTCGTGGCCGAGGACGTATGTATTGATGAGCGGAGAGAAAACGAGTTTGACGTTTTCGGGCATTTGGGCTTTGAATGCTTCGGCTGTTTCGTAGAATCGTTCGGGTTTGTTGACGGCGGAATATTCAGAACCACGGAGGTTTGATTCGGAAGCGAAGCGGATCCAGATGGTGATGCCGCGTTCATTGGCAAGCTGGAAGATTCCGGCGAGTCGTGTCATTAATTTTTTGTTTTCGAAGATGTCGTATTCCTCTTTGCCGAGAGGTTCGAGGGCGAGGGTGACATCGCCGTATTTACCGGCCATCAGAAGCCATATTTTAAGTTTCGTGAGTCGCTCGCTGAGGTTATCTGGGGCGAGGGAAAGGTAGTTCATGTCCTCAAGATCAACGCCGTAGGTGGAGCGGACGGAAGATCGGTATTTGGCGTAGTCGGCTTTGTTGGCGAGGCCAGTGGTTGAAATATAGGTAAGGCCAGCGATGTTTGCGGCCTCTCCGGCGAAGGCACCGAGTTTGATGTGTCCGTATGTAGGCGGGATCAGTTCAGTGTTAGAGGTTGTCGTAGATTCTTGAACGATGCTGGGAGGTTGATGGCTCTTTGTAGAAATTGAGGCAATAGCGGGCTTGAGCAGCACCATAGAACTGAGAGATAGAAAAGCAAGAGTTGCGAGTATTGCGACGAATGCACGATTTGGAGACGTAGAATCTACAACAGTCCAATTACCTGAGGAGTCGCGCTCGAAGGTTGCCATGTAAATTATTTCGCCCTACAAAGTTTAACTAATATGGGGGCTCGGTAGTTTCAATTAGAAATACCTTAATGTGGAAAAAGAGAACACCCCGTCAGAGTGACGAGGTGTTTGGATGTTTTTGGGGTGTCTTGAGTTAAATTTTGTTTTACTCAGTGATTCGGTCTGCGATTGCTCGTCGAATCATTGTGTCGGTGATTTCTTCACCGGTTGGATTGTATTGACCGGCTTCGATTCTCGCTTTAAGATCAGCGATCATTTCTTCTCGGTCGGGAGCGGCTTTCACCTTTGCAGTGACTTCAGCGATTAGATCAGCGTCCATCAATTTGATGACAGCAGCATCGACTTTGGTTTGTGCGACGGGATTGCCTTTTTTAATTTCTTCGATTTGTTGGTTTGATATTTTCACGCTGATGACCTCTCTTTGAAACTGATTTCGATTTTGGTAACCCGGCGGTCTGCTAGAGATCCGTGGCTTTGCGTGATCTGGTTCGCACCAGTCGTGCCGTTTCGGTCGAAGTCCTTGCGTTCTAGTATGGATAACGGGAGTTCCTGGTAGTTCTGCAGGGTGGCTCAATTGAAACTAGGCCGAAAGTCCTTTGGCGAGTTCGGTGTAAAATGTTTTGCAGAGAAACGAAGATGATTCGATATCACGCATTGGGCGAATTGCCGCGAAAGAAGCACATTCAATTTAGAGATGGCGAGGGGAAATTGTATGCGGAGCAGCTTTTTAGCACGCATGGTTTTGATGGGCCGATGAGCACGATGTATCACATCAATTTGCCGACGGAAGTTAAGTCTTGGGCGGATTTGGGGAGTGTTAAGCCAGTTTATCTGGATGATGAGCCGTTGCGACATCGGCATTTGGTGACAAAGCGGATGGAAGCGAGTGGCAACTTTGTTACTGGCCGAACGGTTCTGATGGGGAATCAGGATTGTACGTGGGCGCAGGCTTTGGTGGCTGAATCGATGCCGGAGAAACAGTTCTTTAAGAACACAGAAGCGGATGAAATTTTGTTTATCCACGATGGTGAAGGAACATTGTCTTCGATGTATGGCGATGTGGCGATTCGGAAGGGCGACTATGTTGTGGTTCCTCGCGGGACGATTTATCGGTTAGATTTTGAGAGTTATCCCGTTCGGATGTTGGTTTTGGAGAGCCTTGGGCCGGTTTCAACTCCTAAGCGTTACCGCAACGCTTACGGACAGTTGATGGAGCATGCGCCTTATACGGAGCGTGATTTTAGGCCACCGCATGAACTGAAGACATACAACTTGCGCGAAGATCACGAAGTGATTGTACGGAGTCGGGGGCGACATACGCTTTACACGTATCCGTTCCACCCGTTTGACATTGTCGGTTGGGATGGATTTGTTTATCCGGTGGCGTTTTCGATTCATGACTTCCAGCCGATTACGGGGCAATTGCATATGCCGCCGCCGATTCACCAAACGTTTGCGGCGAATGGCTTTGTGGTGTGTTCGTTCTGCCCACGGGTTTTGGACTACCACCCCGAGGCGATTAAGATTCCTTATAACCACTCAAATGTGGATTCGGATGAAGTGCTTTATTATTGCAACGATAAATTTGGGAGTCGTAAGGGGATTCAGGAAGGATCGATTACGTTGCATCCTCTCGGGATTCCGCATGGACCTCAGCCGGGGGCAGTGGAGGCATCAATGCCGCATACAGAAACTAAGGAGCTGGCGGTGATGATGGATACATTCCATCCTTTGAAGCTAACGGCAGCGGCGGTTGGGATTGAAGATCCGGACTATTGGAAGAGTTGGCAGACACCAACACAAGGGAATGGTCTGGACGATCCGGGTCGGTAACTTTAAGTAAATTATCCCCTCCGTATGGAGGGGATAATTTCGGTTTTGACTTAACCGTAAGTTGGTTTTTGAGGGAAACCAGCGGGGGAATCTTCGAAATCTTCTTGGCGACCGTAGGGGGTGAAATCGAGAAGTCCGTACGATTGGATCATTGATTCGACACCTCGCTCGTAGACCGAATAGGTGTGATAGATGTCATCGCCAACGCGCATAAAGATGCTCATTCCGGGAGTTTCGCCTTTGAAATCTGGACGTTTACCGTGAGCGGCTTCGACTTCATCACGGGAGCGATAGTTGTATTCTGGCTCTTGGACGTTATCGTCTAATGTGGCTTGAAAATCGTAGTTGAAATCACTGCCAAAGGACGAGTACCAGGGCACCCACCAGCCTTTTTCGTCGGCAAACTTTTGCAATTTTTCGAGTGGAGCGCGGGAAACGTTGATATATCCAACTCCTAACTTAGCGGCGGAATCTACAGTGTCGTGGCTGATCCCATCTGTCCAGGCAGTGCATCCACCGCAGCCCTTGTCCCATTCAGGATCAAACATAAAGTGATAGACGGCGAGGGTGTGATTTTCGCCAAAAAGGTCGAGGAGTGAGACTTCGCCTTTTGGGCCTTGGAATTTGTAATCCTTTTCGACCTTGTGCATGGGCAGACGACGGCGGTCGGCTTTTAGTTGATCAAGTTCTTTGGTTAGTTCTTTTTCGCGCGCAAGGTGAGCGACTCGCGCTTTGCGCCATTCATCGTAGTTAACGACCGGCGGATGAGCGGTTTTAGTATCTGTAGACATGATGTTATCCTATCATCATTCTACGGAATACGGGAGATTAATGTGCGGCTGGAGGTGGATTTCCACGATTATTTCGACCGCCACCACCTCGTGATTTGGTGAGTCCGAGGTCACGGGGCTTGGTGAGCGCGTAGTCTGGGCTACAGTAATCTTTTCGCCAAATCATAGCTCGAGTGATTTGATATTCGAGCTTAGCACACTCTTTTAGACTGGTCAGTCCATAGTCGGCGGCCATGTTTTCGAGGATGTTATTAAGATCTCCGTACTTGCCGGTGTTGACCTTTCGGTCCATAAATGTTGCGAGTCCGGCTTCAGTTTGGATGAAATCTTTAATTTTGCCGGTTTGGGAAACTCCATTGAGGGTGACGGTGATGCTGTCTTCGGCGGGATAGTACTGATCCATGGCGACGCGGATTTGGGCGAGTTTGAATGATTCGCTGAGTTTTCCGGCGCGAACGAAGGTACTGGCGTAACGGCGATTGTTAATGATTTCGGCATTGGCTTCGGCGCCAATCTTGATTTCACCCGTATCGAGTTTCACGGCGACGAGCTCGCCTTTGTTTGTGACATCGAGGCCGAATCGACGGAAGTTGTTCTCAAAGTCATCGGGGGTTTCTTTCTTCATATCGAGCATGACTTGGCCGAGGGAACCTGAGCCGCCGCTTAGGGAGGCGAACTGAATGAAGCCGACGCTGACATAACCGGTGTCGTAAGTGTTGATGCTGTCGAATCCGCCTTCAAGGGAAGAGACGGCGCTAAAAATGCGGAGTTTTGATTCGTCGACGCCGGCTCTCTCGAACAGAGGAGCGAGTTTTTCGAGTTGTGGGCGGATGGGAGTTCCGACATCCATAATTCCTTCGCGGAATCGGTAGTAAGCAAATTTCCGCCGTACTTTGGTGTTATCGGGAGCAGAGTGGATGAAATCGGGGAAGGTTGTTTTGAAGAGTCTTGGGGTAACAGCTTCGACAAACTTGGGCGGTTCGCCGGCGAGTTGTTTAAGGTCAGCCGGAATAGCCGTTGGCTGTTGGGGGCGAGTGCCGGTTGGTGGCAGGGGATCGGTAAGGCGTAAGCCAGTTGCTCGCTGATTAAGATCCCAGCTCCGAATTGTGGCTTGCCATTCATCCCAGTTGTATTCGGAATCGATCCAGGCATCCCAAACTTTTTGCCGTTCAGAGTTTGGGGAAGGATCTTGAGTCGGGGAGATTTTGCCGCCGCTGCCTTTCGCCTTGAAGTATTTAAGAAGCCAGGTGGAACCTTCGGGGGTTAGTCTGGCTTGGTAAGGGCCGCTGGTATCGGAATTAGGTAGGAATGAGACGACGTGACGGTTTGGCTCCGACCAGAATTTTTTGATTGAGGTGATTTCTTCAGTAGTAAAAATGGGTTCAGCCTTAGGGGTCAGATTGTAGGTGATAGCGGCGATACCGGCAATTGAGACGATTAGACCGACTTTGGTTAAAACGACAACGGACATAGATTTTTCCTTTCCCTTAATTATTTTAGTACAAATTTTGGCAAAAAAGAGGGTTATCCACCCGTAATTGTTATGGGGCCGACGGGCTTGGACGGGGTGGTTTCGCGGGAAACAGGGGGGGGAGAAGTGGTTTTTGGGTCACTTTTAGGAGCATTGGGAGAGCTAACTTTGCCGACTTGCGTGGGGTCAAAGGGGGCGACTTGAGTATCGTTTTGGACTAACTCTCGATTTCCGGGAACAGGCTTTCCGATAACTCCCATTGCATTGGGCTTACCATTTGGAATTCCGGTAATTCCGCTTTCGGGGTGATTTTCGGCAAGTAGACTTTCGCTTGGTTGAGTTAAAGTAGAGACGGCGAGGAAATCGTGGCGGTAAGTGAGTTGTTCGATAATTTGGCGTTCTAGACCGACTAGTCCGGAAATAGATGTGATGTTGTTCTGACGAGCTAAATTGGACACAACTTCAGAAAGTGGGTCGATGGAGCCTCTGTTGACTAATCGATCCATAAGTGTAGCTAATCCGGCTTCGGAAGTAATGAATTTACTAATTTGAACGGGGGTGGTGATGTTGCCGAGGGTTACGGGAATTGATAATCGAGCGGGGTTATATGCTTCACCGAGAAGTCTAAGTTGGGCGGCGCGGAAATTAGAGCTCAGTTTGGCAGCACGTTGGAAAACAGCGGTGAGGCGTTTATCTTCGACGACGACGCGTACGGCATCGGCCCCGGAGTTTTCAAATCCGGTACGAGGGTCGATTACGGTGAGTCTTCCATCGTATGCGACGTCGATTCCGTAACGGCGGAAGTTTGCGGTGAATTCCGAGGGCTGCCGGTTTTTATAAGTAAGAAGAAGGCTGGAGAGGCTTCCTCGTCCAGTCATTAGGCTGGCGAATTGGATGATGCCGAGAGAGATACCGCCGGTGTCGTAGGTGTTAATGGTGTCGAATCCACCTTCGAGGCTTGCCACAGCGAGGAGAGGTTTGACGAGGTTCTTTGGAAGATTGGCCGCAGTTGCCAGGCTGTTCAGCTCGTGAGGATTGGGAGGAGTACTGCTACTGACAGTGCCGATTGCGCTTCGGAGGAACGGGTATTTGCGCGGTACATCGACACCTTCTTCAAAAATGCCTAGATAGCTTTCCAGGCTAATCGTGATTTTTTGGGGGCGATAGACGAGATAAAACGGGGGTGGGGTTCCGGCGGTTGAGTTGAGGTCGGCGGGAATTTGACCAAGTGGTCTTGAAACTGGTCCTTCCGATGAATTTGATGCTAATCCGGCGTTCATCCACACGGCGATGGATTGAGCCCAGGCGTAATCACGGCTGAATTGTTGATCAATAATTGCATCCCATTCTTTATGGCGGGAAGTGCGGGCAACGACTGGTTTAGTCGGAATGATGGGTTGGTTGGGGTCGCGCTTTTTATAGAAATTGTAGAGCCACGCGGAGGCGATTGGAGAATAAACAGCTTGGTAAGGTTCGGTTGGCTTGAGATCTTCCGACTTCATGCGTTCCGGCTGATTCCAATAGGCTACCAACCGATCGGCTTCGGTTTTTGTAAAAGCACCAGCGGGCGACTCGGTTTGGAGTTGCCCGATGGTGAATGCGAGAAGAATAGACGGCGCCATTTTGTCGGAGGGTTATATTCCAGACGTCGGAAACCAGGAAGCGGTTCTTAGCGCTGTCGCCGTACGAGTTCGCGTCGTGAGGTTGCTTTGTCGAATTCGTGCATTGCTTGATCGAGGGTCATCGAGGACGATTCTCCGCGAAGGACTTTGCGTGCTTCTTCGAGTTGGGCTTCAGCTTCAGCGAGATCAATTTCTGATGATCGAACGGCATCTTGAGCGAGAACGATTGCTCCGGCTCCGGAGGTTTCGAGGAAACCACCGGAGATGGAGACGAAGTGATCTTGGCCTTTGGCATCAACGTAACTGACGAGACCAGGTTTGAGGGCAACCAGCATTGGCTCATGGTTGCTCCAGATACCGAAGTAGCCGTAAACGGCGGGAAATACCGCGCTTCGCACTTCGTCTTCGAAGACGGTGCGATCAGGGGCGACCACGGAGAGCTTGAAGTTTGCCACGAATTACGCTTCCTGAAGTTTTTTGGCTTTTGCGTACACGTCGTCGAGACCACCACAGTACAAGAATGCTTGTTCTGGGATGTCATCGAGTTCGCCTTTACAGAGCATTTCGAACGCGTCGACCGTATCTTCGATGGTGACGTATCTACCGGGGTTTCCGGTGAATTGCTCAGCAACGAAGTTCGGTTGAGACATGAATCGCTCGACCTTTCGAGCTCGGCCTACAACCAACTTGTCATCATCGCTGAGTTCGTCGATACCAAGAATCGCGATGATGTCTTGAAGTTCGCGGTAGCGCTGAAGAATTTGTTGGACGTCGCGTGCAACTTTGTAGTGTCGCTCGCCGACAATGCGCGGGTCGAGGTTTTTGGAAGTCGAAGCGAGCGGGTCAACAGCCGGGTAGAGACCCTTTGAAGCGATTGATCGTTCGAGGTAGACGTAGGCGTCAAGGTGGCTAAAGGTGGTTGCCGGAGCAGGGTCGGATGGGTCGTCTGCAGGAACGTAGACCGCTTGTACCGAGGTGATTGATCCCTTGGTCGTTGAGGTAATTCGTTCTTGGAGAAGTCCCATTTCGGTTGCAAGGGTTGGTTGGTAACCAACAGCACTTGGCATCCGGCCGAGAAGAGCGGAAACTTCGGAACCTGCTTGGACGAATCGGAAGACGTTGTCAACGAAGACAAGAACGTCGGTACCGACTTCATCACGGAAGTATTCGGCCATAGCCATCGCGGAGAGAGCAACGCGGAGTCGGGCTCCTGGCGGCTCGTTCATCTGACCGAAGACCATTGCGGTTTTGTCGATAACGCGCTTGGTTGAACCATCAACGTCGGTAAACGTTGTTTCCTTCATTTCTCGCCAGAGGTCATTCCCTTCGCGAGTTCGTTCTCCGACGCCGGCGAACATAGATACACCGGAAGCTTCAACAGCGATGTTTCGGATGAGTTCTTGGATAAGAACTGTTTTGCCGAGACCAGCACCACCGAAGAGACCAATTTTTCCACCTTTGTTGAAGGGGATGAGGAGGTCAACAACCTTAAGACCGGTTTGGAGGAGTTCGACTTTAACGTTTTGTTGGCTAAATTCGGGTGGCTTGCGGTGGATGGGGTAAGTCGGGGTGTCGGTGACTTGTTCTCCACCATCGATGGTTTGACCGAGGAGGTTGAAGACTCGACCGAGACATTTTTCGCCAACGGGGACTTGAACGGGGCCACCCGTGTCAACCGCTTCCATTCCACGGACGAGACCGTCGGTGGAGCTGAGGGCGATTGCGCGCACCATGTCATCGCCAAGGTGAAGGGCGACTTCGACGGTGAGGTTGATGCCTCGCTTTTCGTCTTTGATGACTAGGGAGTTGTAGATTTCGGGAAGGGCTTCATTAGGGAAGCGGCAGTCCACAACTGGTCCGGTAACTTGCACGACGGTGCCATGAATCGACATAACGTTTTGAAATCCTCTTTGCGCCGTTTAATTTTCTGTTGAGAAAACCTCGGCGAACCGGGCGGGAGTATACCTACGGGTTCTGTGTAGCGGGTCGGGTCCGCTGGCTGGAATTTTAGGAGTTTTGGCAGGTTGATTCAAATATAATGTTGGTGCGGTTATATGGGTTGGGGAAAGCCGGAGAAATTCATGGATATCGAAGAGAATGAATCTGAACCTCGCGAGGTGATTTTGGGGAAAACGATTGTGGGGTCGGTGATTGCTATTATTGTGGTAGCAGGGATTTTCATGATGGCGCGGAATTACCGCGAAGTAGGCGATCGAGCGGCAAACAAGGCGGCTGAGGCGGCAGAGCGTGCGCGGCGGGCAGCAGTTGTGATTGAGAAGCGGGTTCCGAAGGAGTTGGCAGTCGTTTTTAAGAAAGTAGAAGATTTTGAGGTTAGAGATGTGGTTTCAAATGCGCCGGACGAAGCCAGCTATGTGGCAGAGTTTTCGGACGGGGCTGGAGTTGTTTTGGTCAACGGGAGTTTGCTTGGGAAAGAGCTTAAGATTGAAGTCGGTCGAGAAGGATTTCCGCCAATGGAAGTAAAAGCCGGTTTTTTACACATGGCTAAGGTGTCGATGAAGAAACGGACGGTGGGGACGACATGGTTGGGACGGAAATTCAAGTGGAGCCCGTTGGGTGTGAATATGGTTCCGGCGGTGAGTGGGAAGGGGTTCGCGCCGGGGTATTTGTCTCAGTTTGAATGGGTTGGACTGAATTAGAGCATAGTTGCGGTGCTACGCGATTTGTAACCGGTGATTGCAGTTCGCGGGAAGGGGTTTGAGCTAGTTTCTTGACCATCCCAAGCGTCGAGGAGGACAAAATCAAACCCCATTTCGATTGATTCGGGGATGTAAGTTTTGAGGGCTTCGACGGTTGCGGGGAGGCCAGAGTGGAGGAGTATGATGCTGCCGTTTTGTCGTGTTTCGCGAAGTTTGTTTAGGATGTCGTTGGGATCGGTGAACTTGTAGTCGCCGGGGTTTGAATTCCAATAAACAGTTGTTAAGCCGAGGGCAGAAGCGGCGCGGAGGGTTTTTTCGTCCATTCTCCCGCCGGGTGGGCGGCAGTATCGGGGTTGCTTCCCGGTGATTTCTTCGACCGCGAGTTGGGTGGCTTTGTATTCGGTAAGGATATCGAGAAGGTCTAGCTTGGCGAGGTCGGGGTGGCTGAATGAGTGGTTGGCGATCTCATGACCTTCACGAACCATTTGCTTAATCATTTGGTGGCGGGTTTGTGTCATTTGCCCGACAACGAAAAAGGTTGCATTGACTTGTTCTCGTTTGAGAAGTTTGAGTAGCTCGTAAGTGACTTTGCCGTGCGGGCCATCATCGAAGGTGAGAGCGAGTTTGGGGCGATCGGAAGGGCCGTGCTTGAGAACGTTGATTGGAGTACGTCCTGTTTCTATTCTGGTCATCCAAGGGGAGTTGATTTGATTTTCAACTTTGGTGCGGGCGAGTTGCCAGGTGGGTTCCGCTTTGAGAAGTTTGTGTTCGTTGAATACGCCGGGTCGGAGGTGATTGACAGCGAGTAGGGTTGCGAATACCATGAATTGCCCTCTTGGTTGGGAGATAGACGATTCGAAAAAAGGCGCGTTACGTTATGAAACTTTGAGTCTAAGTTTTTTGTGGGACTTTGGTTTGGGCAACGGGGTTGTTGGCAAATATGTCACGAGGCTTTGCCGGTAGGATGATTTTATCCACCACGAAACATCCTTGGTTGCAACTATAGCGGCAGGGCTGGGCTTCGCGTTTATTTTTGGAATGATCGCTACGAAGCTCAAGCTTCCCCTGTTGTTGGGATATCTTTTTGCCGGATTAGTTGTTGGTCCATTTACACCTGGGTTTGTTGCGGATAGCGATATCGCTCATCAGCTTTCTGAAATTGGGGTGAGCTTGTTGATGTTTGGAGTGGGGCTCCATTTTTCGATTAAAGACTTATGGTCGGTGCGGAAGATCGCGATTCCGGGGGCGTTGGTTCAGATTGGGGTTGCTACTATTTTGGGTTATTTATTGGCGCGATTTTGGGGATGGAGTTTGGGAGCTGGGCTCGTGTTTGGGCTTTGTCTTTCGGTTGCGAGTACGGTGGTTTTGCTCCGGGCTTTGGCGGAACGTGGGCTTGTGGAGACGGTCAATGGGAAGATCGCGGTTGGTTGGTTGATTGTTGAAGATTTGGTGACGGTTGTGGCACTGGTTGCTTTGCCAGCAATGAGTGTGTCGTTGGGAGGGAAATCACCTCATGGCGAGGCAGATGCAAGCGTTCTCATGACATTGCTCATGACCTTTGGAAAGGTTTCGGTTTTTGTGGCGGCGATGCTCGTGATTGGTAAGAAAATGATCCCAGGGGTATTGGGGAAGGTTGCCAGGACGGGATCGCGGGAGTTGTTTACTTTAGGGGTTTTGGCAGTCGCCCTGGGGATTGCTTTTGGGGCGGCGGCATTGTTTGGAATTTCTCCGGCTCTCGGGGCATTTTTTGCCGGGGTTGTGATTAGTGAATCAGATCTTTCTCACCAGGCAGGGGCCGAGATGGTGCCGATGCAAGAGGTGTTTACAGTTTTGTTCTTTGTATCTGTCGGGATGCTGTTTGATCCACGGGTTTTGATGACTCATCCGATTGAGATCATTATTGCTTTATCAATTGTTTTGGTTGGGAAATCGTTGGCAGCGATGGGAATTGTATTGCTCTTCCGGTACCCGGTTGCGACTTCGTTAACTATTGCTGCGAGTTTGGCGCAGATTGGCGAATTTTCGTTTATCTTGATGAATTTGGGAATCAGTTTGGAGTTGGTGAATCAACAAGCATTAAGTATTGTACTTGCGGTCGCGGTTATTTCGATTGCGGTTAATCCTCTCATCTTTAAAACAATTGGACCGATTGATAATTGGCTTAAAAATCATCCTGCTTTGTTGAGGATTTGTGAACGTAAGCAACGACCAGAAGAGGAGCTTGCCGAGAGCGTCGTAGATGGCTTGAATAATCACATCGTAATGATTGGTTATGGCCGGGTTGGGGCGACGATTGGACGAGCTTTAGCTCAAGCAGGGGTTGATTATGTTGTAGTCGATCAAGATCGCGTGATTATTGAGGACTTACAACAGCAGGGGATCAAAACGATTTTCGGTGATGCTACGCGACCAGGCATTCTTTCTCATGCAGGGTTGGAGCGGGCTCGACTTATGGTTGTCGCAACACCGAGTAACTCATTGGCGACCGAGATTGTGCGCAGTGCGAAGGAGATTCGCCCTGAAATTAAGGTTTGTGTGCGAACGCACGATTACGAAGATTCAGTTTTCTTTGAAGGGGTTGGGGTTGAGCGAATTGTCTTTGCTGAGCTTGAATTAGCTTTGGAGATGGCTCAATATTCTTTGAGTCAGTATGAAATTCCTAGCGAGGAAATCGATAGTGTGGTGGGTGGCTTGCGTGAGATTGGGGCGGGTGTTTTAGCGCGTCCGGGCAAGAGTAACTGAGGTAATCATTTCTTTTGCCATTGATCTAGCGTGACAAATTTGTAGCCTGCACTTTGGCACGCGGGAATGAATTCTTTGAGGACGTCTAGGGTTTCGTCAACGCCGTCGTGAAGGAGGATGATTCCGCCGTTGCCAAGTCGCTGGTTGAGTCTGGCAAGGATGACTCCTTCACCGGGATTGGCGTAATCGCCAGGATCGTCCGTCCAGAGGGTTGTGGTGAGGCCAAGAGATTGGGCGGCTTGAACAACGGCGGCATTGTGGTCTCCTCCTGGTGGGCGGCAGAAAAGTGGGGTTTCACCAATCGTTTTTTTGATGATGTCGTTGTTGGCTTGGTATTCGGTGAGGACTTGGTCGATCGGGATTTTAGTTAGGGTGACGTGGCTGAACGTGTGGTTGCCGATGAGGTGCCCGTGTTGTTTGATTTGTTTGAGGAGATCGGGGTTAGCATCGACCATTTTGCCAATAACAAAGAAATTGGCTTTGACTTTATATTGGTCAAGGAGAGTTAGGAGTTTGGGAGTGAAATTGGGGTGAGGGCCATCGTCAAACGTGAGGGCGATCTCTTTTTTATTGACGGGGCCGTGGCGGAGTGTGGTGTACCCGTTTCCGGATCGTTGCTCTCGATTTTCTTGGGCTTCAAGTTCTTCGGCGGATTTGTAGATTTCGGTTTCGGCGTTTTTCCAATAAGGATTATCTTTGTCAACGGTTGCGGTGTTGGTTTTTGAGCCGTGGTAGGTGTTTCCGGAACCTTTAGTTTGAGTTGAAGTCATTTCTTCCGGGAGATTTTGAGAATCGGTTTGGGGTTTGGGCGTTGATGCGGTTTGGCATCCCACTAGCATGATGAGAAGAAATGCGTATTGGGTGATTTTCATTTATCTTTGTTTCCTATGCGTTGGAGGATTTCGAGTTGGGCTTCTTGGAAGTCCATGAGGGTATGCATTTGAGATCTTAGGAGGTGATCCATTTTTTCGTTGAGCGTACGGATTTCTATTTCGGATTTTAGATTGACCATGTAGTCGTTTTCGGCTCGTTTGCGGTCTTTTTCTTCTTTGCGGTTTTGGCTCATCATGATGACGGGGGCTTGAAGGGCGGCGACACAGCTAAGGACGAGATTCAGGAGGATGAACGGGTAGGGGTCGAATCGCTGTTTTGATGCGAGGAAGGAGTTGGCAAAAATCCAAACGATGAGGATTGTGAGAAATGAGAGGATGAACGCCCATGATCCACCGAATGAAGCAATTTTATCAGAGACTTTTTGTCCGAATGTAGTTTTTGTATCATCTTCAGTGGGGTTGGCAGAGATGGTTTCTCTGGCTTCGAGTTTTTGGAGAACCTGCTTTTCTAGATGAGTGAGATCATCTTGGTTTTTTTTGACTTGGTGGGTGAAGAGTTGATTTCTTGCTTCTTCGAAGCAGGAATGGCAGATGTGATCATTTTCTTTAATTTGGGGCTGTTTTTTGAGAAGGAACTTCCGCATTTTGGGGCTGATTGCGATATACGGAATGGTTTCATTTTCGGGGAATGATTTGTTGCAGATGGGACAGGTTTGGGTGGTGTTAGCCATTTGATTCCTTATTCAGTTGTAACAGTATCCGTGGTTGGATTAGTTAGTGGGAAGGTCTAATTATTTTTTGATTCCGTTCAGAAAGTTGATGGGATTGGGTCGGGCGGAATCAGTGGTAAAAACTAGCTCTGTATAGGTTCACTGCGGATAGCAAGGACTTCAGGCACGGGTCCGGTGCAACGTGGCATGATTTGTGACGTGTATAATTGCGTTCACCCCCTTGACTGGGAATGGATCGGGCATTTATGAAGCGATTTTTTGCATGGGTACGCGCGCTCTTCGGCCGCACAATGGACAGTTTAGAAGATCCCGAAATCATGCTGGATCAGGCGCGCCGCGACATGCAAGGTGCGTTGACGCAGAATCGCGAAAAGGCAGAGCAGGCCATTACGCAACGTAACCGTTTGCAACAGATGATGGACGAAGCGACGAAAAAATCGTTGCAACTTGAGCAACAAGCTTCGACGGCACTACGACAAGGTAATCGCGAACTTGCGAAACAGTTTTTGCGTGAGAAAGCGAGCACGGATGGCACACTTGAAACGCTGCGATCTACATTGGCACAGGCAGCAGAGACCGTTGACCAAGTAAAAGTTGCGATCAAGCACCAGGAAGACGAAGTTCGCAAGAAAACTGCGGAGGCGTTGGCGCTTAAAGCTCAGTGGAAGCAGGCTCAAATTCAAGACAGCATCGGCAAGGCTTTGCAGGGCTTGACGTTTGAAAACGAATATGAAGGTTCGTTTGCAGCGGCTCGCGACAAGATCAAAGATAAGCAAGCTGAGGGTGCGGCACGAAACGAAATGTTGTCGGGTTCCATTCAAGGCAAGATGATGGAAATGGAAGATGCCACGATGGATTACGCAGCTGAGGAAGAATTGAAGAAGCTCGAAGAGAAGCTCGGTTTGAGCGCTCCGGAAATCCAAAATGTCTCGACGACGACTACCGATGACTTAGACAGTCAGTTGGATGCGCTGGAAAAGAGACTCGGTAATAGCTCAGAAGGTTCGTAAACAGTTAGAAAGTTGAAATGGGGCATCCGAAAGGATGCCCCATTTTTTATTTAGAGGAGCTTGATTTCGCTGGTGGCGGGATTCATTTCTATCGTGGCACCAACGGGGATTGTCCATTTGTGTTTGACGTGGCCGATAGCGGCCCCAGTGATTGTGGGAAGGTTGAGGGGGGCGAGGCGATCTTCGAACACTTCGCGCACGAGCCATTCGTTGGGTTCAGGTT
>JAPUDU010000150.1 GCA_027492935.1 Fimbriimonadaceae bacterium
ACGAAGCAAAAGTTTTACGGATGCGGCGCGTGATTTTGGGATCCCATATCCTAAAGGGATTTTGATTATTGGGGTTCAGGGTTGCGGGAAATCGTTGGTGGCCAAGGCAGTGAGCAGTGCTTACAACTTGCCGATGCTGAAGATGGATGTGGGCCGAATTTTTGGAAGCTTGGTTGGTCAGAGTGAGCAGAATATGCGACGGGCGATTGCGATTGCTGAGAGCTTGGCTCCGTGCGTTCTGTGGATTGATGAGCTTGAGAAGGGGTTCGCGGGGATGAACGGTGGGGTGAGTGATAGCGGGACGACAGCTCGGGTTTTCTCAACGTTTTTGACTTGGATGCAGGAAAAGACGAAGCCGGTTTTCTTGATTGCAACGGGAAACAATGTTTCGGCTTTGCCGCCTGAATTGATGCGGAAAGGTCGATTTGATGAGATTTTCTTTGTTGATTTGCCGGATGCTAAGGAGCGGGAGGAGATCTTTAATATTCACTTGAAGAAGCGGAATCGTGACCCGAAGAAGTTTAAGATTAAAGAGCTTGCGGAGATTACAGATGGCTTTAGTGGGGCTGAGATTGAACAGTTGGTGGTTGGAGCTCTTAATGCGGCGTTCTTCGCTGATCGGGAACTGACTTTTAAAGACATCAAGTTTGAGGCAGATAACCAAGTTCCGCTTAGTCGAATGATGAGCGAGGATATTGCCGAGTTGCGGGATTGGGCTCGTTTGCGGGCACGCCCGAGTGCTAAATACGGGGAGGATTGATCGGTGCCGGTGACCCTGCTTGTTGGTATAGCGGGTCATAGTTGGCGGGATTGGCTGGAATCTCGGTTGGGTGAACGTGGGTTGGTCGTAGCTGACCCGGCTAATGCCGAGCATGGCGCACCCGGGCGGGTTTTGCGGATATTGAACGGCAAGATCAATTCCTGGCGTTTGGTGGGTTCAATTGATTACTTGCGGAATCCGCTTGGGTGGTTGAGCGCGATTGGGGAATTGGTGGTTGATGGTGATGTTGTTTTGGGGCCGGTGGTTAGGGATGCACCAGCGGCAAGGTATTCGCTTTTGTCTATGGCTCAGATGATCTCGGCGGATCAGATATTGATGCCGGCAGAGAGTTTTGTGGAGAACTGGGGTTGGCCGGTTGGGCCGGAATCGGTACCGGTTAGTACGGAATTCCCCGATATGGTGAAGGACGCTCAGAGACGGGCACGCTGGCTAGAACTGATTGAGAATTGCGAGAGTCATGAAATCCATTTAGGGGACGTTCAAATTATGGGGACTCGGTTGGGAAGTGGGGTTAGAGCGGAAAACGAGTTTGGCTTAGGGGAGGTTTCTGGGGGCACTTTGCATTTGGTGACGCGGGAAATGGTGGACGAAGATATGATTTCTCGGATGCTTGATGAGTTTCATGTGAGCAAGGTGAGCCTGGTTCATCCGAGAAGTTATCACGGTCTGATTTGTAGTTTTGCTCATCAGCATGGCGAAGATTTTGGGATGGGAGTGATTAAGCGGTTTGATGAATTGCGGGGGGTGATGGAGATTTTGAATACAGCAGTCGTCCCAGCTCCGGTTAGGATTTTGAAAATTGGGTCGTTTAGAGTTGATTCAAAAGGGAAAGAAATTGGGGAACAAGGGCCTTGGACGGTATAACCAAGAGTCTGAATGCGGATATTTATCGTTCGGCATGGTCAGACCGCTTGGAATGCAAATGGTTTGGCTCAAGGTCACTCTGATGTTGACCTGGATGAAACGGGTCGTGACCAATCGTTACGGCTGGCCGACGCATTGGAAGGGTTAAGAATTGGGCAAGTTTATTCGAGCGATTTGAAGCGCTGCGTGGCGACAGCAGAGCCGGTTGCGGCGCGTTTGGGGATTGAGCTGGAGTCACGTGAGGACTTGAGGGAGCGGACATTTGGGGAACTCGAGGGGGCGCATTACACGGAGATTCGAGCTTGGTTTTCGGCAGAGAGTCGGGCTCGTGGTTTGGGTGAACATGAGATTCGTCCTCAGGGGGGGGAATCGATGAAGGATGTTTGGAATCGGCTGGCGAAGTTTAATCGGTTGATTGACAGATCACGAGAGAATATGCTTGTTGTCACCCATGGGGGAACGGGTGGATTGTTGATGGCGCGGTTGATGCGTGGAACAGTGCCGACAGCGAAAAGTTTTCGTTTAGAAAATACGGGGATCACGGAACTGATTCGTCGCCCCGATGGTTATTGGCAATTGTTGCGGTTTAGTGATACGCGTCATTTGGCGAACCATGAAAAAAAAGATTGTATCTGACTGGGGGCCTTGGCTTCTTAGCGTTCTGTTGCTAAGCCTTACGTTTCCGCCAGCGAACGTTTATCTGCTAGTGTTTGTGGCGTTGATTCCCTGGCTTAAGCAGCTGAGAGAAGGGAATTCGAAAGCTGGTTTTTGGGGTGGATACTGGTTTGGGTTTTTCTACTTTGCATTTCAGATGTTTTGGGTGGTGGGATTTGTTGGCAAGTGGACAGGAAGCTATGCTTTAGCTTCAGTTCCTTGGATTGTCTGTGCGTTTTTGGCGGGTTGGTTTTATGCGGCGACGGGCTGGTTGATGGCGCGTAGCTTTGCGCTGAAAATGGGTTGGTTGGTGCCTATGATTTGGGCGGGGAGTGAGGCTTTTCGGGCGTATGTGCCGAGTTTGGCTTTTCCTTGGGGGATTGTGGCTTTGCCGCTTTGGCGCGTTCCTGCGCTGGCGCAAGGTGGGGCGTTAGGGACGATCTTTTTTGTGAGTGCTTGGGTGGTAGTGGTTAATCTGCTGTTACTGGAGGTGCTTTATCCGAAAGAAGGATCGGTGAACCGGGTGTATGTTGGTCGGGCTGGGTTCCTGGCTTTGGGTGTTGCGGTTTTAAGCGTCTTTCGATACAACACGGTTCCTGAAGGGACGGAAAAAACTTTTACGCTTGGTCAGCCGGGAGTTAATATGGCTTTTTCGACTCCTGAGGATGAATCTCAGGGGCTTTTTGAGGCGACAGGCGACTTGCTATTTGGAGCCGTTCAGCAGAAGAGTGATCTGCTTATATTGCCGGAAGGATATGCGGGCAAAGTGATTGGTGACCCAACGGATACGCCATTGGGCAATGAGCCACCTGTGAATGTGATTATGGGTGGGCAGAGGATGGCCGGGGGAACGAAGGTTTATCAGACGGCTTACGCTTGGGATGGCATGAAATGGAGCTCGGCGGATAAGACGAGATTAGTGGTTTTTGGGGAGTATGTGCCGTTCCGTGATCAGTTGCCTTTTTTGAAGAGCTTCAACTTACCGGCGGGAGACTTGATTGCGGCGGATGAATTAAAAACACTTGAGATTGATGGCATGAAGGTTGGCCCGCTGATATGTTTTGAGGGAGTTTTCCCAGATTTGGTAGTCGGTCATGGGAAAAATGGGGCGCAGGTTTTGGTACAGATGTCGATTGATGATTGGTATGAAGCGACTCCGGCGCATGACCAGTTGTGGATGAGCTCGGTTTGGCGTTCGATTGAAAGTGGATTGCCGTTAATGCGGGTTGGTGGTAGGGGGCGTAGCTTGGCAACGGATTCTCGTGGTGACTTGGTGGCGGAAGTGCCAGTTGGTGAATTGAAAGCTGAAAAAGTTACTGTCAGTGTTCCAGCAAAAAGTGATGCATTTTCTGGTCGTTTTGTATTTGTTTATCTGAGTTGGGTGGCGTGTATAGGTGTTTTTGGGTGGAGTTTATTGGGTGGGAAAATAAAGAAGCACCAAGAGAAATCTCCTGGTGCCGCTGAATAATTGCTGGGATTAACCTAGTTTTTGATTTTTGCTGATGCGATGTCGGCTTTCCACTTGAGTGGGAAGCATGTAGGCCATAACGTTAATGCGTACGTATTCTTTGCTTTCGCGCTTGGAAGGATCGCCTTCGTTTGCAGCGATTGTTTCTTTGATGAGCTTGTTGATTCCCTCTTTAATTTGCTCGGCAACTTCTGGCGTCGCATAAATATTTTGGCATTCGTACTTGAAGAATTGGAGAAATTTTGGATCCGCGTGAGCGGCGTATTGCGCGGCTTCATGCTGACGATCGGCGAGTCTCATTTGACCTCGGAAACGCTCAATGTACTTTTCGATAACGGAAAGGGGTTGCTTTCCGAGATCGAAATGGGTTGCGAGGCCGCGATGGGAGTAGAGGGATTCCGTTCGAGAACGTCGCTTACGTGTTCCAACTTGCACTAGAAGGCCAGTGCTGACAAGCTTGGTGACGTGTTCGCCAACGGAAGCCGAGGTTTTGCCGATTTCACTCGCTACTTCACGAATTGATCGTGGTTCGTTAGGATTGAACGCAGCGAAGACTTCGGAGGCAGCGTATGAGGCGAGAACTGTGATGTGCTCCCTTGTTAGTTCAAGCAGATCGATTTGATCGTTATGGATTTTCTTCATGACCGGTGGAGTCCATTGGTTGCCCTATTCCTAAAGCAACTTCTAATTTTCAATTCCCTCCAGCGTCGCCGGGAATGGCGTTTTCTATTCCTATTGGACGTCACCAGTCGCTGGTGGTAAGTACTCTGTAATTGTAACATGCCAAAAAGTTCATTGTCGATATTTTTTTAGGACTTTTTTTTTAGGTTGAGTTTGCGTGAGGCGTAGTTGGGCCTAATTTGAAGGTTTTGAGGCGAGGAATTCATATTACAAAAAGAAATAAAGTGGAGGAGGGAAGGGGATTCGAACCCCTGAAGACTTTCACCTTAGTAGTTTTCAAGACTACCGCAATCGACCACTCTGCCATCCCTCCTTACGGGTATTTATCGGTCGCGTGTGATTTTACCTTTGAGTTTTTAGGTGGGTATGGGTTAGAGTGAGGAGAGATGCTCAATCTTTTGGTAGGGATGATGATGATTCAGAGTGATTTGCAGGGATTTGGCCCTTTGCCATCGGCGCGACAGTTGGCTTGGCACGGGATGAATTACTACGCATTTGTACACTTTGGACCTAATACATTTACGGATAAGGAGTGGGGGGATGGGCTTGAGAATCCGAAAGTTTTTGCGCCGACAGATTTAGATACGGATCAATGGGTTCGGACTTTTAAGGATGCGGGAATGTCGGGGGTTATTCTTACGGTGAAGCATCACGATGGCTTTTGTTTGTGGCCGAGTAAGTATTCAACTCACACGGTGAGAGAAGCGGGTCAGACGGATGTTTTGAAGGCTTTGTCGGAGAGTTGCAAGAAGCTTGGTTTGAAACTTGGCATTTATTTATCTCCGTGGGATAGGAACCACCCGAAATATGGAACGGCAGAGTACAACGACATTTTTGTGAATATGCTGGAAGAGGTTTTGGGCGGCAAATACGGAGACGTTTTTGAAGTTTGGTTCGACGGCGCAAATGGTGAAGGGCCGAACGGGAAAAAGCAGGTTTACGATTTTGCGCGGTTTAATGCGACGGTGCGGAAGCTCCAGCCGAAAGCCGTGATTTTTAGCGACGCCGGGCCAGACATCAGGTGGGTGGGGAACGAGGCCGGATATGCTGGAGAGACGAACTGGAACACGATCGACAGGGACAGATATGTGCCGGGTACTCCACTTTATGAAGAGTTGACGGAAGGCAAGGAAGGGGGCAAGGATTGGGTTCCGGCGGAGTGTGATGTTTCGATTAGGAAAGGATGGTTTTGGCGGGCAAGCGAGGATGTGACAGTGAAAAGTCCGGAGAAATTGATGGATATTTGGCTGGGCTCGGTGGGACGGGGTTCTAACCTTTTGTTAAACGTTCCGCCGGATCGGCGGGGGCTGATTTCGGAAGTTGACCGGACAGCGTTGCTGAGGTTTAAGGAGTCTCGAGCTAACTATTCTGATAGTCCTTTGAACGGGACATATTCTCCGGCGGCTCAGAACAACCGGTGGATTCTACGAGATAACGAGATCAAAGCGGAGTTTGGCGGGGAGGTGACGATGCGGTCGGTGGTTATTGGCGAAGATATTGCGTTAGGTCAAAGGATTGCCGAGTGGCGGCTTTCTGGGCAGTCTGGTGATGGGAGCTGGGCGGAAGTTGCTCGGGGAACGACGATTGGTTACCACCGGATTATTCAGTTAAAGAATGTTTCGGTGAAGAGTTTGAAGTTTGAGGTGATACGGAGCTTGGACACGCCAGTGTTAAATCGGTTCGATGTGCGTCAGTTTGTACCGTTGTCAGAGTAGGAACTGGAAGGGTGTGATCCTCAACCTGATTAGCCTGAGGGTAATGGGAGGGATGATGGTTGCAGACAAAGATAGAGTTGGAAGGATAAAAGCAGGATGGATTTTGGATTAAGCGGCAAAAGAGCGATGGTTGCGGCGGGGAGTGCAGGTATCGGTTTGGCGGTGGCGAAAGAGCTCACAGCGGAAGGGTGCCAGGTGAGTATCTGTGGACGGAGCCAGGAACGATTGGACTCGGCTCTGGTGGAATTAGGAAGCGGGGCGGTGGGATTTGTAGCGGATGTTTCGACCGCAGATGGGGTTAATGAGTGGTTTAACCAATCGGTTGAGTCACTTGGTGGAGTAGATATTCTGGTGACTAATACGGGTGGGCCGCCGGCTGGCCCTTGGACGGAGATGACCGATGAGCAGTGGCAATCGGGATTTGACTCGACATTGATGAATTTGGTGCGGATGGTTCGGCTTGCTTCGCCGTTGATGGTTGAGCAAGGTTGGGGACGCATTGTTCATATCACAAGTTTGGTGGCGAAGGAGCCGGTTCGGTTGTTGCCGATTTCAGCGACTTTGCGGAGTGGGATAATGGCTTTGACGAAGTTGCAGGCTAAGGAGTTAGCGGCGCAGGGTGTGACAGTTAATGGGATTTTGCCCGGGCATACGAAGACGGACAGACAGATGCATCTGGCGGAAGTTATTGCGGCTCGTGATGGAGTAACGGTTGAGGAAGCTTTGGCTAGCCGCGGAGCCGAGGTTCCAGTTGGCCGGCTGGCAGAGGCGAGCGAGATTGCGGCGGCAGTTTGCTTTTTGTGTTCAGCCAGAGCAAGTTACTTGACAGGCGAAAGTATTTTGGTTGACGGTGGATTAGTCAGCGGAATTTAGCCGCCGAGAAGTTCGATTTGAGCCTGCACTTCGGCACGTTGGGCATCGGTGTTGGAGAACGCTTGGGCTTTGTAGAGGGCGGCGCGGGCACCAATTTTGTCATCCAAGCCGAGTAAATAGTTTGATGTTTGGATGTATTTGTTTCGGGCACGGTTGTCGATATCGTTAGCACGGTTAGGGGCAACAATTTTAGCATCGCGAAACTTCTCGTTTGCATCTTTCCAGAGTTCTTCTCTCATACGCGCGTTGGTTTCATTTGTTCCTTGGTCGATGAAGGTTTCGGCGTCGAGGAGGAACGTTTCGGGATCACCAGTTGGTTGATTTGACTTATTGACAATTTGCTCGGGTTGTTGTTGAGTTGGTTGTTCGGTGCGTTTATTTGATTCGGTTACAGGTTGACCGGAAGCGTTGTTTTTAGGGGTGTTTTCTTTATTCGATGTGGTTGGGGGAAGAGTATTTGATTTGGAGGACGGTGTTTTTGAAGCGTAGTCGGATGTTGCGGAGGTGATGGCGTTGAGTCCGAAAATAAGGATGCCGCATATGCCGCCAATGATGAGGACGGCGACAAAAAATCGAGTCATATTCGCGGCTGCTTCGGGAGATACGACGACTAATGGTTTGCGAGGTGGAGGTGGGTAGTAAGCAGGGACTTGCGGAGCAGGGTATTGTGCACCGGAATATGGTTGACCATATGGTTGCTGGCTCGGAGCATGAGCTTGGCCGGGGTTGTATGGGGTGTAAATAGCAGCTTGCTGAGTTTGTGGTTGAGGTTGCTGATATTGGTACTGGTTGTAAACTTGCTGAGCCTGGGCAAGTTGGGCTTGCTGGGGATTGTAGAGGGGGTTCGGGGTGCCGTAGGGGGTTACCGGATTATTGAGGAGGTTGTTGTAAGCCTGTTGGTTTTGAATAGGTGGTGGGTTATTGTATGAGGTTTGGGGGGCGGGATCGAGAACTACATTGACTGACTTTTGTGCGTGTTTGAGTTCGTTGATGAATTCTTCGCATGAAGATTGGCGGAGGTGTGGGGTTTTATCGAGAGCTTTAGTGATTGCTTGCCAAACCATTTGGTTGACGGATGCGATTGGTTGGGGCTCCGTATTCATGATGGCGTAGGTGATACTCACTACGCTGTCCCCGGTGAATGGTTTTTTGCCCGCGATCATTTCGTAAAGAATGATTCCGAGACTGAAAATATCGCTTCGTGCATCAATGTCTTTGCCGTTAATTTGTTCGGGAGACATATAGGATGGAGTGCCGAAAACTTGGCCATCCATGGTGATGTTTGGTTCGAATGTGAGTCGAGCAATACCGAAGTCGGTTAGTTTGATGGCACCGTTTTCAAGAATTTGAATGTTTTCGGGTTTTACATCGCGATGGACGACACCGTGGGCGTGGGCAAAACTGAGGGCTTTGGCGACTTCGACGGAGACTTCGATGGCGTAATCGGTGCCCAGGGTGCCTTGCTCTTCAATGGTTTTGCGGAGGTTTTGGCCATCAAGGAACTCCATGGCCAGGTAGTAACGTCCGCCTTGTTCGGCGACATCGTAGACGGTGACGATGTTGGGATGGACGAGCGAACCGGCAGCTTTTGCCTCGCGCATGAAGCGTTTGATGCGGTCTTCTTTTTGTTGTGTGGTTGCGCCGGATGGAACTGCTAACTCTTTGACGGCGACGCGCCGATTCATTACGGGATCGTAGCCTTCGTAAACGATGTCGTTCGAACGGGCGATCTCGCGGATGATTTGGTACTTCCCTAGGGTATCCGGCGGGGATTGGCTCATTGAGTTGGGTTAATTATCGGTTGAGTTCTGAATAGTTTGACGTTTCTTTTTCAGTGTGGGGTGCGTTTTTTAGTCTGGTTTATTTACGGTTACCAACACTTTGGACTAAAGGGGAGTTGAGGTCGTTATAATTGGGGCGGGAGTGCAGGTTTTTGGGAAGGATCGTTGAACGGGTATCGCCAGAAGAATTAGCAAGGCTGATCGATAAGGCTGGGGAAAGTAACTGGTATAGGTTAAAGCAATTTGAACAGAATTCTTATTCATCCCCTATTTCATGGGGTGTATTGGTTTCAATAGTATTAGCAGTTATCATCGGGGTATTTTCAGGATGGCTATTAGGTCTTCTCTTCTTTGGCAGTGTATTAGCCGGTCTTATCTTTGTTTGGCAGGAATGGATTTTCACACGTGGTAAAGCAGAGGATGCGATGGTATTGGCAAGCGAGGAGGATATCGCGCGAGCAATATCTTTAACCCAGTTTGAAGATATCGGTTACGATGTTGCAGAAAGAGCAAGTCGTCGTGGGCGTCCTGAATTGCATTCGTTTCAAGTTTTGAGGTCATATGAACCGGAAAATATAGAGCACGCGCACCTAGCAATGAAAGATCCAGTGGTTTCTAAAAAGTTGCGTGAGGTTCATGACGAGCATGTTTACATTCAGAACAGTAGTGCAGCTTGGGGAGTAGCGACGGCTATTTTGATAGGGGTAATAGAATTTTATTTAGTTCAACAATATTGGCCATACCTGTTGAGTGACGAGCACAAGCGGGGAACCAAGAGAATCTTTTTTATGTTGGCGGCTGGGATTGGAGCCATCGTTTACTTTTACTTATATTACAGAAGAGGTAATCGTCATGAGCAATTGAAGGGATTGAATAGTAGGGCGATTAGAGAGGTTAGAAGAGAAGCAAAGCGAGACCGTTTAAATATGAAAAAGCAGAATCCCCAGGCAAAAAGAAAGAAGCCTGGGGATCGGAAGGATAGGAACGGTTAGTTAAGGGTGGCGTCGAGTGTGATTTCTGCACCAGCGAACAACTTGCTGACGGGGCAACCCGCTTTGGCATCAGCAGCGGCGGCTTGGAATTGCTCATCGGTTGCGCCGGGGATTGTTGCGTTGAGGGTGAGGTGGACTTTGGTGATTGCAAATCCGCCTTCAACTTTTTCAACGGTGACGGCAGCGGTGGTTTCGATTTTATCGGCGGTTAGGTTATGTCCACCGAGAACGCCGGAGAGGGCCATGCTGAAACAACCAGCGTGAGCAGCACCGAGAAGTTCTTCGGGGTTAGTGCCCTGTCCTTCTTCGAATCGTGACGTAAAGCTGTAAGGGGCTTCGTTGAGGGTCTTTGTTTCGGTTGAGACGGTGCCTTTTCCGTCCATGATTCCACCGTTCCAGACGGCGCTACCTTTGCGTACCATAGTTTTACTAGGTTACTCGAGCGAGTGTTAAGACAGCGTGTAGCATCTGGGTCTCTCTAGTTTCTTCAAGAGTGCAGTGAAGAAACTAGAAGCCGGTGCCGGGGGCGCCTTCGAAGAATGGGAACGGGGGTTCTTTGAATCCGCGTTTATCGAAGTCCGCGCGTTGAGCCCGAACTTGATTGAGGAGTCCGGGAACTTGGTAGGGGGCTCGAGCGGGACGTTTGAATGCTTGGGTAAATGTGGCCTTAAAATCTTCGAAGTTGTGGGAGAGGTCGAAGACCATTACACCTTGGGTTGTGGCGGCGGCGGCTTGGAGGGCGGACTGAATTTTTTCGGGGTTATTGTAGAAGTCGGCAACCATGATTCCGGCGATGGCCCAGGATTGGTCACGAACAACTCGGTTGGTGAGGATTCCACCGGCTTCGACGGTTCGGCCGGGGGCGGCACCAGATTGGATGGCCTCGAAAACGGTGCCGTTAGGGTAGTAGCAGCCGGTAATGAGGAGATCAAGTTGGTTGGCAAATCCTGACTTTTTGTATGCAGGCGTGATGAATGGAAAGCCGGCGTTCAGGTCGGGGCTTCCGTAGTTGTTTCCGTATTTTTGGTAGTCGCCATACCATGAGCCAGCATAGATTCCGAAGAGGGCATTCGGTTGTTTGGCTTTGAGGTGTTTGCGGGCACTACTCACCCAGTTGGTTAGGGTTTGGCTACGGAATGTGAGCCATGCATCGTAGAGACGTCCGGGCTGGAGTCGAGGGGTAAGAGATGGCGTGTATCCGTACGTGAATACATCGTCGGGCCACTTTTCAACCTTTTGATTGATGGCTTTCTCAAATAGTTGGCGAGTAGAGTCGCTGAAGTCTGTATCGAGGCCACCGAATCGTAGGCGGTCGTCGTAGAGAAGGCCGTCGATATTATAGTTGGTGGCGACTTCATCAATGAAATCGAAGGTTCTTTTTTGGATGACCTCGGAATGGGGGTTCATCATAAGAGGGATTTGGTTTTGCTCTTGACCGGCGGGGACAAAGGTGGGTTTTGATTCGAAAGTGAGCTTGCTGCCAGGGCCGAATTTTTGAAGTTCGTTTATTGCTTCTCCGGTAGCGACAAGGAGAGCGAGTCCGTTGAGGGTTTCTGGTTTAGTTGAGCTGGATGACCGGACATTTCCAGTGCTTTCGAGTGACACATAGTAGGCGTTATCGGGCACTTTTTTGAGGTCGGTGTAGATTGCGAGGGGGAGATTATTTGGGTTGCTATCAAGGGTGGCTGAAATGCTGATATTGTTCCAGACAGGGGTAGGGATATAGCGGACGGTTTGGAGTTCGGGATGGTCGTATCCCCAACCGGGTTTGAAGAACTGGTTATCGGCTTTGCCGAAATCACGCTTGCCGTAGGAGTGGCCTTCGCTGAAAGCGTTCATGCTGACGAATAGGGAGAGGTTTTGCTTGTGAGCTTGATCGACCATGTGAAAGAGAGGGTCGAAACCTTCAGGCATTTTTGCATCGCGCCAGAAGGTGATTTGCTCGGATAGTTTGCTGGGATACATGGTGTATCCGTTGATGGGCTTGATGTCGAAGACAATGGTGTTGAACCCGGTATCTCGGATTTCTTTGCAAAGGGTAGCGATCTTTTGGGCACTGTTCACGCGACCGAGATTTGCGGTGGCATCGACCCAAAGGATGCGTGCTTGAAGGTCTTGACGGTGAGCCGTGGATTGGGCAATGCCGTACTTAGCGAGAATATGGTGGATATAGACAGGAGGCAGGGCAAGGGGGGCGGTGAGTTCGAAACGGGATTCGGTAGATATTTGGTTTGGATTGATATTTTGGGTGAGAAGGAGAGCCGCCAGGGTGCCAAGCATGGCTTAGATTATGCCAGGTTAGCGGCTTGGGCCTTAACTTGGCGGATGAGGTTAGTGAGACCCATTGACTTGCCCATGCTGAGTTCTTTGCCGAAAAGAGCATAGACGAGTTCTTCATCCAGTTGGGCCGCGGTTTGTGGAGGTTGGTTTTGTATTCCTTCGGTGATGATGGCAGCGAGGGCCATCGCGGATATTCCTTGAGGGTTATCGACGGCAATTTCGAGATCGAGATTGCCATCCTGGGTGAGATTCACCCAGGAATAGACTTCTGATTCGCAACCCGGAACACGATGATCGGCGGGATAGGGCTTTTCATGATTGGCGGGCTTATACGAGCGGCTGAGGTCGATAAGCGCTTGGACACGGTCGCCACGGTCGTCGATGTAACTGAGGTTTTCGACGAATTCTTGGATAGGAGCAGGGTACGGCATGGTTATGGTTTTTCGATGGGCAGACCGACGCTATTGCCCCATTCGGTCCAGGAACCGTCGTAGTTTTTGACGTTGGGATGGCCGAGGAGATATTTGAGTACGAACCAGGTGTGGGAGGATCGTTCACCGATGCGGCAGTAGGCAATCGTGGGTTCTTCGGGTGAGATGCCTTTTTGGTTTTCGTAAATTTCTCGGAGTTCGGCGGCGGTTTTGAATGTTCCGTTGGCAGGATTGATTGCTGTCGCCCAGGGTACAGATTTTGCGCCTGGGATGTGTCCGGAACGGAGGGCTCCTTCGTTGGGGTAGTCAGGCATGTGGGTGCGGGCCCCAGTGAATTCTTCGGGAGATCGGACATCAACGAGCTGACCTTGCTTTTTGACATGGGCGAGGACTTCGTCGCGAAATGCGCGCTCGGTTGTGTCGTCGCGTTCTGGGGCAGTGTAGTTTGAGGTGGGATTGTTGGGAAGATCCATGACTAGAGGGCGTTGCTCGTTCATCCACTTGATCCGTCCGCCATCCATGATGCTGCAGTTGGTGTGACCAAAGAGTTGGAACACCCAGAAAGCGTAGCAAGCCCACCAGTTGTTTTTATCGCCGTAGAAAACGATATGGGAATCTTGGGTGGCACCGAGGCGAGACATGAGTGCTTCAAATCCGGTTCTGTTGAGGTAGTCGCGCATGACTTGGTCGTTGAGGTCGAGTGTCCAATCGACTTCGTATGCGCCGGGAATGTGGCTAGATGGGTAGAGGAGAGGGTCTTCGTTAGATTCGACGATAATTACGTTTGAGTTGTTGAGGTTCGTAGCGACCCACTCGGTAGAGACAAGATTTGTAGGGTGAGCATATCCGCGAGATTGAATTTCTATAGACATAGTTGTATGGTGACGTATTTTTGGTTAATCCAATGGGAAGCGCGGATTTTTTTGTTAATAAGCCGTCCCTATAGACTGTAATGAAACGGCATTTGATATTGGCTTTTGGACTGGTGATTGCGGGAGGGTTGCTGGGTGGTTGCGCAGAGAGTACGAGCGCGACGACGGTCGATGAGAATGGCGGGGTGATTAAGGTTATTACTGTTCGTGAAGGTACGGGATCGGCAACGATGAATATGAGTGAAGAGCCGGTGCCGTTGGCAGCAATGATCAAGCTTGAAGGTGAGGGGTGGACGGTTAAGGAAGATATGGTTAATGATGCCCGTGTCTTTACAGCGGAGAAACGCTTTTCGAACTGGAAGGATGGGGACAGTGGTTGGTCGCTGATTCTTAGCGATAAGAAGTCGATTACTGGTCAGTCACGGATTTATGAATCTGACGGGGCGTTGAATTTTGAAGAGAAGTATTCGTACGTCGGGGAGGTTGATCAGGCAAAGAAGGATGCGGAGATTGCCAAGATGAGCGATAACCTCAAGAATATTTGGATGAAAGGCACGCTTTCGGATGCGGATGCTGATAATTTAAGCAAGAAGATTCGCCCTGAGGTTAATCGGATATTGTTTGGGCCAAGTGATCCGATTTTGCCTTTAATGCTTACTTCACCGAAACGTTTTGAGCGAGAGTTTCGGATTCGTGCGAGCGGAAAGATTACAGCTTTGTTTGTTGGGGTAAACGGGATGACGTCGGAGGAAGCAAAAGAACAAACGAAGAAGTTTTTTGAGGTTATGAATGCGGGTGACCAAATTGGTAATCCAGCGGATAACCCAGAAGAGATGGGCGCTGAGGAGGACAGCAATCAAGAAAACTCTTTTTCCATTTCTGTGAGCTTTAAAGGAGCTGGTGTTACGGAACAGAATGGATTGATTGATCCGGTGACGGATGAAGTTTATTGGGATTTCTATTCGATGGCGGTTGAGGAAGCTCCGGTTATCTTGAAAGCGAGATTCCGGCGGTGAATAGGAATATGGCGTAGAATGGAAATCAATGTCGACTATTGAATCAAATACGGGAACTGGCTACTCGGCGCGAGTTGATGCCTATGTGTGGTTAGTGCGTTCTTCGGAGCACTTGCATAGTTTGGTTAGTCGTGGTTTGGTTCCTCATGGTTTGACGGCAAGCCAGTACAGTACATTGAAAGTCTTGGCGCAGCGGGGTGAGATGATGCAACGGGATATTGCTAGCTTCTTGTTGAAGACAGGCGGGAATATTACTATGGTTGTTGATAATTTGGAGCGTATGGGTTTGGTTGAACGACGTAAGTCACTTGAGGATCGTCGTCAAACTCTGGTGGCGTTGACTGGGCAGGGACGAACACTCTTTGAGGAGGTTTACCCGGGTC
>JAPUDU010000151.1 GCA_027492935.1 Fimbriimonadaceae bacterium
GGCTAACGAACCATAGTGAAAAAATTAGCATTTTTGCATTTATACTCAACTCTCCCGATTTGAGTGAATCAACTATTGCTGCACATGTGAGACAATTCACCAACAGGCAAATTAGACAGCATGATATGCATAATGAGAGAGATTCCTTGTTCCGCATGTTTATTATCATTCCCATTTAGGCGATATTGAAGTAACACCGCTTCCGCAAGCTCCGCCCGTTACTCCAACTATGAAGCCGGTCAGACCGCTGACCAAGCCAGGATCGTCGTCAGATGCACCCTTCGACCCGTTAAAAAACCCCGCCGATGCACAACCAACAGCCATTGAGATCAATGCGGCAATAATCGCGCACACTTTATCTGATGCTTTATACTCGCTGCATAAGGGCTTTTTATCGCAGAGCCGAGATACAGCTGTTTCGACCAAGGATGAGATTGCGCCGAGGAGGCAGCCACCCAAAGCTGGGACAATTGGAATTATAAGGCTCACTAATGCTGCAACTGCACATGACACCAAAGCTTTACAAAGTGCAACATCTGGAGAGTCGCCCGAGAGGAGGCTACTGATGCCAGTAATTGCGCTTGCGACTAGGCAGCTTGCTAGAGCTGGATGCATTTTGCCGCTAGGATCAACTCCCATAGCTGGGTTACCATCCACATATTGATATGCTTTTTGCCAGGGCCAAATCGGATCAACGGAACCCCACTGCCCACTCACACTCGAATACCACCTCGCTCTCACATAAGATGTCAACATCGACCAACCAGTAGCAAATAACCCAATGCTCCAATGAACGTAAAGGGAGTCACATTCGAACCAGTATGGGAAACCTGACCATAAGGAGTATAGGTGAAAGAATCAGTCACTGTCGTTGAATCAACCAAGTAATTCGTGTTACCCACCTCATCATGAACATAAGTCCGCTGAACACCACCACGGTCTTCATGGCAAAGCATCCCGCCAAAGTTGGTATAAAGAACTGTCGCCATCTTACTTCTCTTCCTTCAAATAATCCGCACCGTAAGTATACGTTGTCGCAGCTCAAGTTGGTGTCAAAGTTAACCTCCGAAGCCCATCCGCACCATAAGTGTACGTCGTCCGACTCAAATCTGGATGAACAATTGCCACCGTCCGGTTGTCTTGGTCGTAAACGAACTGCGTCACAACCCCGCGCTGGTTTTCTTGAACCAGCAAGCAGCCAAAATTTGTGTACAAAACGCTCCTTGCCCTCTAAGAGTCAGCACTTGGCTGTCTATCATAGTCTGCTCTGACTGAAAGTACTCGATAGCAAAATACGATAAGCAGACTAATCATACCAACCATACTCAAAATGTAAATTGATGATCCAACTGCTGTAGCGATTCCCTGCACGAATACGAGAGCTGCTAAACTGTACAACAAATAGACGGGGTCTCCATTGAAACCTACAAAGCGATTGAAGATCAAACTAAGCACTGATAAGCAAAGGATGGAGAAAACGACTTCGAAAGTGTCCCATTGGACAGCTCGTTCAGGGATTCTAACTGGAAGCTCATTCCACACCGCGAGGCAACAAACAACCACGACCGATGTTAACGTAGTTCTCGCAACTATTTTCCAATCTAGTCGATCTCTATTGTGGGCCATTGCAAATAGCTCCAAATCGTCCTGCAATAAATCCGATAAGTCCTCCAACGACAGGCTCGTTACCGTGGGTCACACCCGAAGGCTTACCTAAGCCAGGGTCTCCACCCTTTTTCCAAGGGAGACCATTTAGCCCACCACTTATAGCACCCCCAAGACATCCTGCGGCTGCCACCCAGAGAATTTGGCAAAGATCATCAGGTTTCAGCTCGCATTTCTTTTTTTCGCATAGGCGACCAGCGACAGCTGAAAGCACACCAGCCAACGCACCGATTACGCATCCTAACAAAATTGCTAGGCCGAGTGTCGCCACTTTGACGGACATTGCTAAAGCCGAAAGTGCGCCAACCAGGCATGATATACCCAACTTGCATCCAATTGAAGGATCAGCTTTAGTGTAAGGATCACTCAATAAGTAGCCAAGGTAGCTAGATCCAACGTCGACAAGGCATCCTACGGCAAGGACACCAAGTAACGCCAAAATCTGAACCACTAGACCACTCGGATCAGCCCAATTCGTAGGATTCCCCCCTACATAACCATATGCAGATTCCATGGGCCAAATCGGATCAACGGAACCCCACTGCCCACTCACACTCGAACACCACCGTGCTCTCACATAAGATGTCAACATCGACCAACCAGTAGCAAAATAACACAGCGCACCAATAAACGTAAAAGGAGTCACAGAAGAACCCGTATGTATAACCTGACCATAAGGGCTGTAGTCGTATCTGTCGGTAATACTACTGCTGTCAGATAAGAAAACGGTGTTGCCCATCTCATCATGAGAATAAGATCGTTCAGTACCACCGCGATCTTCATGAACCAAACCCCCTCCAAAATTTGTAAAAAGAACTGTCGCCATCAGTTTTCCTCCATCAAGTAGTCTGAACCGTCATAAGTAAATGTGGTTAAGGTTCCTGCCGGGGCAAGCGTTACTCGTCGCAAACCATCCGCACCATAAGTATACGTCGTCCGACTCGAATCTGGATGAGCTATTGCAACAAACCGGTTGTCTTAGTGCTCCGAATCAAGTTCAATCTAACAAAAACGTGAGAGTCAAGTAGATAAAATAATTCTACGTTTGAAATCTCAATCTTGCGAATTCGTTAGCCTTTTGAAAGAATTCATCAAAATCATATTTTCCTCATCTTCAAAAACGCTACGCAACTGAAGGCTGAGGAGTTCTAGCTCGCCATTATCAGATCGAATCTTCCAATCGGAAAGCACGTTACCAACCAAAAGGACTGCATCTAGCTTATGTATCTGGCAAGCTACTACTAAATGCTTGAACACTTCTTGCAGATTACATTCATTTCTTAAGTAGTGAGAATCTTCGACAAAATAAATCGTTGATAAAAATATGGAAATATCGATGCATTGAGACCTCTTCAATGGAGTTTCAAAGCAAAATATTTCCTTCAGCTCATCGTCATCTTTCCATAACTCTTTGATTTCCGAGTCTGGGCCATTACCACATTGCCAAGCATATATGGCTTTTGATAGTTTCTCTTGTATCTGAGAGTCCATGTCTTATTCACCAATTCCAGTAATCACATTCGCAGTCCGAAGGCCAACTCCCATCTATTTCACATCGGCCACGACATAAAAGACACTTATTCGTATGCCAGTACCCAAATTTATGTTGCACCAACACACTATTTCGCACGACTTATCAACTCAACAGACCAATTCGTTCGATCCACAGTACTGCAAAAATAACCCAGCGCACCAATAAACGTAAACGGAGTCACCGTTGCTGGGCCTTCCTGCTCAATGTCGAAAAGACTATTCACTTGAAGCAACTTTCTTTTCCTGCATGCGTATAACGCACTGAAGAGAGCTATCAAGTCTTTGTTTAACAGGCTCAGGAAGTAAAATGAGTTGGTTTAGGTCAAATCCCAAGAAACCACCTTGCGCCAGTTCGTTAATCTCTTGAATTGCGCGATTAATCCTTGGCTCATCAATAATCACATCTGAGCCAACTATTTGTTTCCTTATTTTAATTGGTACATATGAAATAAACGCCTTTGCCCTTAGCAATTCCTGAGCATCACAATTAAGTTCTTTGTCGAGTGCGTCGCAAAGTTGATTTATTGCAGAATGGCTTGTTAACAACTGCAGTAAATATACAAGCACATGCAAATTATCCTTCTCAGGAGGTAAGAGCATCGCTGTGCAATTATCCTGAACAAAATCAGACATTCTCTCAGGTTCAATGGCCAGCAAAGCGATCAGTATTGAAATTGCAACATTTCGCTCTTCTCCCAAAATTACGTCTTTATACTTTTCAATCAATTCACCTTCACCTTGGCTTGTGCTCAGAATGCGTTCGGCCACTTCATTAATCATATATCACCATATTGGCACGTTGAATGCCGTTCCACAATCGAATTCGCAAGGAGCCTTGGTTCTTCCACTCCTACATAGTGACGACTGAATTTCACACCAACCCACACAACATCCATACCCTGATTCAAGGTCTATTCCCTTTACATTCATGCTACCAAAAACGACCTTTGCCCACCCATATTATTTTCCTCAGTCTTCTACACAAGCGCTGTGTTTTGCAACACACTCACATCCGCTACTTGATGATCCAGGGCTTGCAAGAGCAGTGCCTGATAAAGCTATGCTGCTCCCGACCAAAACCGGCTTTCCGAGAGCAACTCCGCCGGTACCTCCTGCAAGACCACCTAACGCATTCGCTGCAAAAAAGCCAACACAGGCAACAAGTGCTACAGCACAAGTAATCAATACACCCTGTGCCACAGGATTATTGGCGAGACATTCACCAATGCAACAGACGAGTGCTTGAGCGCATTACTTCTCTTCCTTCAAATAGTCTGCGCCGTCAAAAATCACTGTCGTCACTCCACCACTCTTAATCTCACTGCGCTTCAAACCATCGCCTGAGTAAGTATATCGCACAGAATGCGAGTAGTTGATGTTGACAATCAAGCGATTCTCCAATGGTATACCAGCGCGACGCTTCTGCTACTCCTTGACTAACCAGAAGCACGGGCTGAGTATTTTCCCACTCGCATTATAAACATGCGCTAACGCAAACCCATACTACATAGCGGTTTGATATCTGACCCGCAAGGCCATAGGTGTAAGCTTGAATAAGTAGCCTCGCTAACATCCTCAAAAACACACTACTCGACTTTAACACTGGCGGAAAAAGCAACCAATTAATGATCTGAAAGACGTGCAGTAATTGCACCGCGTGACTCATTCATTGCGGGACGAAAAACCAATAACGTATATTCTGTTCTTCCAAAAAAGTGGATTCGTTTGTAAGTTAGTATCTCATTCAATATTTCACCACTACCACTATAATTTTCTGAACCACCCACTTCAGAAAAACCTATTGATTTCAGTTTTTTTTTCAAATTCGATTAAAGAAATACTGTTTTTCAACGACAACTCGGTATCAAAACATGTTTGCTTACATCCTTGAAATATTTCCGAGATTTGGCTATTTATTCCAATGTCCTTCATATTAACATCAATCACGACACGACATACGACCCCAAACAGCAGTATCGAGATGAAGCGGAGGATTATGAATTTTCTCTTATCTTTGCCCATAACATTCCGGCAGTCTATCAAAACAATGCCAAGAATCATCGTTCGCTGGATCAGTTCCCTTATAATGCTTTACCAGTGCTACAGCATGAATCATTTCGTGCATGAAAGTACACATCATATCACATCTGTTGCCCAATGGGTCACATACAAAAAATGTTTCTTTTTATTTTCCAAAATAGCAATAGAGGTGGAATTACCTCATAGCTCCCACAGACTACCTCATTTGGATTCTCAGGATTTTTCTTGTATTTTGAACAATTTTTTTCGCAAAATACCGTGAAATCAATTACCTTTTTATCTGTGTTATCCATAATATCTCTCAGGTACAAGGGAACCGCATGGATTGTTTCAGAAGTTTGAGGCAGTAAAAAGCATGACTGCCCAACCAAATCCTAACTCAAACAGAAAACCCGCTTCCACCCGCCATAATAAAATCAATGCCCGAACCATCCTCCCAGTCCTGGAAAAAAATGGTTCTCCGATCCATGCAACCCCCAGCATGGCTCGCCGACGATGCCCCCGATTCAGACATCGTCATTAGCTCCCGGTTCCGCACCGCACGAAACCTCAAAGGCCACCGATATCCCCACCACGCCGAACCAACCGAGCTCATAGAAATCGCTAATAAAGTTAAAGAATCAACAAAAAAATTATCCTTATCACCCATCAATACCATCACGGAAGCCGAACGGGATTACCTCCTCGGAGCCCGTCTCATATCCCACGATTTCCAACATGCCAAACCCGGACGCATGGTTCTCCTTGATGAACCCCGCCTCCTCAGTATCATGGTCAACGAAGAAGACCATCTTCGTATTCAAGTTGTTTCTGCGGGCTGGTCAATCCGCCAAGCCGTCCGCGAAGGCGAAAAAATTACCGCCGCCCTCACCAAAAACCTCGAGTTCCAATCTGCCCCTGACTTCGGTTTTCTCACCGCCAGCCCCACAAATCTCGGCGGCGGTAACCGCCGATCGGCTCTCTTCCATCTCGCTGGGCTATCCACCCAAGGCCGCCTCAACCGCCTCATCAAATCGCTTCACCATATCGGCATCACCACCCGTGGACTCTTCGGCGAATCCTCGCGCGGAATTGCATCATTTGTTCAAGTTTCTGGCACAAAAATATCTGAAACCGATTTCGTTGGCGCCTGCAACCACCTCATCCAGGAAGAACGCCTCGCCCGCCAAGAAGCTTCCAAATCCCAAACTCTCGAAAAAGCTCAAACCGCCGTCGAGTTTGCCGTCATGAGTAACCAAGTTTCAATGCGCGATGCGCTGCTGGTTCTCGGGTATGTGAGGTGGGCCGCCGCCATCCAACTCCCTCAGTTCCCCCTGTCCCCGCGCCAAGTTGATGCCTGGGTTACAGAAATGGAAGTATTCGGTACTCAATCAGCCACCGCCGCCGCAAGGCAACGCGCTGATTACCTTCGATCAAAATTAGAAAACCTGAACTAACCAATTCGCGTATCAAATAACTAGACCGCAAAATGTCCCTCACGATCTACAAACCCGCCGAAGTCATGCACTGGTTCGATACCGAATCCAAGCGCACAAATGCGATCGCCCGCTCGCAGACAAAGGACATCGCCCGAACCGCCAACGAAGAAGGATTCATCCCCAGCATTAAACAAGCGGCTACCGCTGCCATCTCCATGACAAAAGGCGCCTACGGCACGGTCGTCCAAAAGCAAGCCGAAGAAACTCGATTCGATCTCTTCGACACCGGATTTGAATATGTCGATCTCGCCCGCCGCACCAAAATCGATTACAACCAAGTCAGGCAGATCGTGTCTAAGACCGGTGACCGCTACCAAATTTTCTATAACGGTGGCAGCATAACGATCAAACCCCCGGCCCACCTAGTTGCCGGGAAGTACCGAGTTCCGGTAGGCTGGCTCCGCAACGGGATCGAAGTTCCTTATCTCACCCTGATCGAGGAACTTTCTGCTCGCAGCGGGATCGAAATAATCGCCGAATGAACAACGGATTTAAACAACCTGCCCCGGAAGGATGGGTCGAAACCCTCTGGAACGCCATGTCCGAAGATCTTGGATCGGGCGATCCCACCACCGCCCTCTTCGATGAAGACCAGCCCGTTAACTGGTACATCGAAACTCAAGCTGAAGGCGTCATCTGCGGACTCGGAATTGCTGCCTACCTTCTCCAACCCGAAGCTGACGAACCCGAATCCTGCGAATCTAATCTCCACGCCCGAGATGGCGACCATGTCAAATCCGGCACAACCATTCTCTCCGGTCGCCTCACCGCTGCAAAGTTGCTCACCAAAGAACGAACCGCCCTCAACTTCCTGATGCAACTCAGCGGAATTGCTACTCTCACAAATCAATTTGTCCAAAAAGTTGCTGATTTCGACGTTAAAATCGTTGACACCCGCAAAACAACTCCCGGACTCCGCTACCTTCAAAAATACGCCGTCCGATGCGGCGGAGGCACCAACCACCGAATGGGCCTCTACGACGGCATCATGCTTAAGGACAACCACATCCGAGCATCTGGCTCAATAACCGAAGCCATCAAAAAGGCAAAAGCCGTCGCTGGTCACATGACCCTCATCGAAGTCGAATGCGAAACCAAAGAAATGGTCGATGAAGCCTTCAACGCTGGGGCCCAAATAATAATGCTGGATAACATGGACCCCTTCCTGATGCACGATATCGTCAAGATTTACAAAGGTAAAGTAATCCTCGAAGCCAGCGGAGGAATCACCTTAGATACAGTAAGGGGGGTCGCACAAACCGGAGTCGACGCCATCTCTGTCGGCGCCCTCACCCACTCCGCTAAATCATTGGCTATTCACCTCGAAGTCCACTAGCCTCCCCACTTATGAAATTCCCTCAAGGCGAATTCGCCGTATATCCCAGTGCCGCCAGTACGCAAGATATTGCCGAAGAACGGCTAGAAATCGGCGAACAACCCGCCGTCATTTTCACCAACGATCAATTCCAAGGCCGGGGTCGTTTCAAACGCACTTGGCACAGCTCACCCGGCGACTCCCTGACAATGAGCATCCTATTCCACGACTACCAGGATCACAAAGAACCCTGGCTCGTAGGAATGGCTGTCGCCATAGCAATCGCCGGAACAATCCATTGCCAACTTCAGTGGCCCAACGATCTCGTCTATGGAGAGAAGAAAGTCGGCGGCATTCTCATCGAGCTCCTTCCCACTAAAGGCTCCACCAAAATCCCTGTCGTCGGAGTTGGGATCAATCTGAATCAAATTGAATTCCCTGAAGAAATCGCTCACCGAGCCACCAGCATCAAAACTCAAACCGGTCGCACAACTGATCCAGAAACTCTCGCCCGACAAATCATTTCCAACCTCAAAAACGCGCCCGAACCCGATTCGTGGGCATCGCTCCGCCCTGCATGGGAACTCTTCGATAACACCGCCGGCAAAGAATATGTACTTCCCAATGGCGATATGGCTATCGCTCTCGGGATCGGCCCAAACGGACAACTGCTCTGCTCTCAAAGCGGCGAAACAATTTCCGTAATGGCCGCCGAAGCTTTCTACGGGCAATATTAAAACCTCCCCCCATCATTCGATGAGAGGAGGAAACGGAGGGAGCACTTTGGGAAAGTTCCGTTAGCCGATATTCAGTTGTTAGTCAATGTTCAATTCGCGTTGGTCACTTTGATGCGCGGTAACTGCCCGATACAAACCGTATCCAACCGCTGCCGTCGAGCCCAAGATTCCCAAAACTGCCAGAGTTTTCTTCATTCCGCTCGGACGTTCTTTTTCTGGCATCAACCGGCCCTTTACGTCGTCAACAAAGTTCAGGATTTTTTCTGCTGTTCTCATGTACCTTCAGACGCCACCCATCACCCCATGTTCTGCCCTTTATGGTTTCAATATGCGCCCGAAAGGTTTCTTTACAGATCACCCTCAAGTTGAACTCAAAATGGCCCAAATTGATGTCATTCGTTCTCTTCCCAAGATGCCGAAGCCCCTTTCTTAACCCGATCTACATCGCAAAAAAACAACCGTGCAAGTTTCGGATCAGCAATGATCCGACCATTCCAAGCCTTCCCCGCCGCCATCATTCGCTTTCGATCCGCATACTCAGATTGAGCAATCGTTTCTGGCTTCGCCTGAAAGCCCACCATCATCTGATAACTAAGCCCATCAACCGGCGGATATTGAGAAAGATCGGGGCGCTCCTCCTTCGGCACTAACTCCATCGGAGTAAGGTCTTCCTTAACTTCACTATTTTTAATATCCTTTATTGCGCCAAAAATTTCTCCCGGAAACGCCGCCAATGTCTTCGCCACTTTAAAAATCTCTTTTGGAGCTTGAGCAATTTGATGAAAGTCAGACAAAATCCCTTCCTGCTTGCCCCACACTTCACTCGCCTTCTTCCGTCTCGGCTCGAGCTCAGCTAACATAGAATCAACATCAACACTCTGAATATTGCCGTTCCCATCTGCCCAAACCGGAATGTCAATATGGCGCTCATAACTCGAAACATGCGACACAACCAACTTACTGACCCAGTTCGGCGCATTAAACTTTACTTGCTGGAGATTTCGAGCTGAAGCATCCTCAGCCGTCATCATCCAACTCCCCTGATTAACCGTTCCCGGCAAAAATGGAGCAACATCTTCTGCCGTCTGCCCGGGTTCAAGCGGCTGTAAATTCACTAAGTGCGTGCTAATGCTGTTAACCGTAAAATTATTCTCGGAATAACCCAAATCAACTCGGCTTCGAGAAGTCATCGGCATAACCGCCGCGCGAATCTTCATAAGCGGCCCATCTGCTTTGTCCTTTTGCCACGGCAACTTCATAAAGGGAGCATACGCCAGAAACCGTCCACCAAGTCGATCAATTACATAATTCACTGTTCCTAACTCGTCGAGCCCACAATACCAATTCCTCAGTTACGGAACTAATCTCTTAAAAACGGTATCTTTAATAACTGAGGGTGCGAAAATTCCATCTAATCCTCCGGCTGATACTGGCCACCTCAATATTCCTCAGCGTAATCCCCGCTCAGGCATTGACTAATCTATGCGCCACCCAGCCTGAAAAGGCCACTTGTTGCAGAACAAAAACTGACCACAGTTGCAAAAAGGATGGCTGTGGATGTATCAAGCAATCAAAAGCTCCCGAAGCTCAATCAATTACTCTCACCTCAAAAGTCGAGCTGCCCCAGTTCATTATTCTCTCAGAGCCCATTCCCGAACAAACGGTTTCAAATCCAGTTTCCGAACACCAAATTCCAGATCCCACCGCCAATGCGCCACCCGGATCACCCCCTCAAGAAAGCGCTTCCCGCGCTCCACCAATGAATCTGTAACCCCGTCATTCCCTTCGGGCTAGCTTCCCGCATGACATCAACAGATTCAAAATAATGCAACTGAAAACCATCATCCTCGCGATTTGTGCCCTTGCTACAACATTAGCCACCGCACAACACGAAAATCACCAACCCGCTCAATCCAATCAGCTCACGTGCCCCGTTCTGGGCGAATCAATCCCTGCCAACGCTCAATCGCTTGAATACGCCGGACTAAAAGTCACCTTCTGCTGCGCCGGTTGCGATGAAAAATTCGCCAGCGACCCCACCAAGTACCTCAAACAAGCCCACGAAGAAAATAAGACCGTCGCCACATCTCTCTTCGATCCTGTATCAGGAGCTCGTCTCGACCTCGAAAAAGCCGCTGCCATCATGGATTTCCAAGGCATCCGTTACCCCTTTGCCACCAAGGAAAACCATGACGAGTTCATGACCGCCCCCGGACTCTACACCCAATCACCAACCAAAGAATCTCTCACCTGCCCCGTAATGAAAAATGAAATTGCCTCCTACTCGGCCGCCGTCGGGTACGCCGATCACAAAGGAGTCCGGTACTACTTCTGTTGTGACGGTTGCTCCGGCAAGTTCACCGACAACCCCGAAGACTTCATCAAAAATGTCGAAAGCAAAGTCCACCTCGTCGGCACCACAAAAGCTCCCCCATCAAGTGGACAACTCGCCATGTCTCCGACTTGCGCCGGATGCGCTGGCGAAGCTCGTCTCCTCAATAGCGGAAACTTTGCTGGTCGTTTCATGGCTAGCTACCGATTCATCGCTATTGATGAAGTCAATGCCCGACATCGAATCACGCTCGATTACGCGCTGACTCCCCGCCTCACAATCGGCTTAGAACGTAGCGGAAGCGACACAAACCCTAACCCCATCCCCGAGTTCACCGACAACCCGGGCGACTTCCTGCGATTCTCCGATGGCGATGCCCTTGTCCTCCCTCGGTTCAGTTGGTTCATAACGCCCGAAGGCAAAAACCACCCCAGCCTTCTTCTCGGCAGCGCATCCGACCGACTCAGCACTCCTGTTGGCCAAGCATTCTTCCTCACCGCGAGCAAACACATCCCCAATTCACAGTTCACTCCATTCGTCAGCATTAAAACCAATAGCTACGACGGAAAAACGGTGTTCCCTTTCGGTGTCAACTACGCCCTGCCTAACAACTACGTCATTCAGGCAATCAACGATGGCGACTACACCCACCTCCTCTTCACCAAGATGATGGATCGTGCCGCGTTCAGCCTCATTCTCGCCCGAACCCAATACATCGGGTTCAGCATCAATTACGGATTCTAAACTTATGATCACAACCTTACTTACCGCCATTCTTATTTCCCAAGATTCTGCTCCGGTCGAAATGCCGGAGCTCAATCTCCGCGATACCAAGGGCCAAATCTGGCTCAAGAAAGACCTCAAAAAAGATCACATCTATCTCGTCGAATTCTGGGCAACCTGGTGTACAACCTGCCGCGCCATGCACCCAATGATCAAAGATTTTGTTAAATCCAAGAAAGACGCTCCATTCACATATCTCGCCATCAGTACCGATGAAAATCTCTCCGACCTCCGCACTTGGCTCAAAGCTGAAAAACCCGGATACCCCGTCCTGATGGACTCTTCATTCGAAGTCATGAACCGCTGGAAAGTTAAAGCCGTCCCCACCTTCTTCATAGTCAAGAACGGTGAAATCAAATGGCAAAAAACTGGCACCATCACCCGCGAAGACCTAGAAAATGCATTCAGCCAAACAAAATAAAAGTGGATCGCAGTTGCGATCCACTTAATCTTTTGGAGCGGGAAAGGAGATTCGAACTCCCGACCCTCTCGTTGGCAACGAGATGCTCTACCACTGAGCTATTCCCGCTCGGGAGTCAAAAATATACCCTACAAAACCGTATTCCGCAACAGGCCCCAGCTACCAGACCCAAAAAGCCATAATCAACTCGTGGGCAACACCAAAACTTTGACCGAGGCAACCGTCCCCCTTCTTCAACAAGCCGCCACAATCGCCCACCAACTCCGACAAGAACTCCAGATCGATCAAAAGAAGGATTCCTCTCTCGTCACCAACGTTGACCGCGCGATAGAACAGTTCCTGAAACCCGAACTTCTCGCCCTCACTCCCGGTGCCGGATTCTACGGCGAAGAGTTTGGTCACACACCCCCAACCGATGCCGGATACTGGGTCGTTGATCCGGTTGATGGAACGTCAAACTTCGCCTTCGGGCAACCCCTTTGGGGCATCACCGCCGCATATCTCAAAGATGGCAAAATCGTTACGGGAGCGATTCTCCTTCCAGATCTCAACGAACTTTACACCGCCACCGTCGGCGAAGGTGCATACCTTAACGGAAAACCCCTCTCACCCATTCCAGAAGGCGATATTGCCGTTTCCGAGCTCCTCGGCAACACCGATAGCAACGTTCAACATCTTCAAAAAACCCCTGGCAAACTCCGCCACATCGGCTCATTCGTAGTAGAAAGCACATTCGTCGCCACCCAGCGCTACCGTGCTCTCATCACCGGCACAATCTGCCTTTATGATTGCGCTGCTGGCATCCTCATCAACCGCGAACTCGGAGCCGAAGTCCGTTATCTCACCGGCGAAACCTTCGACGAATCCAAGCATCTCACAACCGCAAAAATCCCGCCGTACTACATCGGCCCTAAAAATTCTAACTTCCCCTTCGGCAACCTAAGCTAAATCCACCACAATATTTGGATTCAGGAAGGGGCAAACAAAAACATACCAAAACCCAAATCAACGAAACCAATCCGTCAAGATTGTCCTTCAAGCCAGCAGCGCATGAGCATCACTGCGTTTTAATTTTTTTAATCCCCGTTGCTCAATCTGCCGCACCCGCTCCCGAGTAATAAATAGTCGAACAGCAACTTCCTCCAGCGTCAACTGAAGACCATCGCGTAGCCCAAACCGCAAGCTCAAGACTTCCCGCTCACGGTCATCCAAAATCTGCATCGCCTCAACCACGCTCTGCCGCATATGCGTTTCTTCCACCACAGAAGAAGAATGCTCACCATCCGGAATCACGTCCTGCAATGTTGCATCATCCGAACCCGAAAGCGGAGATTCAAGCGAAAGTGCATCCGGAACCAAATTCATCATTTCTGAAACTCGATCAACAGGCAATTCAGCTTTGCGCGAAATTTCTTCAATCGTTGGTTCTCGGCCCAATTCAAACTGCAATCGCGCTACAATCCGCCGTACCCGCAAAGAACCTTCAACCACATGCACCGGAACCCGAATCAACCGCGCCTGGTCACTAATCGCCCGACTAATCGCTTGCCGAATCCACCACGTCGCATAAGTGCTGAATCGAAACCCCTTTGTCCCATCAAACTTCTCAACCGCCTTAATCAACCCAATGTTGCCTTCTTGAATCAAATCATCTAGGCTCATTCCCCGACCCGTAAACTTCTTCGCCAAATTAACAACAAGACGATAATTCGCTTCAACTAACTTATCTCGGCTAACCCGGCACCCAGCTGTCATCTGTCTTGCTAGTGCGTACTCTTGCTCCGCCGTTAAAAGCGGGGTACGACCTACCGTAGTCAACCACAGCCTTAAGCTGTCGTCAATTCTCCCCCGAACTGCCGTATCCGTCCCGTGCCCTCCTAGCCCAAATTCAATTCCGTCTGATGACGACGACAGATCAGTCTGATCTGCGTTAATAAATGCCAACTTTCCCAACCCCACAAAGCTAACTTTGTAAGTTAGTTGTTGTATACATCACAAATTTCAATGCACCAAAAAGAAAATTGCTTGTTTTCTACACCCTAACACTGCTTTAACCCAAATGAACTGCAATCAATTACCAGGTTTTGCCTCATAAATGGCTATAAAATAAATACCGCGCATGAATTTCAAGCGTTCGTCTCGCCAAGCCGTTTATTGATTTCG
>JAPUDU010000152.1 GCA_027492935.1 Fimbriimonadaceae bacterium
AAGAGAGCAAACGAAGACATGATTTCAATCTGCGCTCCAAAGAGTGCCGTCATAGGGAAGTAGAGTCGGATTTGTAGCCCGGTGAATGCAACGAGCATCCCGACCGTGATACTGGAATCACCGCGTGAAATAAGGAGCCAACCCGCAAGCCAATAGACGAGAGCAGGTGCGAGTTGGGTGATAAGGCGGATCATCCCAAAGAAGAGGTATTGGACGACACTGGCTTTGATTTGCCACACCGCCAATTTATCGTTTTCGATGTTGAACTGGGTGGAGAGTGTTCGGGATTGGCCGACGGCTTTTGTGAGAAGAATCCCGGAGACGGAAAGGGTTTCTTGCATCATGGCGTTGATCTCGCCCGTTTGCTCTTGGGTGCCGAGGCGGACATCGCGGGCATAATCCCCGACCCATTTTCCAATAATCATGAAGATGGGAACCAAAGCGATACTGAGAAGAGTTAATCGCCAATCCATCAGGAACATAGCGACGAGAGTGCTAAGAACGATAGCGATGTTGCTGATTTGGTCAACGAGAGTGTTGCTGACAACGGTTTGAACACCTTGGACATCGCTAATCAGGCGGGTTTGAATTTCGCCCGTGCGGGAATTGGTGAAGAAACGGAGAGACATTTTTTGAAGGTGATCAAAGAGCTGTTGGCGCATATCGCACATGATCTTTTGACCAACAAGCACACCGCCATATCCGTACAGCAAGGTCATGCCTGCGCCGCCTAAAACGGCGAGGAGCATGAGCCCGGAGTTCACGGCGATGACACCCAGATTTTTGTGGGTGATCCCTTCGTCGATAATAACTTTGATCAGGTAGGGAGGAACTATCCCGAGGATAACGCCGACGAACACCGCAACCATCGTAAGCGCAACCATCTTTTTGTGAGGAGCAAAAAGGCCAATGATCCGGCGGACCATTTTTCGGTCAAGCTGTTTTTTAGAAGGTTCGGTCGGTTCCAAGACTAAAGAATACCGCTGTCAAATTAGGTGGACTGAACCATCGGAAAAAAGATTCAGCGGGCAGGTTGCCCGCTGAACTATGAACTTTTATCTTTATTTACCGCCGGAAACGTCGATATCACCAGCGGATATCTGTTGTTCTGCATTCTCTTGAGTTGCTTGCTCGACAGTTTTGCCTGCGTCGGGGTTAGAGTTGCAACCTGCGATTAACCCCAGCGTAAGGCTTCCGAGGAATATGCTGGCAACTACTCGACCCAAGTTCTTGCCCATCCTTTGTTTGTCGCCGCACTCCCTTCCCAACTCGGTGTTTTGTATCCGACAGGGTAGAGGGTTGATGAAGTCACGACTTTGACATGGGTGTCAGCGTAACTTACGGCGGTTTTCTTGCCGGTTAACAATCGGAGAATATTGCCCGTCGCGGTGCTGGCTGTGTTGGCCTCATTCAACAACTGTGCAGTGCCACTCATATCGTAGGGGCCGTAAACACCGATGTTGCGAGGGTCGGCATTCGGGAATGCGATTCGGTATTGCGGTGGCCGGCTGAGTTGCGCACCATCGTGGAAGGCAATCATTTGCGAAACATCTTGGATGCCGGTCGCGCTGGCTGGCTGATTGTATCCACCGTCAGCAAATTCACCATACACAGCAAGCGTTCGAGTAGTACATGAAGCGGGCGGAACTGCTTGTGAGCAGGTGGAAAATCCACCGAGAGCCCAGTAGTTGTAAGCCCATGTATTGCTGATATTGCTCAGCATCGCTTTTGACATTGGGCTTGCCCAAATACCGTTCAACTCGCCAGTTGTAGTATTGACACCATTTTTAATGTATGGGTTAATCAACGACGGATACATGTGTTCTAGGTTAAAGAGGGTTGCTGAATTAGCCATGCTCTTTGTCCAGAGTGGCCATATGTCGTCGTAGTCACCCATGTAGATTTGAGTAGCGGTTCCAATGTTTTTAAGATTGGACAAAGATTGAGTCTTCTTTGCTGCGACCTTTGCTTGGGCAAAGACGGGGAAGAGGATAGCCGCTAGGATCGCAATGATTGCGATGACAACAAGCAACTCGATAAGTGTGAATGAATTTCTTCTCATGATAAAGGCTCCAAACCTCGATGTAAGGTCTTGATCAGGATTCTGCAACCCTACAAATAAACTACTCTAAAAGTGATTCGATACAAAAGAAAATATCATCTTTTTTGAGTGTAATTATACAAATAGTAACAGTTTGAGCGGAAACGTAAAAAGGGTTCCGGCGATGGTGTCGCCGGAACCCTTGAATATTTAACTTTCGAACGGATAAGTCGGCAACATTTTCGGAAGCGGCTTATCTTCTCGGTATCCAAGCGCATATTCGGCTTGAACGAGAGTGTGAATCTCGTGGGTTCCTTCGTAGATCATTGCTCCACGTGAGTTGCGGAAGTAACGTTCGACGGGGAATTCGTCGCTGAAGCCGTATGCGCCGTGGACTTCGATTGCTTTGTTGGCGGCATCAAAAGCGGCTTCGCAATTGACCCACTTTGCCATGCTGACTTCGCGAGTGTGGCGCAATCCTTGATTTTTCATCCAACCGACTTGGTAGTAGAGAAGTCGTCCGATATCGCGGCCCTTGGCCATGCTGGCGATCATTTGCTGGACAAGCTGTTTTTTACCAATTGGCTCGGTTCCGACAACCCGGTCATTTGCGTATTTCACGCTGGCATCAAGCGAAGCCGTAATGATTCCGACAGCACCAGCGGCAACGGTGTAGCGACCATGATCTAGCGCAGACATCGCGACTTTGAATCCATCGCCTTCTTCACCGAGCATATTTTCGGCGGGGACGCGCATGTTTTCAAAGAAGATTTCACCGGTATTGCCGGCGCGAACGCCTAGTTTGCCTTTGAGTGGGCGACTGCTGAATCCTGGGGTGTTACGGTCGACGATGAAAGCGGCGTAAGGAGCTTTCGCATCGGTTTCTGCCAGCTTCGTGATAATCAGAAATTGGGTTGCATAATCAGAGAGGCTGATCCACGTTTTTTGACCATTGATGATGTAATGATCGCCGTCTTTTTTAGCCGTGGTTTTGATGTTAATTGCATCTGAACCGGCGTTGGGTTCGGTAAGACCGAATGCGCCTAAGGCTTCTCCCGAAGCAAGGTTCGGCAGCCACTTCATTTTTTGTTCTTCGGTGCCCCATTGCATCAAAGTCATACAGTGAAGTCCGCTGTGAACGCTCATCGCAACGCGGGCGGAGGTGTCGCCTTTTTCAAGTTCTTCGCAGACGATGCCAAGGGAGATGTAATCCGTATCAGTTCCGCCGTACTTTGCGGGGATAGAAATGCCGAGAAGGCCAGCTTCGCCGAGTTTTTTGAGAGTATCGGGGTCGGAAGTGTGTGCCCGGTCGAGTTCGCGGACGGTGGGGAGAATATGTTGTTCAGCGAATTTGGCGGCAGATTCGCGGATAAGTTCGTGTTCTTGCGTCAGGGCAAAGTCCATGGCGGGAGTGTACGGGCTTTTTTTTGGTGTCCTATGGACGAACGACAGAGAGTCTTATTTTGGTCATTAGATTTCATTTATTGAGTAAACGAATTGAAGAGAAGATTAAGTAAAGTTAAGAACTATGAGGGCGAATAGGACAGGCCAGATATTGATGCTGGCAGTAGTAGTGCTTTGCGCGGGGATTGCATCGGCACAAAGTAATACGTGGGCTGAGCAGTTGCAAGCTTTGAAACCCCGCAATATTGGGCCAACTTCGATGGGTGGGCGGATTGCTAATATCGCGGTTTATGAGAAAGAGCCACGCATCTTTTATGTTGCAACGGCTGGCGGTGGGCTTTGGAAAACCACAAGTGGAGGCATAAAATTCACGCCGGTTTTTCAATATGAAAAGAGTGTTGCTTTGGGGACGGTTACGGTTGACCAAGATAATCCAGATGTTGTTTGGGTTGGCACTGGGGAAGAGAATAGTCGGAACAGCACAAGTTGGGGTGATGGGGTTTATAAGTCAACCGATGGCGGAACGACTTGGACTCATATGGGATTGGAGAACACCCATATTATCTCGTCGATTCTGATTCACCCCAAGAACAAGGATACGGTTTATGTTGCGGCGCTGGGCAAACTTTGGGGGCCAAGCGAAGATCGGGGAATTTATAAATCGACAGATGGAGGGAAGACGTGGGCAAACGTTTTCAAAGCTCCGAATGATATGACCGGTTCGATTGAGTTGCTAATGGATCCGCGAAAGCCAGATGTTTTGATCACCGCAATGTGGGAGAAAAAACGAACGGCTTATAGCTTTGCTTCGGGCGGCAGCGGTAGCGGGATGTTCAAATCCACCGATGGCGGCAAGAACTGGAAAAAGATCACAAAAGGTTTGCCCGCCAGCGAAATGGGCCGGATCGGAATTTCGCGGTATCAGAAGAACCCAGATGTTCTCGTTGCTTCAGTTGAAAGTAAAGAGAATCGCGGGGTTTATAAATCGACGGACAACGGTGAGAGTTGGACATTCTTAAACAACATTAATCCTCGGCCGTTTTATTTCAGCACTCCGATGATTGATCCGGTCGATGAAAACCGGATTTATCTTCCAGCGGTGGATTTTCACTACTCCGATGATGGCGGGAAAACATTTAAGGTACTTCCGATGGATATCCATGTTGACTACCATGCGATTTGGGTCAACCCAAAGGATAACAATCATCTCGTAGTAGGGAATGATGGTGGAATTGCGATATCACGGGATCGAGGCGTAACCTGGGAGCATATGAATAATATGCCGTTAGGTCAATTTTATGCAGTCGCAGTTGATATGCGCCAGCCTTATTGGGTGTACGGTGGCCTTCAGGATAACGGAACTTGGGGCGGCCCTACGCAAACGGATAAAGGGAAGGTGATTTCTTCCGACTGGAAATTCATTAACGGCGGGGATGGTTTTCATGTGCAGGTTGATCCAACCGATTGGCGGATTGTTTACGCGGAGAGTCAAGGTGGGGCGATTGCTCGACAGAATATGCTTACAGGCCAAGGGCAGTCGATCCGACCACGCGCACCTCAAGGTGAGCGATACCGCTTTAACTGGTCAGCTCCGATTGCGATGAGCCCACACAACCCCAAAACGATTTGGTTTGGCGGAAACAAGCTTTTCAAAAGCGTGGATATGGGCAATAACTGGACAGAAGCAAGCCCCGACTTGACCACTAATGACGCAACGAAGTTGGCACCAGGCGGTGGTGTTACACCAGAAGCTACCGGAGCTGAAAATCACTGCACGATCATCACGATTAGCGAATCCCCGATGAAGTCGGGCGTTGTTTGGGTGGGCACAGATGATGGAAATGTTCAGGTCACTCAAGATGATGGAAAAACGTGGGAGAAGGTAACGGTTCCGGGTGTTCCCGAGTTCACTTGGGTGAGCCGCGTTACTGCATCACGCCATGTTTTGGGCCGAGCATATGTTTGCTTTGATGGCCACCGAAACTCAGATTTTAACAGCTATGTTTATGTCACCGAAGACTTCGGTAAGACATGGACTAAGCTCAGTGAATCTTTAGCGGTGAACCAAGTCGCTTACACGATCATTGAAGGCCGTCAGAACTCAGAGTTGTTGTTCCTTGGTACAGAAATGGGGCTGTTTAGCAGTCTTGATCGGGGACAAAGCTGGTCACCGATTCATAAAGAAGTTGGTTTCCCGACAGTTCGAGTTGATGATCTGTTGATTCATCCGCGTGAATTGGATTTGGTTGTCGCAACCCACGGGCGTTCTTTCTGGACAATGCCGGTTGGAGCTTTAGAGCAACTCACGAAAGCTAACATGGAAAAGGATGTATTCCTCTGCAAACCAGCAAATGCATTCTTCTTTGGGCGAGTTTTTGACGGATGGTTTGAGGGCGATCGTGTTTGGGGATCACCGAACACTCAGCCAGGGACATCGATCTTTTACCATCTGAAGACGGCGACGGAGGAGAAAGTTGAGGTCTACATTAAAACGGCAGATGGTAAGCAAGTGGCCCGACTAACTGGTACGGGGCGAAAAGGAATGAACGCGGTTGATTGGGCGGCACGAGGATCTCGTCAAGTACCTTTGACCACGGGCGATTATTTGGTCGAGCTGAAAATTGGTGAGCAAACGTTCACAACGACGGTTCGGTTTGAAGACCTGACACCCATGATTCCGTAATCGCTAGAAGTCAGTCGGTGAGATAAAGCCGAATGCATGTTATCTCACCGACTGACTTACTTAGCGGGAATAAGTCTATTCAGCGAATCCAATATTAATTTGTCATAATATTGATTATCGGAAAGATAGGAATGATGTGGGCGGGGTGGCTTGGTGGCATTCCCTTCTTAATTAAAAAACGACTCCGACACCCAAATGAAGACGGCGCATTTAAAACCGTACAAAAGTGCCGGAGCCAAACTACTCGCACGAGGGCGCGAGAAATCGCTGTTTGCTGACCAATAGTCGTTACAGCGATTATATGGCTGGAAAGTTCCTGAAAATGTTCATATAAGTATTTTGGTGCAAATTCTTCGATTTAACGAAACTAGCTTGGGAAAAGCTCCGTGTGCTCCTCGCCATTGCGTCCACTGTAAATGACCCGCCGTCCATCCAGATAAGCAACGTAACCAATGCAACCGGCTAGACATGATCTTTCGAGGAAAACCGGAAACTTCTGTCCTTCTGTTTGTGATGCGCGGATTGCGGCGAGCATTGCGGGCTGATCGAAATCCTGCGCGATTTCCGTGTCTGGCATTGTGATGCTAACAACGTACGATTCGTCGTTACGAAGATAGAACGTTTTCTCAGCGCGTAGAAAATCGATGTGGTAGCGTGAAACGCCAGCGGTTAAGAGATCGCCGACGATTTCTGGAAACGGCTTATGGCCCTCTTGGGCATTGATTACGGACTGCTCTAGTATTTCGATTGTTGCTGGGCTCATGTCGTTGGGTGGTTCCTCATTTGGTGGTGGATTGCGAGTTTTTGCAAAGTAGTCAGGAGTAATTGTCGCTCTTCGGGTTCGAGACAAGAAAAATGCACATTCTCGTTGGCATCAGCAGTTTCAGCGAGGTCTTCGACCAATGATCGTCCGCTTTCCGTGAGAGATATGGATTGGTAGCGACGATCAGCGGTTTCTTCTTTGCGGTTGACGAGTTGCTTGACAAGGAGGCGTTCTGCAAGTTTTGAGATTGCTCCGCGTGTCATGCCCATCTCGGATGCAATTGCGCTCGGTCGAGCCTCAGCGTAGTCGTAAAGTTGACGCATGAACACCCATTCAGCGACCGTAACCCCCTTGCCAGTGAGCTCTTGGGCAAACGATTGGGAAACACCGTTGGAGACAAGCCGCAGCCAGTAACCAATGTGGCTTTCGAGGCTAGCTATTTTCCGCTTGTCGGGCCGATTTGCCATAACTGTTTCCTAGTCAACTTATTATACGGTTTCCTAGGAAACAAATGATAGGTCTAATTTAAAAATTTCTCAACTAGCGAGTTGATTCGTAGTGCGCGATGTAACTTTCCACGCTGATTTTGCTGGTGACTTGGCCGATCAGGTCGTAAGGGATGGCTTCGAGTTTTTTGAACCGAATACAGCTTTTGCCCATATCTAGCTTGTGGCCAGTTTTGGCATATTCGTCGATGAACCACTGCTGAAGATCCTCATCCCCGCCGAAATTTGCGTACCAATTAATTGAGTTTTTTTGACTGGCAATAGATACAAAATAGAGCGGCAGTTTGGGATCGCAATGATAACCAGGCGGATAGATAGACTTAGGCACGAACCACGAAGGCATATTGTAGAGAATTCCCTCTTCAAAACCAGCGTTGATGTTTTGGGCGATCACTTCCCTTAGCTTCTGGAACGCTTCACGTCGTTCCTCCGGAATCTGAGCCAAATACTCTTCAAAGTTCTCAGCAACAATCATCATGTTTTAATTATGCAAGTTAACGAAGTCCATTATTCTTGGCTACATACGCAAAGTAGCGATTGCCAATGCGAACTCTTCCAACTATGTCTCCCTGATTGTTGATGGCATCGGCGGCAATGAGAGTCCATGTTTTATCGATGTCGGGGCACAATGTTTGTAGATTGAATGTCTGGTTGTATGTCCAAAGCATCGCTTTATCCGCGTGATTGAATCTGACTTCGTAGGCACGCGGGAAATTTTTGATATATGACCAACCCGCGACCCATTCACCATTGGAATCAGCGGCGTAGGTGTTGGGTGAACCGTTCGGAGCGGCGAGGAATTTGATGTTGCCCCAGTGACTCACAAATCCACGAGGGCCGACAAATCCCTCCCAGACAGTACCGACGACATTATTTGCGTTATCAAGGCGATTCAGTTTCCAAAATCGTGAATCGTCGGTATGGACGGTTGTTTCAAGGCCCGTACGCATATCAAACATTGTAAATCCTGCAATAAGCGACGCGGCTTGAACCTGCTTCCCTTCGTTGGTTTGAGCGGGGCGCTCCCAGACGGCTTCGCTTGTAAAGGCAACTAAGTCTTTGTCGTTGAGAACGACTGAAGCGGGGAGAGTGACTCTGGTTGAGGAGATAATATCAAGTATCTGGCCATTCCGGCGTTGCACAAAGACCGTGGGAATAGAAAGCCTTCGGCGTATGCCAGCGATATCGCCCGAAGAGTTCATATCCCACCTTCCGAGGACGCCGGGCTCATCTTTAGAAAAAACAACTTCACCTCGTTGGTTTGTGACGAATCCGCTTATGCAACCGAAGAGATAGTTGCCATATCGGTCTAATCGGCTGAGAGGAACTTCGCTGTAATCAATTTCTCTTACGAGAGTGAGTTTTTCTGATTTCCGGTCAAATCGATAGTGCGCAGAATTGCCAATAATATTGCCTTGATCATCAAATTGCGCGGCCTGAAAGTTCTCTTGCGGAATGAGAGTGAGACTGAACTTTGGTGTTTTTTCGGGCGCAAGTAAAGCGGCAACGAGGAGCGGGGCTAAGGTCATGAAGTTTCCTCCATTATTTAGACGCTTTGACCGTTGTTAAAATGACAAATTTTTGAAACTAACCGACTTGGCGAGTTTCGGCGAAAAGAATCTCATCGAGGCGGGCGGCGGCATTATCACAGGCGTCAAGAATTCGCTCAGGATCCCAAGCGACCTTAGTATCGTGTTTGCGCTTGAGGAGCCATGCTGCGGCACCAAGACCAATTGCTACACCGGTAAAAACTAAAACAAGGCCGGAATTGCTGTGGTTGGAAGCTTTTGAATCTTCTTTGATTTCTTTACGTGTGGCCATTTATCAGGTCTCCTTTATCTTTGACTCTACTTTGATATTCTTGGTTTATTAAGAGTTGAGTTTCAGGTCTATTTGCTAGGTTTTTTGATCGAATTTTCTCAACATGGAACGGCTTGTGGTGATGCAAATGACTGAATTATTTTAATTTGCGTCGCAAGGTGAAAAATCCAAAAGATTGCGTAACAAAAATCTGATGTCACCTTGCATCCCATGCTCAGAGTAATCACGGACGGTATTCTCTTCCCTAGCGATGCTTGACAACTTGACTCGGCGATTAGGGGGGATTTTTGCGGGGATACGCAAGAAAGGCCGTCTTACCGAAGACGATGTGAAAGAAGTGATGCGCGAGATTCGTGTTGCATTGCTTGAAGCCGACGTTAACTTCCAAATTGCCAAGGATTTCATTGCGAAAATCCGAGAGAAAGCAGTTGGAGAGGAAGTTTTTGGCAGTTTGAGTGCTGACCAAACAATTATTAAAATTGTTCGAGATGAGCTTGTTTCTTTGCTCGGGCCAGAAGAAACGCCCGTCAATTGGAACCCAGCGCCTCCGACCGTTATCTTGATGTGCGGTTTGCAAGGGAGCGGGAAAACCACGACCACCGCTAAGCTAGCGGTGTGGTTGAAAAAGAAAGGCAAGAAACCACTTTTGGCGGCGTGCGACTTGCAACGCCCAGCGGCGATCAAGCAACTTCAGGTTTTGGGTGAGCAAGTAGGATGCCCCGTTTATGCGGGTGAGCCGGGGGGGAATCCGGTTCAGGTAGCAAAAGATGCTCTTGCGCGGGCAAAGCATCTGTTTTGCGATGTGGTGATTTTAGATACCGCTGGCCGGTTGGCGATTGACGAAGCGTTGATGAACGAAATTGATGCGGTCAAGAAAGCGGTTCCGCCTCAAGAAGTGTTCTTGGTAGTTGATGCGACGACTGGGCAGGAAGCGGTTAATGTAGCGGAGGCATTCCACCAGAAGCTGGGATTAACGGGCGCCATCTTCACAAAGATGGATGGCGACGCTCGAGGTGGCGCGGTTTTGAGTGTTCGTGAAGCTACCGGAGTACCTGTTCGGTTCCTCGGGGTTGGTGAACAAACTGAAGCATTGGATGCTTTTGAAGCTGTCCGTATGGCCGAGCGGATTATCGGCATGGGCGACGTTATGGGGATCATCGAAAAAGCCGAGCTGGCTTTTGCCGATGAGGACGTTGAGAGCATGGAAGCCAAGATGCGCGGTGGGAAGCTTGATTTCCACGACTTTTTGGATCAGATGCGGATGGTGAAAAAGATGGGCCCGATCAAGAACGTCATGAAAATGATTCCGGGCGTTGCGGCTCAGATTCCAGAAGAGGCACTTGACTCAATTGATGATCGCCAAGTTGATCGTTTGGAGGCGATGGTTCTTTCCATGACGAAGAAAGAACGAACTAACCCAGATATCATTAACGGTTCGCGGCGAAAACGGATTGCAATGGGGTCAGGGACATCGGTTCAGGAAGTCAATAAGTTGATTGAGCAGTTGTATCAGATGCGCCGTGGCATGAAAGAAATGGCGAATATGCAGAAGAAGTTCAAGAAGTTCAACCGGCGTTAGATTGAACCTTGGGCCTATATTCTGCGGTGGCCCATCCGGAACTTGGTTTGAAGCGGCTATAATGGTGAGTCCGCAATCTTGTCATTGCGTGAACTTCTGTGCCCGCGTTCGGGTGCAACTCAGCATAACCTGCTGAAAATAAGGAATTCCAGAACCGTGGTTAAAATTCGACTGAAAAGAATGGGAAATGCGCACCGACCGTTTTATCGGATCGTGGTAGCAAAGAGTGCATCGGCTCGCGACAGCGCGGCGATTGAATATTTGGGCACATATGACCCGCTCACCAAGCCTTCAACCGTAGTATTGAAGAACGACCGAGCTCTTCACTGGTTGCTCGAAGGCGCACAGCCGACCGAAACCGCGGCAATTTTGCTTAAGCGACAAGGCGTTCTTGATGAATTTTTTGCTCAACGCCCCACCGCTAAGAAAAAATATAGTTTTCTCGATAAGCGAACTCAAGCGATGACTAAGCAATCTGCGGTCAGCGAAGTTGAAGCCGCTCCGGTTGCAGTTGCAGAAGCTGCTCCGGTTGCTGAAGAAGCACCTGTTGAGGCGCCGGTAGTTGAAGAGGCTCCGGTTGAAGCTCCTGTGGAAGAAGCTAAAGCCGAAGAGGCTAGCGAATAATGGAAAACGTTGTCGGATTTGTTGAAGCTGCAGTTAAGCAACTCGTAAACGAACCAGATGAAGTCAATGTTGAGGTCGTAAACGACCGACATGGCAAGATCATCAAGGTAATGGTTTCCCCTAATGACGTCGGACGCATCATCGGCAAGGATGGACGCGTCATCACCAACCTGCGAACTATGGCGAATGCAGTTGCCTCGAAATCTCGAGTCAAAGCAGTCGTTAAAGTTCAAACGGAAGACTAAGCGGTTTAAAAAATTATCATGTCGGGTCGATCACCTCGCCCATCGCACATTACGATCGGAAAGGTGGTTGGCCCGCATGGCATTCTGGGGGGTCTAAAAATCGCCCCGACGACAGTTTTTTTGGGACGGTTTGATCCGGGTCGGACGATTTACATTAACGATAAACCTGTAACGATCAAACGATTGATGGTTCACAAGAAACAGGTTCGAATTGAAACTCAGGAAATCACCGACCGTAATCAAGCGGAAGCACTTAAGTGGGCTTCCGTTACAGTGCCGGAAGATGAAATTCCGGAGTTGGAAGAAGATGAATTTTTCTCAGCTGATTTGATTGGCCTCAAGGCAATTGATGAATCTGGAAAAGTGTTGGGAACGGTGGACGACGTGTTCGCTTCCCCGGCACACGACATTTTACAAATTGGTACCGCAATGGTTCCGGCCGTAATGGAATTTGTGAAAGAAGTTGACCTGGAAGCAGGTGTAATTGTGATTACGCCGATTTTGGGAATGTTCGAGGATTAAGAAGCGTGCAGTTTATTGATGAAGCAGAAGTTCGGTTTGTGTCCGGACGTGGCGGTGATGGAGCGGCAACGTTCCACCGCGAAAAGCACGTGCCTCGTGGTGGACCAAACGGAGCGAATGGAGGGCGCGGCGGCGACATTATTCTTCTGGCTGACCGTAACAAGCGCACCCTTTACGACTTTAAGTTGCAATCGAACTATAAAGCGAAAGATGGAATTTGGGCCGTTGGGAATAAAGCAGGCAAAGACGCAAAAGATATTGTTATTCGTGTTCCGGTAGGAACGATTGTTATTGATGCTGAAGATAACGAAGCAATCGTTGACCTTGCCGTTGAGGGGATGCAGTATGTGATTTGCCGAGGTGGCCGGGGTGGGATGGGCAACCTCCACTACACCAACAGCGTTCGCCAGTCTCCGGGGTTCGCGCAAAAAGGTGCGCCCGGTGATGACCTCAATGCTCGACTTGAACTCAAGTTGATGGCAGATGTGGGATTGATCGGCTTGCCTAACGCCGGAAAATCAACTCTGCTGAGTACCGTTTCTGCCGCGAAACCAAAAATTGCGGACTACCCTTTTACTACGCTCTCGCCAAACCTTGGAGTTGTTACAATTGGTGACCATTCATTTGTTATGGCTGACCTCCCAGGGTTGATTGAAGGTGCCAGTGAAGGAATTGGCTTGGGTCACCAATTTTTGAAACATGCTGAGCGGAACAAGGTTTTGTTGCACGTTTTGGATGCTTACCCCGTTGATGATAGCGACCCGATTGAAAATTTTAAGATGATCGAAGCTGAACTAAAGCAGTACAGCGAAGAACTTTATGAGCGACCCCGAGTGATCGCGCTCAATAAGTCGGATATGGGGATTCCTGAAGCAGAGGAAGACATTCTGAACCGGCTGGAGGAATTTGGAGTTCCGGTTTATGTAATTTCTGCAGCCACCGTTAAGGGCATTGATCCGCTTAAATGGGCTCTGTGGCGCGAGATTGAAGATCATCTCAGTAAGGAAGTTGTTCCGATCATTGTTCCGACTTATCGAAGTGAAGATGCTTCGGCTTGGGATGTTGAGAAATCGGAGATTGGGTACCGAGTTACTGGTAAGCGCGTGATTCGTTTGGTTGAGATGACCAACCTTGGCAATCGTGATGCTGTCCACATGCTCTACCGAAAGCTGAAACGCATTGGCGTTATTGATCGGCTGGTAGAGATGGGCGTTGAACGTGGAGATGACGTTTATATAGGAGACTTTGAATTCGCTTATGAAGAGTGGTGAGAATCAGTACGCGATTTTCGGCGGTAGCTTTGATCCGCCTCATTTAGGGCATCTTTCGGTTGCTCAAGCCTGCTTAGAGCATCTTGACATTAACGAAGTGATCTGGATTCCTAACCACCGTAACCCGCTTCGCCATAAAGCATTTGCAACTGCTGTTCAACGATTGCAGATGTGCCAACTTGCGACTGAAGGTCACAATGGCATGGCTGTTAGCGACGTAGAAGTTAGTCGGGGATCAAAGAGCTACACCATTGATACTGTAGAAGAGCTGTTGATGGTTCGACCCGGAAAACTCTGGGTAATTATGGGAGCTGATGCCCTGGATGGCATTATGGAGTGGAAAGAACCGGAGAAATTACTCCGCCTTTGCCGACTTGCTATTGTTGCCCGGCCTGGATCTGATACCAGTCGCGTGATGAGTGAACTGAGCGAAGAAATGCGCGATGCGATTGATATGGTGCCAGTTAAGCCTCACAAGGCTTCTAGTAGCCAAGTGCGATTTGACATTTTGCGGGAAGCAACTCCCGAATTGATGTTAGAACCCAAAGTTTGGGAATACATAAAGGAACGTGGACTTTACCGTGACTGAAAAAGTAAATAAAAACGAAATGACCTCGCAAGACAAAGCGAAATTGGTCGCAGAATTTGCTGATGATATGAAGGCCGTGGATATTGAGACATTAGATATTCGCGCGAAAACATCTATTGCTGACTACTTCATTATTTGCACCGGGACCAGTGATGTTCATATTCGAGCGATTTGCGAACGTGTGGCTGAGAAGCTTCGTGATGTGGGTATTCGCCCCCTCCGCCAATCGGATCGATCATAAACTGGTGGTGGTTGGATGCTTTTTGATTATGGCTATGTGTTTTTGAATGTGATGCTCGAATAAAAGCGCCAGTTTT
>JAPUDU010000153.1 GCA_027492935.1 Fimbriimonadaceae bacterium
GATTGCCCAAGCCTACCGATCTCGATAATATCGGGGTTCTTGGGTTGGTTGCCATCGTTGGTTTGGGCTTGGGCCATGGATACAGTAGCCACGCAAATAAGCGCCACCAAACTAGTGAGTTTGCTTAGTTTCTTGAGTTGATCGACCATCTTCGTTTCTATTATGGGCTGAAAATTGAATTACTTGAACCCATACACTGTTGCCAAGACGCGTTGAAAGCCTGAAACGATCAGTAGTCCTGCATCAGAACCGAGAATTTTACTTGTTATTCTTTCCGGATGCGGCATCATTCCGAGTACATTTCCGCCAGGATTGAGAATTCCGGCGATGTTGTTCATTGATCCGTTAGGGTTAGCAGCACCGTTTATCTCGCCATTATTTGAGCAATATCGGAACGCTACTTGATTATTGTTTTCTAGGCTTTTGATCTCATCTTCGGATGCGATAAAGCGTCCTTCGCCGTGGGCGATAGGAACTGCTACTGGTGAATCGACTTTTTCGGTCCATGGGGAGATTTTGTTTTCTGCTTTGAGAAAAATTGAATCGCAGATGAATCGTTCGTTTATATTGGGTAGGAGGGCGCCGGGGAGGATTCCCGTTTCGCAGAGGATTTGAAAGCCGTTGCAGACGCCTAGAACTGGGCGGCCTTCTTCGGCAAATCGTTTAACTTCTGCCATTACGCTTGATTGAGCGGCAATAGCGCCACATCGCAGATAATCGCCATAAGTGAAGCCACCGGGGACAAAAACTCCATCAAATCCGGCGAGATTTGATTCACCGTGCCAAACATATTCGGCTTGGACTTTTAGGTCGTTACGAAGACTCCAAAGAGCGTCTTGATCGCAATTTGATCCTGGAAATTGAATAACGGCGATTTTCAAGAAATAACCTCAATTGAATAATCTTCGATTACTGGGTTTGCAAGGAGTTTATCGCACATTGCTTTAATGCGGGCTTCATCGTATTTTTCAAGTTGAAGAGTGATCGTTTTGCCGATTCGCGCATCGCTGACTTCACTGAAATTGAGGTCGACAAGCGACTTTGTTACGGTACGACCGGCGGAGTCGAGCAGAGAGGGCTTAAGGTTGACATTGACGCGCACGGTGACCATGCATTTATTTTGACAGAACTAGACAAATTGTCCCGGGGTTTATGAACGGTTTTTTTGATTCATCGAACTACTGCCCCCTGCGACTACATGAACTACATGCAAAACACCTTTGCCCTCACCGCTTACATCTGTCAGATCAATGAGATTAAAATCGTTTCTCAATGGGCATGAATTCATCTTGTATGTATCCCCCGTGGCCGGGAACATCGCGCGGAGTAACCACGCCTTCAACGAAGTCGGTTCCGGCCCCTGGTTCAGGGTTGTGGTTGAAATGGGTATCTAAGTCGACATAATCACACCAGCCGCTAAGAGCAGCTGACTGGGCGATCCCCACTTCCGTTTCGCACATGCTGCCAATCATGGTTCCCAGTCCGTGATGGCGGGCTCGTTCAAGAACTTTGATGCCATCGCTGATCCCACCGGACTTCATGAGCTTAAGGTTGACACCGTGACAGCGATCAGCGAAGAGATCGACATCGGTTGAATTACGGATGCTTTCGTCTAAATAGAGAGGCAATTTGAAGTGAGGAAAGATATCTGGGAGAAGATGTTCATCGCCTTTGACTAATGGTTGTTCGATGAACTCACAGCCATTATCCTTCAACCAACTTGCCATCATGATGCTTTCATCGGGCGTCCAACCGCCATTAGCATCGGCGCGGAGGGCGACATTGAATACTTGCGAAACTTCTCGGGCGGTTGACCATATCTCTTTGTCGTGATCGCGACCAGCTGGACTTCCAAGTTTAACTTTGAGGGCTTTTGCACCCGTCAGTTTAAGGATATGGGGAACGCGCTCCTGGACTACTTCTTTTGGTTCAATGCCAATCGTTATGGTCGTGATGGATGTTGGCTTGGGAATACCAAGAAGTTGATAGAGCGGCTTGCCCGCTTGTTTCGCTTTTAAATCCCAAAGCGCACAGTCTAGCGCGGCAAGAGCAACGGCCTCGATGCCAGCTTCATAGCCCGCTCTCCAGACTTCGTAAGGTTCTTGAGATTGAGCAAGTTCGAAGTAAGGGGCAAGATCTCGCGGAGCAATATCACAAAAATCTGGAGGTAACCCGGTTGGGGGTGCACCTTCGCCTATACCGGTATAGATTCCATCGGAAACTTCCACGAAAAAATTTCTGGTCGTGCCGCTGGTTCCTCGGCTAATTGTCAGAGCAAAAAGCTTCGGGACATCAATAGCAAATGTGCGGAAGGTGAGCGGCATTGTATGTATTTTGAATAGAAAGTGCCCGGGAATCAATCCCGGGCACTTTGATTGTGCAATCTATCCCTCAGGCGACACAGGTGGAGGTTCGGGATTGCTCTCCGCCGGCGAGCTTTTGGCAACTGTTTCGACGGGTGCGCTCTTTGATCCCATTGAACCTAGGCGCTCGACAAGGTCGATTCCAAAAAGTTCTTTGACTTGCTCATTCAGCCCAATCAACTTTTTAGGATCAAACCCGCCTGCGTTCCCACCACCTTGCGAATCAATCACTGTGATACGATCAATATGGGTTTCGCTGATCGTTTCAGTGAGTTGGCCAATGATAGGCTCAAGTTTTTGCATGATGAAAATCTCACGCGCTTTGTCTCCCGCTTCACCCCAGCTTTTACTGAGTCGACGAAGAGCATCTGCACGAGCTTTTCCATCTTCAATGATCGGAGCGACTGCAGCTTTAGCATGTTGCTCGGCTACTTCATATCCCGCTTTAGCCGGAGCAATGACGTCGGCTTCAAGCTGGCTTCTCACTTGCTCAACACGTGCTTTTTGGACGAGGACGTCGGCTTTTGCCTTTGCAACGAGCTGAGCAACTTGAGCTTGTTCTTCTGCAACAACAGCGGCGCGTCGGCTTTGAGCGTCGGTCAGAAGCTTCTCAGCTTCAGCTTTGGCCATGCTGATTTCGGCGGTAATCTTGGCTTCAGTTTCCCGTTGGAAGTTTTCTGCAGATCTTACGTCGGAGTCAGCGTGAGCGATAGCTTCTGCGACCCGTGCGGAACTGAGAAGTTCCGCATTTCGCGTTCGACCGATAGAATCTAAATACTTGACATCGTCAGTGATGTTTTGGATTTTGAGTGTATCAACGACTAAACCGAGGGCGGTCATGTCTTGCTCTACTTCCGCGACCAATCGTTCAGCGAAGAGATTTCGGTCTTCGTTCAGCTGCTCGGGGGTCATGGTTGAAAGAACGCCACGCAAAGAACCTTCGAGCGTTGCCTTTGCGATTGCGATGATTTCCGCTCGACCTTTACCAAGGAACCGTTCAATCGCATTGTTTAGCATGGGTTCATGCCCGGCGATTTTTACGTTCGCAATTCCGGTCAGGGAGATCGGAATTCCGCCTTTTGTGTAAGCATTTCTAGCCTCCAAGTCAATGATCATGTTGGTGAGATCAATCTGGTCAACACGCTCAATAAATGGAACACGTAACTCACGCCCACCTTTAATGATTCGATATGGCAAAACACGTCCATTCAGGTTTCGTTTTTTGCCCGTAAAGATGAGAACCTCGTTTGGCTGGCAGATGTAGATCAGTGATTTGAGGCTCAGCAGGAATAGAACGAACAGAATTCCTATAAAACCAACTGCTGCCCCGATCATTTGAAGTACTAATGGAGTCATTTCGTCACCTCGTTCCGACCCGAGATACTTTCTGGGATGTTAATCCCAACTGTTTTATCAACAGCAGCAAATACGGCGTCTAGCATTCCGGGATAAGCGGCAACGTACCGCTGAAGGGTCTCGCCATCTCCCGAGTCGATGATGCTCAGGCCATCAATCTTGATTCGATTGACACCCTTAGTGGCAGTCGCAAGGATTGATTCGAGATTTTCGATCAAACTAATCTGCAACGCATTTGGTCCGGCTTCTTGCCATGCTGCGTGCATGAGTTGCAATGCTTGACTGACCGCTTCACCCCGTTCTCTGATAATCGCAGCCTCCCCACGAGCACGGTACTCCTGAGCAACTTTGTTAGCTTCGGCAGGAAGTACGCGGTCAACTTGGAGTCGTAGCCCTTCGAGTTCAGCACGAATGGCTTGGAGTTCTTGCTCGGCTGTTGCACGCGCTTCCCTCGCGGCGGCGGCGGTTCGCTCTTCTTCGGCCTTAATGGTTGAATCCAGTTCGGCTCGAATTCGTCGAAGGTCGTTTTGCAACTTTACGAGATTTGTATCTACATTTGATTGCGTGACTTTAGCCCGACCCATATTTTCCGATTCAGATTGGGATGCACCTCGGCGGGCGTCGGATTCTGCAATTTCAGCCGAACGAATAACGTTGGCAATCGCTTTGCGACCGGTGGCATCAAGATAACCTACTTCGTCACTGACGTGAAGAATTTTGAGCGTGTCCAGATGGAGACCAAGCTTGACGAGGTCTTGCTCGGTTTCTTGAGTTAGCTTTTCTGCGAAAGCAAGTCTGTCTTCGTTCACTTGCTCGGGGGTGAGGCTTGCGACAACACCGCGCAAGTGACCTTCAAGTGTTTCTTTACCTACCCGGCGGATCTCGTTGATGTCGCGGTTGAGAAAGCGTTCAATGGCGTTGCTAATGTGTTTGGGGTCACTGCTCACTTTGATGTTTGCAATTGCTTCGACATTCATAGCAATGCCGCCGCTGGAATAAGCGTTTCGGACGGAAATCGGAACTTCCATCGTATTGAGGCTCATTCGTCCAACATTTTGAATAATGGGGAATGCCCACGCTTTTCCTCCAAAATATGTTCGATAACCTTGTCCTTTGCCTTGGTTTTGACCCGAAATGACAAGCACTTCGTTAGGTGGTGCAATTTTTAGGAATGAGCGCACCAGAAAGGCAAAGAAAATGAGGGCAACTAGTCCAAGACCGGCCCCAGGGCCGACAGACATCACTATAATTTTGAGTTCTTCCATCTTTTTAGCTGTTTAAGTATTTTTCAGCGTTGGCGACAGTTACGTGGGCGCCATCTACTGAAACGACAACCACTTCATCTCCTGAAGTGATTGTGTGGCCCTCCAGGGGGCGGGCCAAAACGTCAATTGTCTCGTTTTTGATTTCGAGCCTTATTTTTCCAGGATCTGTGTCTCGGGGAGCGATGAGCACCCGGGCGACAACACCGACAAAATCGCGATCAGACACTGAACTGTTGCTGTGACTTTTGTTGAGCAGGCGCATGGTTACTGCGGCTACCGTTCCGATGATTAGACCAACAATAAGGGCGGCTCCGACTTGAAGGGGCTGTTCTTTGATGCCCATCATCGTTAGGATTAACCCAAATCCGCCGAATCCACCGAGCAAGTAGATCCAGAATCGCAGGCTAAAGAACGGAAGCCAGAAATCTGAAGAGTGAGCTACGTCGTGAATACTTATGCTGTGATCCACATCGTGATCCAATTCAACATGGATATCCGCATCAGAGCTAATGTCATGGCCAAACTCGCCGTGGTCGCTCATTCCGCCAAAAGCGGAAAACACGATAAGGCCAAGTCCGATGATTGCAGTGATCAAGTAGAGAGCCAACATCGCTGATTGTGTTCCTGATTCCTTACGGAGCATGGTTTCAACAGGTTCAAAGATGCCCATTGAATTGCTTTGAACCAGTGTAACTTAACTTGGACATGATAGATACGCATTGTCACCTGAATGACGTTAAAGCTTTTCCCGACCCGACGTTAGCGATTCGTGAGGCAAATGAAGCTGGCGTTGATAAAATAATTGTTGTTGGTGTTGATACGGAATGGAGTGAGCTTGCGATTGAGATTGCGGAAGCACACGATAATGTTTGGGCGGTTGTAGGTTGGCATCCAACTTCGGCAGCAAAGTACACAACTCAGGAACTTAGCCGCATTGAAGAGCTAGCAAAGCATGAAAAATGCGTTGGCATTGGTGAAATTGGATTTGACTTTCATTGGGATTACTCTTCACTTGAACAGCAAACGGTTTGTCTTTACGACCAATTAGAGTTGGCAGAATCAATTGGCAAACCCGTGGTTTTTCATTGCCGAGAAGCATATTCGGCATTGCTTAATGTGCTGGAAAAAAGGACGGTTTTGCCTTACTTGATGCACTGTTTTGCGGGCAATATGGACGATGCTAAGAGGGCAATTGAACTCAATTGTCTCTTTGGAGTCGATGGCCCGGTTACTTACAAAAAAGCGGATGAATTACGATCGACGCTTGAGTTTATTGGACTTGACCGATTAGTGTTGGAGACAGATGCGCCATGGCTTTCCCCAGCTCCTTACCGCGGAAAACCGAATCATTCCAAGTATTTGCGCCATATTTGCGAGGGGGTTGCGGGGGTTTTCGGGGTGGATACGGGGGTTGTAAGTCAAAAAACGACCGAAAACGCAGTCCGATTTTTTAATATTTAGCCACTACCAACCGCCGGTCTCAGAATTTTGATTGGGAATTGGTTCTTCGTTACCCGTAGTTGCTGGTGTGTTAGGAAGGCTTGGCACATCTTCCTCTTTGGAACCAGCATCAGGCGAGAAGTATTCTGTTTTCTTTGGCTTCACAGTAGCCGAGTCAGGCTTTGACTTATCATCCTTCGTGAGATTCACGTCGATCTTGACATTGCCGAATTTGCCTTTGTCTTCTGGAGTTTCAATTGGCTTTTTTGACCCAACATTAGTTTTGTCTTCGATCAGCTCTCGAACGGGTTCCACTTTTGAGACAAGGCCAGTGTCGCCAATTCTTGGGCCAAGGGCAAAGAATCCGAGAACACCCATTGCGGTTGGGATTACCAACCACTTGACTACCAGCGGGAAAAATCTTTTTGCCATTGTTCTGTTTGCTCCGGGATTTCCGATTGTTTTCATGGGACTCGCAACGAATTGCTTTCCCTACCTGCTATTTTGACCAACGTTTGAAAAAACTGGAGGATTCCTTGAGCGTTAAAGTCAGTGAGGATTTTGTCGGAATATTGGCAACCGAGGTAATTGCTGATTCGGTTGGCGAAATTGCTACGCCATCGTACCCGCAGGTTCCTCTGAAGTTAGGTGCTACAGAACGTGAGCATCAGATTCAAATTATTTGGCTATCAAATCCCTTTTTACGCGTTGCCGTTTGCCCGCAACTTGGCGGGCGGATACTTGGAATCCAAGATTTGAGGACAGGGATTGATATTTTGAGAATTCCTGACCGATTGAGATTGGTTGAAGGAGGGATTCGGGGAGTTCAAGGAAAATTTGGAATCGAGTTTTTGGCGGGATCAGACCGACGAAGCTCTCTCGGCGCAGTTGACTTTCGGGTTATAGAAGCAGCAGCGGAAACAAGCAAAGCAGCAGTTATGCTTTTTGAGATTGATGGTGAACTGAGTTGGCATGGAGTTGTCACGTTGCCGCCCGACCGTGCTGTGATCATTCTTGAACAAAAAATTCAGAATCGTAGCTGGCACTCAAATGCCACCCGATCAGGGATTCTGATTCATGAGCTGAATAATGGCGGTATTCATGTTGTTGATAATGAATTAGCATTAGGTTGGCGACAGAATGGCGAATATTCCACACTTCCGGTTTCTGGTCGTATGGGTGGACGAAGAATTGATGAATGGCGTATTGAACTTGCCCCTTATTCGGGCATTGGCGAATTTCGTTGTGGAAACGCAACAATCGCAGTTGGCATGAATCAAGATTCACTTAATATTCAATCTCATAGTAACGCTTTGGGTTATCGTGTTTTTCTGCAAGTGTCGGGGCAAACTCTTGAATCAACCATTAACCAAAAGGTTGGTTTAAAATCAGTCACCGACTTAAGCGAATTGCCCGGAACGGTTGAAGCGATTGCTCTACGAGACGATAAAGGCGATGTTGCGGGTCAGTGGCCCGCTGAGCCAGTGATTACCAAAGAACAGGCCTTGAATGGCCCTTACGATGAATTGGACATTCTGGTTGACCGAATGGATGAACTCGGCAAAGATTTGGAACGAATCATGGGGATGGAACCACTTGCTCGAGAGTTAGAAGCAGTTGGCAACGTTCGTTTGCAAAGATGGGATAAGGCAGATGAAGCAATGGAAAAATTCTTGGCTTATCATGCCGAGGACGGACTTGGTTGGTGGCTGAAAGCTTCGATTAAACGGGAGCGAGGTCGAGGGCGTGATGATGACGACCGTGAATTGCCGAATGCACACTTTTTGATGCCACTTGAACCTCTTTTGAAGGCAGAAGCATTTTTGAATACGGAGATTGCGGAAGGGCGTGACCCGAATCCTTTGCTCAAAACGATTGCCGATGATCCGGGAACAGCCATCACCGTAGTTGAGATGTATCACCGATGTTGGCTCAGGCAAGGAATGGCTCGGCTTAGCGAAGAGTTACTTCGACATCGAGAGAATGCGATGGTTCGTTACTTTTTGGCCGACGCTTATTTGAATAATCCGAAGCTAACGGCTTCGGCTGCGGAGCAAGTGTTTGCGGTTGAACAGCTACCCATTGAACCACCTTTACCTTACAGGCGAGGTGACATTGCAGTTGTTCGCCGCCTCGCGGAGAAATTCAAAGACTCAGACAGGCTTAACCGCTTGGTTAAGCTGATTGAAACGGCAGAGTCGAAAGGGTATCTGCGCGCGAGTGCTCCAATGTGACGGAGACTTCGGCCGACACATAAATTCCTTCTACGTTACTTAATTGCACACAATTCAGTGAAGGATTTGATAGCAACCTATGAAGATATGCTGAAAGTTCTTCGGCTTCATCTCGACTCAGTATGATATCTATATCTGTTAGAGTTCGACCCGATTCGTAATCTCGAATTTTCATTTTGCACCTCTTGTTACCCGTTACCAAGTAGAACGTTTGAATAGTTCCGGGGGTTCAATACGCAGGGACCTAATAATTTTCGACAGCTTGAAGCCAGCGTCCATCAGGATCACGGAAGGTAATGCAGTCGGGAGAACCATCAGGTACGCCGAGTTCAACGCCAGCACTGGTTAGGTTATCGGTGAAACTGCTCAGGTCAGGGCAGTACACAACTAGAGCGGCTTCGGATTCGGAATAGTCCTTGGCTCTACTTTTGAATCGACCGGGCCTTAAGAGAATTTCTGAACCTTCTGATCGAAGCCAGATGTACTTGCCACCTTGAACTTCAGTTTCTTCAAACCCTAAATGAGCTACATAGAAGTCACGCGTAGCTTCACAGTTCTTACAAAAAAGCTCTACATGCCCAAGTTTCATATTCTGAGTTATTACGGAAAAAACCTCGTTAATGGGTTCCATTAAATGTAATTGGTCAGGAGAATTGAGTCCTCCTGACCAATTTGCGTTATTTATGTTAAGGGTCGAACTTTTCTACAATTAGCCTTTTACGAGAGCAAAAGTTGCTTTGAGTGCTTCTGCACTCTTAAGCAAAAGCTCGCGTTCGCTATCGCTTACTGCCGGTTCGTAAATATCGACGACGCCGCGTCGGCCAACGACGGTTGGAAGGGAGAGCGAGATGTCGCTGATTCCCAACTTGCCGGTTTGAGCAGCAGAGACGGGCAACAATTTGTGGCTATCGAGGGCGATTGCTTCAACGACTTCCTTGATTGAAACGCCGACTGCGCGACCCGCACCACCCTTTTGAGCAATGACGATTGCACCGGATTTCTTGGTGGATTCAAAGATTTCTGCGCCGAGTTCGGAAGTGAAACCAGGGATTGAATGCATCGAAACGCCGTTAATTGTTGCGGAGCTCCAGATCGGAACCATTGAATCGCCATGCTCGCCAAGAATGAGAGCTTTAACATCAGCAGCACCGACTTTCAGGTGGTCAGCGAGAAGACCGCGGAATCGGGCGGTATCGAGAACGGTTCCAAGACCAAGGACTTGACCTTGGGGAACGATGCCGGCTTCAACGGTGAGGTGAGTGAGGATGTCGACCGGGTTGCTGACGACGAGAATGGTTGCGCCGTCGTTCAACTTGACGTTTTTGAGATTATCAAGAATGCCGGAGAAAAGTCCAACGTTTCGGTTAATCAGGTCAAGACGGCTTTCATCTGGCTTGCGGCGAAGACCAGCCGTGATAACAACACAGTCGCTTCCTTCCACAACGCCGTAGTCACCGCTTGTGATGACTTGGTTGTTGAGGAGGCTTGAACCATGTCGAAGATCGAGGGCTTCACCGGCCGCGAGATCTTCGTTAACGTCGTTGAGAGCGATTTCTCGAACAATTCCACCGAGTTGCAGAGCGAACGCTGCGTCTGAACCAACGCGACCGCCGCCGCCAATAATGCTGACCTTCATAGTGCTACTCAAATTATGGTCAGAGACCAGCTTGAAAGATTAGGCCGAGGTGCCGACAGGCTTATCTCAAATCCCAAATGTAGCGTGTATCGTCAACAATAAACCCTTGCCAATTGCTTTTTACGTCGCACCCAGCGGTTATTTCTGTTAGGGGAACTTGCTTAACGTGCCCGTCTAAGAATGTGATGGTAATTGTATTTTTGAACCAAGGGTAAAGTCCGCCGGACTCGCCTTTCCACATTTCTGACGGAACTTGCCATCCTAGCCCGTTTTCGAACAGTTGGACATTTGAATTTTCACCGGGGACAAACGTATCAATGATTCTTGTTGAGCTTCTTTGGTAACGGCAGGGGGGAATTACCAAGTAGTTTCCACCACCGCTGGCAATACGGTTATTGACTTCCCAGGCTGAATCACCGAACAGCAGCGTTCCACTAGGGTTTTCTACTTCTGATGATGTTCTGGGTGATATTTTCCAATTCGATCCTTGTCGGTAAACAGGAGCCAGATAGGCAAAGTTGTAACCGAGGTTTGTTCGTTGTGACTGTTCGTAATAACGAGCGGTTGTGTTCCCGAGGCCGAGATCCGGATCAAAAATTGTGGGTCGAGGTGGCCGAGTTTTATCGACAGGGCAAAAGAATAGTTCAAAGTTTGAAGTGTAAGGAAGAAGTGATTGAACCCATGTTCGATCGTTGGACGCGTTTGCATCGGCGCTCAGATTATGCCGAGGCAGCATTAAGGTGTCATCGTAGTCATCTACGTAGAGCCTTGTACTCATCGCCACTTGACGAGCGGATTCGCTCCAAGAAATTTGAAGAGCTTCTGACCTGACTTGAGAAAAAACTGGGAACAAGACGGCGGAGATAATTGCAATGATTGCAATTACCACGATGAGTTCAACGAGCGTGAATCCGCGGCGCCTAAGCATTAGCCTAACCTGTTCCTCTAGGTGTTCAGACCTAGAGTATATCAGTTCTGTTAGTTAGACCGCGAAAAAAAGCATGAAGGGTGCCGGTTTGACGAAAATTTTGATTTTCGTACCATTTTCTAAGGCTTGCGTGGCACTGTAAAGTGAGAGGTACTCCGTATTGCGATGCCAAAGATTGCGCAGATTCAACAAGGTTAGTTCCTATTCCTTGACTTCGCAATTTGCCATCTACGCATAAATTGTAGAGACCAACGGCATTTTTTGATTTACTCAGCATCATCGCCGCTTGAGGTTTTTCTGGTGTGCCGACATAGAAGAGGTTTGCAATCGACATTGCGGTACTTCGAGCGACCAGCATGCGAGATTCACCGGAAGAAAACGGGAAAAATTGCTCGGCCATGAACTTTCCGATGCGTAGGCGCGTATCCGCATCCTCAGCTTCTTTTAGGTCTTCATGCCAGTAGCCTTTTGATTGGCGTCCGAACTGACACAAACATTGGCGAAGGCTGAATCCTTCGTCCAGAAGATGGACATGGAGTCCATCGGGATTGTCCCCGGGGAGGAGGAAAACCCAAAGGCCATCGGTGGTATTTGATTCGGCTCGGAGTTCTTTTGCAATATCGCTGGCTTGGCGTTGGGTGTTAAATTCGGCGGCAAAGTGGCAAAAAGATAAGGGCCATTTGCCCTTTACGCGAGTGTAATCCGCTCGGCGGTCGATATATGTCTCGGGAAGGGATTGGGCGAGAGCCAGGTAGGTTTGAACCACGTTCTCGCGCGCGACAAGCGAGAGGTCGTTTAAAAGATTGTGCTCCATACCAATCCTGGGGACGTTCCAGAACGCGAAAACATTGCACCAATTGATACACCATTTCCAAGTTGGAATCCGAGATAGGCTCGCGGGCCAATGGGAGTTATGTAGGCAGCAACGAAAATGTCGGCGCGGTCGTTTGAGCGCCAGATATCGAGCCCTGCGCCTAATTGGAGGCCCGATTCAGAATCCAGCATGACGCTGAATCGAACTGTAGGGGAATAAAATTTTGAGGGCGCAGAGAATTTTTCACCGCGAAGAGTGGCATCAAAGAATTTCGCAATAGAGGTAATCAAGCGGTCTTTGACTAAGAATCCGCCGTAATGGCCGGTTTCCAACGTTAATTCCGTGCGGTTTGCAAGAGCATTTGATAAGCGGCGAGAGGATTCGAGCGGGACAATTGTGTCGTATTTGGCGTTGATGACGTAACTTGGTCGGGTGTCATCGGACTTGAGATACGTTGTAGGTTCAATCTCGGCTAAAACTTTGTGAAGTTTTTCTTCGGTCCACCCTGCATCGGTTAGGATGTGACGTTGGCTCGTTGTGCGTGACGAGTTCATCATCAAGTAAGCAAGATCAGCCCCGCCAAGGAGAAAACTAGCTGATTTGATTCTTGGTTCGACGGCAAATGCAAGGCTAGAAACGATTGCGCCGAGGCTCGTACCAGTTATTCCGATCTGTTCGCTTTCAAATTCTGGTCGGGTTTTAATCCAGTCGATTGTGCGGCGTATGTCGCTCACCGATTGAGTCATTGTTCGCTTAAGGGCTTCTGGGTCGGGAACGATTGCAAGTTCGCCGCTGGCGTGCCCTTCTGGGGTTCGGGACAGGTGATATGGCAGCGGAACGATGACGGATGCGATGCCCCTGTAGGCTAACTGGACGGCAGTTTGGCGTTCTAATTCACTGTCGGTAGCACCCCAGTAATGAAGCAGAATTACTACTGGCGGCTTTCCGATGGGAGATGCAGGTACAAATACTTGCAGCTCAATTTGGTCGTTCGTGAGGTCTCCGGATGGTAAGCCGGAAGTGAAAGTCTCGCGGAACTCGGAGAAATCGTCGTTTCGGCTGACCTGACGCCATTCATCAAATTCGATGCTTGGCGGCATGGGAAAAACGTCTGAAGATTGAGCCATCGCAACGACCTGTAAACAGATCGCAAATAAAAAAATGATCACTCTAGCCACCCTCATATGTTCCTCAGCGTTTGTTGCACCCGACCTCAGTAGTTTAGACAATGCGTTAGACGCAGCATTGGGTGCTGGAGGTTTGACAAGGCAAAGCGCAATTTTTGATCCCGTGGCAATGGCTTACTATCGATCGGGGGAATTCCAGAACCCGATTATCTCGGCTTTGGCTAGTTCTCCTTGGAAAACACCGCAATTTATGGCTGTGACTGAGCGCGATGTTTTGGTGGCAAACGGGCAACCGCACAAGTTGCTTGCTTCGGCTTCGCGTTTAACGTCGTTCGGTTCTCGGCGCGACTTGCTCGCTGATCCATCTGGTCCTTATTTGGCGAATCATAAAGATGGCACTGCGCTTGGTCGGGTGGTTGAAAAGTATCGAGCCGCTGGACTGATTACGGCAGAGGCGACAAGCGAAGGTCTTGTGCCTGATTCGGCAAAGCGGGCGATGGCGATTCTGCTCGATTGCGCATTAGCTCAACGTCCACTTTACGATGCTACTTTTCCGGACACAAATAAACTCGCTCAGCTCAAGAAACTGACGCAAACGGAGGCGTTTGCGGGTGGCGATGCGAAAAATTATTCTGAGTGGTTAGCGTTGGCAAAGAGCACCCAAATGAGCTACTTGGTAGCGGGATCGCAAGATATAGCGGCTTGTGTTAATGCGGTTCGGGGAATGATTGAAGATTCAGAACTGATTGGCAATTTCCGTTGGAAATTGAGCACGAAATGGGGTGATGTGGTAATCCAAGATTCGCAATCCCAGACCGTTAACTTATCCAATGTTTTTATGCTGATTGATGTTGGCGGAAGTGACACTTATGTGGGTGGTTCTAACTCTTGGTGCTCGGTTGTTATTGATGCTAAGGGAAATGATTTTTATTTGAGTGATGCGGGATACAAAGGCAAAGCGGTTCGATTAGGTTCGAGTCGGGCGAATCAGCGACTTGATTCGGGGCCGGGGCGAGGCTATTTCGGGATTGGGATTATTGCCGATTTGGCAGGTGATGATGTTTATCGATCGGCGGGG
>JAPUDU010000154.1 GCA_027492935.1 Fimbriimonadaceae bacterium
CTCGAAATTATCTAAATATTCATTTCGCAGGAAAATAGACTGGCTCTTTCAACCTTTTTACGGCTGCCATACTCGCCCTTAATTCAGTTTATTTCGGGACTGCCAAATTCGCCCCCATTTCCCTAAATTCTTTTGGAGAAGTGGGGGGTGTGGGTCAAATCAGTTTTCTGTCGAGCCACCCGCAAACCAATATTAAAAAACGTTCGATTCTGCTCACTCGCCTCGTAAGCCCTAACCTGATCCAACACAAACTGAGTCCGCTCAAAAACATCCTCATTAGAAATCCTTAAAACACGGAAGCCAATCCCTGTCAGCCACATATCACGTTTTGTATCCTTATCTCCACTCTCAGAATGGCTTTCCCCATCGATCTCGATAATAAGATTGCGCTCTGGCAATCCCAAGTCCACAATCAAATTGCCAACGTCGACTTGCCGACGAATTCTTCCAATCTTCTCTTCCTTAATCAAATGGTAAAGCCGCGCCTCGGCACCTGTTGCCATCAGGCGATTCTCCCTCGCCTGATTCAGCAACAGTTTTCGACGTCCGTTAGGCAATGAACACTTACTCCTCGCCCAAGAACGGGTACCGATAATCGCTTGGTGTAGCAAATGTTTCTTTAATCGTCCGCGCACTTAGCCAACGATATAAGTTCAAAGAAGAGCCCGCTTTATCGTTTGTACCGCTCGCCCGAGCCCCGCCAAACGGTTGCTGACCAACCACCGCCCCGGTCGGTTTATCGTTGATATAGAAGTTCCCTGCTGCATGGCGAAGCTTATCTACCGCAAGCTCAACCGCCGCGCGATCTCTACTCAACACTGCACCTGTCAAAGCGTAAGGCGATGTTGAATCAACTAATTCGAGCGTCTCTTCAAACTTCTCTGCGTCATAAACATGAACCGTCAGAACTGGTCCAAAAATCTCTTCGCACATCGTCCGATACTTGGGATCCTTCGCTTCAATAACCGTCGGTTCAACAAAGTAACCCTTCGATTTATCGTAGCCACCACCAACCCAGATATCTTGACCATCTGCCTTAGCCTGATCAATGTAACCGGAAATCGAGTCAAACGACTTCTCGTCAATAACCGCATTGATAAAGTTTGTGAAATCTTCAACCGTTCCCATCTTAAATGATTTCACACCCTCAATCAACTTAGCCTTAACTTCCTCTGCCATATTGGAAGGAATATAAGCCCGACTTGCCGCAGAACACTTTTGCCCTTGATATTCAAAAGCACCGCGCAACAACGCCGTCACGACTTGGTCAACATCCGCTGACTTGTGCGCAACCACAAAGTCCTTACCGCCTGTCTCACCAACAATGCGAGGATAACCCTTATAGGTTCCAATCCGCTCACCAATAGTCTTCCAGAAGTAGTTAAATACGCCTGTCGAACCCGTAAAGTGAACCCCGGCAAAGTCGGGGTGATTTGTACAAACTTCACCAACTGTCGGACCACTCGTATAAATCAAATTGATAACTCCGTCTGGCAAACCAGCTTCCTGCAATACGGTCATAAACATATGCGCAGAATAAATTTGAGTGTTCGCCGGTTTCCAAATAACCACGTTTCCGCACATCGCAACACAAGTCGGTAAGTTTCCGCCAATTGCCGTAAAGTTAAACGGCGTTACCGCCAATACAAATCCTTCTAAACCGCGATACTCCATCCGGTTATGCATCATCGGGCCGCTAATCGGTTGGCCGCGATAAATCTCGTCGAGAAAGTGAACATTAAATCGCAAAAAGTCAATGATCTCACAAGCCGAATCGATCTCGGCTTGATAAGCATTTTTGCTCTGACCAAGCATCGTCGTCCCGTTGATATAGGGGCGATACTTTGTCGCCAACAAATCTGCCGCCTTTAAAAAGATTGCCGCACGATTCTCCCAGCTCATATCCGCCCAAGCTTTTCGCGCTGCCAAAGCCGCATCAATCGCCTGAGTTACATGGCTTTCATCACCCATATGAAAGTGACCAAGCAAGTGCGCTGTTTCATGAGGCGGGCGAATTTCTCGCTTATCTCCCGTTCGGACTTCCTGACCATTAATAACCATCGGAAGATCCATCACCTGCCCCTTCAATTCCGACAAAGCCGCTTTCAATCGCGCCTTTTCCGGACTTCCCGGTGCATAATTCAAAATCGGCTCATTCGTTGGCATCGGGTAGCTAAAGTTGCCCACTTTCATACCCATCAGTCTACCGACCAAACCCCCAGACCAACTCCGCCCAAATGACCACCCCATTTGCCCAGCTCACACAAAGAGCCCAATACGCCCGACTCCGCCCCATCGCCACCAACTTAGCGCACCAATTTGGTCTTCAGCCTCAATCGCTAAAGCTCGTGCATTACGGCTACAACGCAACCTATAAAGTCACCGACAAAGATGGGAAACTCTACTCCCTTAAGCTAATTCTCGATACCCCCCGCACCGAATCTCACCTCCACGCCGAAGTTGAATGGTGCCGCCACCTCGCCGCCAACAATCTCCCTGTCGCCCACCCAATCAGCACATCCGTCCCTCACGCCGAGTTAGAAGGATTTTCAAAACCCGTCTACGCCCTCTGCAACCACTGGCTGTACGGAAGAAAACTCTCCGAGCAACCCTCCCCCCAAACTCTTTTCCAAATCTCTCAGCTCACCCGCAACATCTACGAATGCCCTCCACCCCCAAGCCAACACACTTTCCCCGAATACCGCACAACCCTTGGTGAATCACCTCTCATGGTAGATGATTCGCTGATCACAGAATCCATACAAGAATGCGATGAAACCTTAACCATTCTTTGGCGCAATCAACCCGCCACTCCCCTCCACTTCGATCTCCACAATTGGAACATTCTTAACAAAAATGGTCTCCTCCAAGCCTTCGATTTCGAATATGCCCATGTGTCCCCACCTCTCATCGAAGTCGCGAACCTCATCTTCAATTTCATGCTCCAAACCCCAAAGTACGATATCCGCCCGATCATTTGGTCAGCCTTTGACTACCGCCCCTCAGATTTTGGCCTCACCGAAAGGCAGTTTGAGTCCCTCATAATCGCCCGGAAGATTCTCTTCTGCAACGACCTTTTCCTAACTAACAACCCCAAACTTATTGATATCAAACAAAGAAACAAAGACCGGACAAAGCTTCTTATCGAGCATTTCAATCAAACAAACACATACGATCCATCCATACTTCCTTAAAAACTTTATAAATCACAGACAGTAAAAATACTTGGTCTCCAACCCATATCTAAAAAATCTCATCGCGCAACTAACAATCTGTTACTATATTGTTGACAGGCTTTGCTGAAACGGTTCAGCAAAGCCTGAATATCAAAGAGGAAACAAATTCAATGAAGAAATCAAACTTCGTCGGAATGGCGGTTGTTGCGGTATGTGCCGTGCCCGGCCTAGCATCGGCAAACCTATTGCTCAATGGCAACTTAGACGTCACTTATCAACAAGAAATCGTCCCCAATTTCTTCTTGCCAAAACCAGCCGATTGGGTCAATGATGGATTCCGATCAACAACTGGAGCATATGAAGACGAAATGTCTTCCGAACCATGGGCTGGCCCAGCACCAACCCCTGTAACAACAGGGGGCGTGGCCGGGGATGACTGGGCTGTGTTCCTTAAGCCATTTAGCGGAACTGCTACAAACCAAGCAACAGGACACCTGCACCAAACAGTCGCTGGAACTGCTGGTTCCAACTACACCTTCTCCGGGTGGGCCGGTGGTGAATCCAACGCATTGATGCAAGATGCACTGTTCGCGATCGACTTTTTTGATGGCAGCAACAACCTCATCAGCAGTGCGGAACTTTCTATCCTCCCAACGCTTGTCACTGCGAACGGACAAGCGTTCAACTACAAGTTCTATTCGCTGACGAGCGCCGCTCCAGTTGGAACAGCAAATGTTCGAGCTAGAATCTCAATGATTAATGCTATCCCCAACCCTGCTGGAGGAGGACAAGCCTTCGTCATTGATGACTTCTCGCTAACCGCTGATGCAGTCCCCGAACCCGCGACAATGACAATTTTCGCGCTAGGAGCTGCTATCACATTACGACGGCGATCCAAAAAGTAATCATCTGAGGCGCGTAAACGCAACGGGTCGAGGTAACTCTCGGCCCGCATTATTTTACAAACCGCGGAATCTCTGCCCAAATAACTTTCGTATCCTATCCAAGAGCTTTTCCTCGATATGAATTACGCCGACCGTTCAAACCGATCCCAAATCGCAACCCTCCGCCCTTACGCCAATTCATTTGCTCAACAATTCGGACTCAAACCGTTGAATATCCAAATCATCAACCACGGTTTCAATTCAACTTTCAAGGTCACTACCGACCAGGGCAAGTTTGCCCTTCGAATAAACACTCATTCAATCCGTACGCCAGAAAATCTAAATGCGGAAATCGCCTGGACTTCCCAACTAGCAAGTTCGCCCGTCTCCGCCGCGCGTCCTCACCCCGCCCCATCTGGAGAATTCATCCTCTACGACACGCTTCCAGGTCATCCCCGTCCCCTTGCCGCTGTCTGCTACCATTGGCTCGAGGGCCGCGGCTACCCTGCCCTACCTACCCAGAACTTATACAATTCGCTCGCCTTAACAACCCGATATCTCCATAAAAATCCCACCAGACTCCCCTCAAACGCAAACCTTCCTGTCCTGACCGACTGCTGCCACGACTACGACTTCCGCTTCACCAAGCCCGAGCACACTCAGCACCTCCCCCTCTTCCAACAAATAAGGGATCGCGCCAACTCTGCGCTCCAAAAGTCGGCCAAATCGAAACCACCCCAAGTCATCCACTACGATCTTCACCGACTTAACCTCAAGCGACAATCCAACACTATCCACGTCCTCGACTTTGATGACTGCCTGATCGCTCCCCCGATCATGGATATCGCCATCACCTTTTATTACTTCCGCAGCCAGCCACAAATGCACTCCATGGAATCCAGCTTCTGGCAAGCATATCGAGGCCACTACTCAGATTACGGCTTAGAAGAAAGCGAATTCGAAGCTCTGGTCGCTGGCCGGAGACTATTCCTCATCAACGAGTTTGTCGCCATCCCTCTCGCCAGCATGCAAGCCCGCATCCCCGCCTGGATCGAACGGAGTCTCGTCGATTTCAACAATTATCTGACAAACGGCACTTTTTCGTTTAGTAAGTAGCGGTATTATCCTTAGCGACCCATATGACGCAAGCCCGATCCTGATCGGCACGCCGACAAAAGCACTTCTGCAATCCGTCGCGTGCATCTATATTAAACATTCTTAAGCCCAATCAAACGGGTTGTTTCAAGGCGTAAGTTCGCCACTCGTCAGGATCCAATTGAAGAACCAGAAAAAACTCAATCAACCGTTTCGTTGTCAAAATTGTCGTCAGATGGTGCCTACCCTCGGTGGAGGCACACATCATAGAAACCACTGCCCTAACTGCCTCCACTCCGTCCATCTCGATAACACTCCCGGCGACATATCTGCTGAATGTGGATCAACAATGGAGCCGGTTGCGATATGGGTAAGAAAAGGCAATGAATGGGCACTCATCCATCGGTGCGCCGATTGCGGAACGCTCAGCAGCAACCGTATCGCCGCCGATGATAATCCCTTCGTTTTGCTACAACTTGCAGCAAAACCCCTCGTCTTGCCTCCATTTCCTATCGAAAGAGTCACCGGATAAAAAAGTAAAAACCCCGACGGCAATGTCGGGGCAGCGTTGAGGAGAGGAGCGATGCCCGCCCAATGAAAGGGCGACTCGTCTAAAAGTGGTCAATCTAGGCCGCGTGTGCGAGATATCGCTCGCGTCCTTCCAAAACGCCTTGCAGTCGATTATTCGTCAAAACCGATGCTTCGGTCTGATTCCGTGTCAGGAATGTAATCCGTGATGCTCCACCAAACAAGCACATCTCCCTTGCTTGCTCCAGTGTCTGCGCCACTGATTCTTCCATGTGGCTTGTCGTCGAATAATCAACCAGAACATCAAAATGGCGATCATCCTTATCCTTCACCAAATCACCAAGTTCATCAAGAAAAACCTCTGCCTCGCGCAGGGTGATGTGGCCGCCGAAGCTAGCTTCGATTTGTCTGTCAATGTTGTTCCAGGTCAGTAAGTACATAGCGTTTTCTCGCCTCAATGCAAAAGCAAATGCGCCCAATCTCCAGGGTAAGAGATGTGCCGGGCACACCATTCTTATTCAACAAAAACCCTTGCTTAAACCCCTACAAATTAACAGGCTCCCCATTTTCACGCACACTTGCCGTGAAATTCTTACCAGTTTCAGGTTCAAAATGAGGATAAAAAAAGCCCCAGTTAGCTTTCACCAACTGGGGCTTTACATTAGCTCTAGGCTGAAAAAATCAGCTCGCTTTTTCGATCATTTCTTCGGTCATCAAGATCGGTTGTACTTTCTTCGAAATGACCCCTGGTGGAATCACAACGCGCTTAACGTCCGTCTTGCTCGGAACCTCATACATGACCTCAAGCATGATCTGTTCAATAATGCCACGCAGAGCCCGTGCACCCGTCTTTCGCTTCATTGCCTCTTGAGCAATCTCACGCAACGCCTCAGAAGCAACCTGAAGTTCAACACCGTCTAGTTCAAAGAACCGTGCGTACTGCTTCATAATCGCATTCTTCGGCCCGGTCAAGATTTCAACCAAAGCTTCTTCATCAAGTTGATCAAGTGCAGTCAAAACCGGCAGACGACCAATAAACTCTGGAATCAATCCAAATTTCATCAAGTCTTCCGGATTAGCATCGCGCAACGTGTCTTTCTTGCGCTCGCTCTTGCTTTGCGGTTCACTTCTAAAACCAATGACATTCTCTTTTTGGCGTCGCAAAACGATCTCTTCCAGACCATCAAATGCGCCACCGCAGATGAACAGAATGTTCTTAGTGTCAATCTGAATGTACTCTTGCTGAGGATGCTTCCGACCACCTTGAGGCGGAACGTTAGCAACTGTGCCTTCCAGAATCTTCAAGAGAGCTTGTTGAACACCTTCACCACTCACGTCACGAGTAATCGAAGGATTGTCGCTCTTGCGGCTAACCTTGTCAATTTCGTCAACGTAAATGATTCCGCGCTCGCAAAGAGTTTTCGGATCGCGGTTATCCATGCCTTCTGCACTCTGCCAAAGCTTCAGCAAAATGTTCTCAACATCTTCGCCAACATAACCTGCTTCGGTCAAAGCCGTTGCATCTGCAATCGCAAACGGTACTTCAAGCATCCGCGCCAAAGTTTGCGCAAGCAACGTTTTACCGCTACCTGTGGGGCCAATCATCAAGATGTTGCTCTTCTGTAGCTCAACATCCGAATCTTCACCCTTCGAGCTAATTCGCTTGTAATGGTTGTAAACCGCAACCGAGAGAGCACGCTTAGCGTGATCTTGGCCAATAACATAATTGTCCAAGAATTCAACAATCTCTTTCGGCTTCGGCAATTCATCAAAGCGTGCAGCGACGCCGGTACCTACCGCTTCAAGTGAAGCCGTAGCCGCCGGAGTAACGTCAGAACGCTTCGTTCCATCGTTACTCAAAATCTCCTTGCATAACTCCACACAGTCCGTACAAACGGCTCCGTGTAGACCAACAATTAGCTTGGGTACCTGCTCTTTTTTCTTACCGCATAGGCAGCAACGATCCCTACGTTCATCTGGTTTTGCCATGAGCTTCTCCTTATTATCGTTCGCCTGGCTTCAGAACTTTATCTACTAAGCCATAATCGAGGGCTTCTTGTGCTGACATGAACTTGTCACGGTCACAATCTTTGCTTACTTGTTCCACCGGTTTACCGGTAGCTTCAGAAAGAATGCCCATCAAAATCTGCATGTAGCGATCCGCTTCTTGAATCGCAATCTTCATATCTGTCAACTGGCCTTGAGCGCCTCCGCTGACTTGGTGAATCATAACGCGAGCGTTGTTCAAGCAGTATCGTTTACCTTTCGTACCACCCGCCAACAAAACCGCACCCATAGAAGCAGCTTGACCAACACAGATCGTAGCAACATCCGGCTTAATCATCTTCATCGTGTCAAAGATAGCCAAACCTGCGCTCACGCTTCCTCCAGGACTATGGATGTAAAAATCAATGTCCTTGTCCGGATCTTCTTTCTCTAAGAACAGAAATTGCGCAATCAACAGGTTCGCGACATAGTCGTCAACCGGTGTCCCCAAAAAGACAATGCGATCCTTTAAAAGTCTCGACCAAATGTCATAACTTCGCTCACCTCGTGCCGTTTGCTCGATGACAAACGGAACACCTACATTCATCTCATTCATTCTGTCAATCCCTGTACTCTTTTGTTTTATTGTCGGGTCTGGGCGGTCATCCGTGCAGACCCAATTTAGTTACTTCTTTGGAGCTTTCTTTGTTGCGTCCTTAGTCGTTTTGCTTGCCTTTGCCTCGGACTTCGGTGCTTTCGCTGCTGGCTTCTTGCCCGCAGACGGAGCCGCACCCGGCATGCCCTCGGTGATCTGTGCACTCTCGATCAACAAATCTGTAACTTTGTTTGTCATCGCGCGGAAAATAACTTCTTCACGAATTTGTCCGCCGTACTGCTTTGTAAACGCTTCAACTTGGTCAGCCGGAACATTGTTTTCCGCCAAAACTTGTTGGAAAATTGCATTCACATCGTCCTGCCCATAAGACATTTTGTTATCCGTGAACAATTTTTGAATCACAACTGCGCGGCGCACGTTCAATTGCGCATCGCTCTTCAGCTGATCCATAAACTCGTCTTCGGTGACGTCATTCGCTTTGAAATAAGCTTCAAAGGTCGTACCTCGGCTTTGCAATTCCTGACCCATTTCACGGATACGACGGTCAACCACGCTTTCCCACGTGTTGTCTGCAACGTGAACTGTGCTTGCATCAAGCAATGCATCCAACAATTGATCACGCAACATATCGCGTACAGCATTGTTCTTAACGTGAGTAATCCCGTCTCGCACGCGTTCCTTCAATGCCTCAACATTGTCAAAGTTATAACCTTGAGCAAACTCATCATCAAGTTCAGGAAGTTGGAATGCACTCACCGACTTAATCGAAATCTTCGTCTTCAACTTTTGGCTCTTCCAAGCTTCATGTTGGAAGTTATCCGGGAAGTTCAACGTCGCCGCTTTTACGTCGTCGGTGACCAAACCAAGCATCGCTTTATCAAGATCAGGGAAAGTCTGACCCGCAATCACCATAAAGCTGCGTGCATCGTCTTCGCCCGCTGCGAGTGATAGAACAACCGCATCGCCTTCTTGGATACCACGGTCAGAAACTTCACTCTTCTTACCTTGGCCGCGTCGAAGCTCCTCAATTTGGTGAGAAATTTCTTCGTCTGTTACTTCAACCGCCGGCTGCATCGCTTTCAAGCCTTTAGCATCACCCAGTTCAACAACTGGAGCAAGCGGAACCTTCACTGTAAACTTGAATGAAGTATCAGCGATCTTGCCGTCTTCTAGCTTTTCGCCCCCACGATAAAATTCAGTAATGTCAACGCTCGGCTGACCTTCCGGCTGCAACTTTTCGTTTTCAGCTGCTGTTTCATACGCCTTTCGGACAATATTCTCTGCCGCATTTTCATAGAGAGCTTGAGGATTGATCGCTTCTTCAACCATCGCTTTCGGAGCTTTACCCGGTCGAAAACCAGGAATCTTCACTCGCTTGCTCAAGTCACGCAACGCTCGATCAAAACCCGCCTTAATCTGCTCCTCGCTACACTCAATCGCCAACTGAACCGTTGAAGGATTCAAATCTTCGCGCTTTACTTTCATCTCAGAAACCACGGCTTTTCCCATAAGTCAATCTTTCAATCCTACCCCGCAAAAGTCATTCCAAACTGGGCATCAAACTGCACTTTCCAACCTTACTAGCCCTTGCTGCAAACCACAGCGCGAATCACCTTTCCCCGCATCTCAAAGCAACGTCGTCATACACCTTTTATTAGCCACACCCTCGGTTGCAGTAATAGGTGCAAAAGCGGCTTGCCGATACCCAACGGTTACAGTCTGAGGGAAAAGAGTTCCTCAAACAAAAGTTCGTTCGCCGACTCTTCCACCTCACGATCGCCTACCGCTTCGTCGTCTTCCGGAATGTCTGCGAAATTTTGTTTTTAATGCTGATTTCAAAACACCACGGATTCCTCGACCGGTTCCCTGTGCCCTAACACCCACTTTCGCCCCGGTATCATCCCACCACGAAGCCAGCCTGATCTGTCGTGGATCAGGACGCCCAAAAGGTGAACAGGGAAAGTCCGGTGAAATTCCGGCGCTGTGCCGCAACGGTAACTCACAAAACGAGAAGTCCGAATGCCTGCCGCGCTTCAAAAATCAGAAGGCTAAACCTACGAGCATTAGAATCAGGCAATGGTGCCTCGCCTCTTCGTACAAAAACCTTCTGACCAAATCTGGTCAGAACTATGAAAACACAAAAAGCGTTTACGCTCATCGAACTTCTCGTCGTCATCGCCATCATCGCGATCCTCGCCGCTATCCTCTTCCCTGTCTTCGCCCAAGCTAAGAATGCGGCTAAAGCCACCCACTCCCTGAGCAATCTCAAACAGATTGGCCTCGCCTGGAACATCTACCTCGGCGACTATGACGACATCGTCATGCGTGCCAGCACCCAAGGCAACGGCAAAACCTACTACTGGTGGGGCAGTTTTGATGGCATAACCCTTATCCCCGAAGAAGCCCTCCTCTACCCCTACATGCGCAACAAGCAGATTCAATCAGATCCGCTTTTCAGCTTAAAAAACCGTTCTGCCATCGGCGATACCGGTTACGGATACAACTACTTGTATCTCAGCCCAACTGGCTATCCAGCACCAACTTACCACGAAGTTCCGAAACCCGTATCAGCAACCCAAATCGAAGAAACATCAAACACAATCGCTTTCGCCACATCGGCGCGGATCAGCACATTCTCAGGCCCAACTCCTGTGTTTGAATCAAACTCGTATCTCGAACCACCCAGCTCCGAATTCCCCACGGTTCATGGGCGGGCCAGCCAGCAATCTCTCATCGTCTGGACCGATTCTCACGCTTCCCGACTCCGCCCCACGCTCCGAACAGGATCGTTTGGTTACGGGCTAGATGAGTCGATGTTCAAACCGCACAACCTCGGCGACCTCCTTCCAAAAGGATGTACCTTCACCGAACCTTGCGAAGACAACCTATTCAATTTAACCAAGAAGTAATAACTACACACGGTTAAATCAATTCCCTCCCCAAGTTTGGGGAGGGTGGCCCCGCCTAGGAGCCGGGCAATTTGTAATCAATATCCCGGCTTAAAAATCAGCGGATCAACTTCATCAAAGCCAATCTCCGCCTCAAATTTCCCTGCCCGATCAAACATCCGTTTCACCGCATCTTCAATATGTGAAAAATCCAGACCCGCGAAAATCGCTGTCTCTCTTAAATTCCCATTTTCATCCGGAACCAACCGCGACTTCCGAATTCCATCCTCAAGCAACCGTTTGCTCGCCATCCCCAAGTTGTTCAAGGCCACCTGAATTACATCCTTAGCATGCTCTCTCGGCCCATAAATCCCCGCCCGATGAACAATCGTGCTGAACTCATCATAGTCAGGAATAATCGCCCCCGCTGGCATCGAAAAATACTTAATCACGTCGTGCATCGCTTCCAAAGCCTGTGCCGGATAGTAATAGAGGAACAAGCGAGCCCCTTCTAAAAAGAAGTTGTAGTGCGCCGCCTCGTCAATTGCAATCAGCCGCGAAGCCTGCACCAAAACTGGATCTGCCGAATCCTTAAACCCTTCAACCTTGCTCTGGCCCTTAGCAATGACCCCCATTCCCAAATAGTTAATCTGGGTTGCCCGCTCTTGAAAAACAGTGTAAAAAATCATTCGCATCGGGTCACCTTCCCAAGGCAAAGTCCACTGGTTCTGCCTCAAATCACCCATATATTCGCGCAACCAATCCGGCGATCGAAAGCGGCTGAACAAACACGCGTTGTGCCACAAATCAGCATGCTTCGCTTCTTCACTCCCCCAACGAATCTGAAAATGAGATCGGCCATGGCTCCGCCGAATCAAATTCACCATGTCCTCAACGTAGTCAGGAACATATTGCTCAACCGCAAAAAAACCTTCCAAAATTCGATTAACTTCGTAACTGTGATCCTGCCGGATGTTCTTCCACAATACGTCCCGATCCGGGCTCCAATTTCGTAATGCTTGGCTCCGATCAACATACCAACGGTACAAAGCCAAAAATCCCCGCTCGATTAAACGATCCTTCTCTTCTCGACTCAGTAACCCAACTGGAACCTTGGGGCGATTCTCTTCTAACTCGTCAACGATCGATTTGTCGTAATTCAACATGGCACGAAAAAGTCCCTACAAGTCCATTCCACAAAAGGCCGAGCAAAACGCCATTGTTTACTCGGTTGGAAGGACGCCCGAGATGCAAGGGCGAACCTAATGGAATGTTACCTGTCCTTACTACGGGGTTTTTATAGGCCAGAGTCCAGTTTTGTTATAAATTGGTCAATAAAACCATATATCCGTAAAATTCCCTGAAACGTCGTACATAATGACTCTCGACCAAAGTCCATGATTAACGCTATCGCCCTGGTTGTCCTCCACTCAACAAACACCTCTGAGATGGAGACTAAGCTCCAACAGGATCTTCTGGACTTCGCCACAAACAATGTGGGCAAACAAGTTGGCTCCGGGCAATGCGCCGATCTCATCGCTAAAGCACTGGACGCAATCAACGCCAAACCGTACGGCACCTGGGCTGATTCCCCCTCAGCTGGCGATTATGTGTGGGGCAAACGAGTCGCTACATTCACTCGTGACGATGAAACACCCAAGCTCACCCCCGGCACAATCCTCCAAATGCGCGACGTCAAACTCGTGACCAAATCCGGTTACGCCACATTCACTTTCACCGCTCAACAACACACGCTTATTATCGAAAGCTTCAACGCCGAAACAGGAGAAGCTAAGGTTATTGAACAAAATAGCCAAGGTCGCACCTACGTAACCCGCGACACCCTAAACTTCAAAGGAATCAAGTCCGGCACCATCTGGGCTTACTCTCCTCAGCCCCGCTAGACTTTCTCTTCTATTTCGATCAGTTTCACTTAACGAATCTAAGCCGCCACGCGCATTTTCTGCGGCAAGTGTTTCAACAAAACTTCCGTTTCACCCGGCCCCGCCATAACCGTCGCCCGCTCCATCGTGTTCTCAAGCTCACGAACATTCCCGGGCCATGCGTAGCCTTGCAACACAGCCAACGCTTCAGCCCCAACGGTCGCCAATTCACGCCCATTCTCTGCCGAATACTTCGCCAAAAAGTGCTCGCAAAGCGGCGCAATATCTTCCATGCGGTCACGCAGAGGGGGTAACAATATCTCAACGACTTGCAAACGATAAAGCAGGTCGAGCCGGAAAGTCCCTGCATCAACCGCCTCCTGCAAATCCCTATTCGTTGCCGTCACTAATCGAACATCAACCTTTGTCGGCTTTGTTGCTCCCAGTCGCTCAAACTCACGCTCTTGCAAAACCCGTAGCAATTTGATCTGAATCGGCATCGGAATATCGCCGACTTCATCCAAGAACAATGTTCCCGTATCCGCCAATTCAAACCGGCCCGCTTTCTCATGATCAGCACCTGTAAATGCACCTTTCTCATGTCCAAACAATTCAGCCTCAAGCAAAGTCTCCGGCAAAGCCGCACAACTAATCGCTACAAACGGATTCTCCTTACGCGCCGAAGCACTATGGATCATCCGTGCGACAACTTCCTTTCCGGTACCACTTTCCCCTGTGACAAGAACGGTAGCCCTGCTATCTGCAACCTGCTCAACCATCTCCAGGATCTCGCGCATCACCGGAGATTCCGCAATGAAAGTGCGCTCAACCGACCCGACCGGCTTCTTCTTTGCTTTTGCCGACTTCTTACTCCCAACCTCAACCCCATCCAAAGCCGACTGGATAATCTTCTTCACCGAATCCAGATCAAACGGTTTCGTCAAAAACTCATACGCCCCGTTCCGGATTGCCTGAATCGCCTGAGGAATCGTTCCGTAAGCCGTCATGATCACAACCGGAATCGACGGATACCGCTCCGCAATCTCTTTCTGCAAATCATAACCACTCATCCCCGGCATGGTCACGTCCGT
>JAPUDU010000155.1 GCA_027492935.1 Fimbriimonadaceae bacterium
GGTTTGGGAAGAAACGCGAGGTGATTAATGTTTCAGAAAATATTTTGAGGGCCCAGAGTGGGCGGATTTAGGTTCAAATTGCGATGGGTCTGTTTACCGGGGGAGGCAGACCATGGTGGCAAAGTGGCAGGCAGCGCCGCCCATGACGAAGACGTGCCAGAGTTCGTGAGAAGAGAATTTTCCGGGCCAAAGTTTGGGGCGCTTGGTGCCGTAAACAATTGCTCCAACGGTGTAAGAAAGACCACCAGCTGTGACCCAAGCGACGGCAGCGGGAGGAACTGATTTGATTAGGGGGCCAAATACGCCGACAAGCATCCAACCCATTCCGAGATAGAGGGTGAGTCGGAGCCATGTGGGAGTTTTTTCGCGGGTGGCAGCAACGATGACACCAAAAATTGCAAGTGTCCATTGGAGGGCAAGGACGACTATGCCTTCGGGGCGAGGAAGGGCGAGAAGGCAGATGGGGGTGTACGAGCCAGCGATCATTACGTAGATTGCGCTGTGATCCATTCGCTGGAGCCATTGGTGATCGAGTTTTAGCCAATGGTAAAGAGCGCTCGAAGTGAACATGAAAATTCCTCCGAGCCCGAAAATAATGTATGCGACGATGGCGACAGGGTTAGGGATTGAACCAAAAATGAGAAATATGGTTCCGATACCAATGAAGATGGCACCGATCAGGTGAGATATGGCGTTAAAAGGTTCTCGGATGCGGGCCATAGCTTTATGAAGTGTGATTGAGTCAAATCAATCACACTTCATATTATGTTACGTTTAGTTTTTGGTAAGTGGGTTAATTCCCGGCAGGAAAGAAAATTCTGATGTCCTTGAGCTTGACCCCACCAGAAGGGCGGAAGAGGATGAGCAGCTTATCTGGCTGATCAAGTTCGGTGAGCTTGTTTGCTCTGTCGCCAAAAGTAACATCATTGGTGAAACCATTTCCAGGAGCGAGGCTGGTGTATTGGTCTTTTAATGACCCCGCCGAGATTGCAAGAACATGTCCGGCTTTGTCAACGAGTTGTAGTTCGGGCAAACCTGATGTGCCGAATACTTGGGCGGTTTTGGCTAGATTGCGGATTTCCAATTTGACTTTGTATCCGGGGCCAACGCCAAATGGATTGGGGCATGGTTCGAATGAGTGGACTTTGACCCGGAATCGCTCGTTTTGAACGAATTCGCCGAGAATTCCTTCTGAGGCGTCAACTTGGAGTTTTTCTTTGAGGGGTTTAAATTGGATTGAGACTTTGTCACCGGTTACGGTGACTTCTGCGCCGGCAGTTTTGAGGTCTTCTACGGCGACATACACTTTGCCTTTTGATTTAAGGGCGACATTCTTTGCGGCTTTTCCGTTAACGAAAAGCTTCGGTACGGGGGTTTGAGCCGTTGTAACTGCGGCAAGGACGGTTATGACAGCGATTCCTTTCATAGTCTTGTTGAATTATAGATGATGTCGGGCTTGGGAACAGTATGGTTGAGCGGCATAATGGTAGGGCAATGAGTTTGGTCGGGCGAATAGGGGTGGATGAGAGTGGTAAGGGAGATTATTTTGGGCCGCTGGTGATTGCGGCTTGTTATGTTGCGCCCTGGCATGAGGCTTTGCTGGATGGGGTCATGGATTCGAAGAAGCTAACGGATAAGAAAGCGTTGGCTTTAGCTGGGGTGATTAAAGAGCATTGTCCTTGTAGTGTCATTGCAGTAGGGCCGGAGCGTTACAACGAAATGCATGCGAAGATGAAGAATCTGAATAGGATGCTGGAGTGGGGACACGCAAAAGCGATTGAAAATGTGCTTGCTTTGGAAGGGGTGGAGACGAAGGAGGTCATTAGTGACCAATTTGCTAATCCGGCGGGGTTGATGCGCGTTTTGAAGACAAAGGGGATGGATGTGCAGTTGGAGAGTCGTGTTCGGGCAGAAAGCGACTTGGCGGTGGCGGCAGCGAGTGTTTTGGCTCGAGCAGCGTTTTTGCGGGCGTTGGAGAAGTTGGGTGATGGGCTGGGAGTTCCCTTATTGAAAGGCGCGGGGCCTGGGGTGGATCAGCTAGCGCGGAACTTGGTGAGTCAGCGAGGGGAGGATGTTCTGAGAGGGGTGGCTAAGACGCATTTTAAAACGACGGAGAAAGTTTTGGGGCGCGCCTTAGTTTAGAGCTTAGATATTTATGAACGGAAAACGAATTTATTTGTTTATATAAATACGCTTACTAGCTTCATTTATGCAGATTCTTTCATTTTTCATGGGCTACGCAGAATCATTTTCTCTGAAATCTGACTAATATAGTGTGAGGATTTGATTCCTGGGAGTTAAATGAGAATTTTAAGATCGTTTGTCCACTTGGTTGTGCTAGTGGGAATGCTTGCGTTATCGTCGTTTGCAGCAGCCGACAACGTTAATAGAATCGCCCTTGATTTGACTCACGGCGCCCGTGGTTGCCCACCAAGCTATCGTATTACGGTGGAATTTCTGGGTGGCCCGTCGGGCACGGCGGTTTTGGGAACCGGGGTTATGGATCCTCCCGAGCCGAATGGATACAAAGCAAACGATTTTAACCGAGTTCGGATTAACGTTACTCCTCAGATCAATTCGCGAATGATTAAGAACGTTCGTTTGCGTGTTTCGGGGGATGGGCCGGGTGTACCGATACGAGATGGCTGGGATTTGCGCCGTATCAAAATTACAAATGAGGCGAATCAGCGCGTTATGTGGGGCCAGGATACGCCGTTCTCATTTACGTGGGATGCTTTAACTTGGACAAGTCCAGATTGGCCGACTTATGATCTCGAAGGAACAGATACGCTTTCTGGTGATTGGAAGCTCGTTTTGGTGACAGGCGGCGATGATCTTCGGGATGATAGTACGGCGGGGGCAGTTCTTTATTTTAGAGATGGCACAACATGCCGAGTTGATATTGGCCGTGGAGTTGGTTTGGACTCTCGCAATTCTTCGGCAATTCCAGTTACTCTTGGAACACGAGATCAAAAACTCTCGGATTTGATGAAGGTAGTTTTGTTTAAGTCGTGTTACCGGGAGTATGGTCAGTTTGATTACAAATCGAGGAATTACTCTAATCGGCCTAGCAATGCGGATGATTGGGAGGTTGACGAAATTGGTGTTCGAGTTAATTTAGCGGATCGAGACAATGTGGAGAGAGAGTTTCGTGCTCTACGAGGAAAAATTACCGAGGGTACCAAGGCTCAAACGATGAGCAATGCGTATGAGCCAATTCCATTTGCTCGTTCACTGGCGAGTGTTAAAGCCCGATTGACGGTATTTATTTGGGGTCCATATAAGGGCAATGATCGCCCAGAAATCCATGCGCTTATTAGAAGGAGAGGTGAAACAGTTTTTGAGCGCGTCATTTACCGAAAGACAGTCGATCAGGGCTATTACTCTTGGATTGGAGCTACTACCAACACAATGTGGAAAGTGGGCATCACATCGTTTGAAGATGTTCGGTCGAGCCCGGTGTCCGAAGGCTCTCAACATTTAACAGGCTTGTTCTCACCGTGGACAAGTGATTCTCAACAACCGATTCAAGAAGTTCAGATTGGCTTGTATCAAAAAGGCACTGGAGGCGGAACAGTGTATGAGCCCTATAAAGGCAATTCTTCGGTTATGGTAAGGGGAATATGGCTTGGGCTAGAAGCAAACAATGGAACGCTAATGCCTGATCGTATACAAAGTGCCCAACCTTTGTTTGCGAACCACTTGACTCTCGCCATGACCCTCGGTATGGAAGATCGGGTGTTGAACAAGACTAATCGCACGATTAATTACCCAATTGTTCATACCTCTCCACTCCGTAGCCGGTGATTAAAAATAATAAAACCCTCGCTGCTTTTTGGCGGCGAGGGTTTTATTATTTATCGCTGTTGATTTAAGGGAGAATCGAATCGTCGTTGCGGAAGATGAAGACTCTTCCATCACTGGTTTCGAAGTATCGTACGCCTTCTTCGCGGGCAACAGACTCCATATGGATTTTGTAAGCCGGGATTGGTTTTTCGGCAACCACAGTTGGCTTAGTGGGCACCTGCGGAGCGGGCACAGTGGTCAATGCTGCGATCACGATCTTTGCGGTGACGGCGAGAATTTTGACTGCGTATTGGAAGATGTTGCCCATTGTTTTGCTCCTTGTTCGAGGTTGTTTGTTTGCCCTTGTTTTGTGAGTTACCGGAGGATGAATGCCCTCAGTTCCGGTAGTTATGAGATCAAACGATTAATTGGCCCGAGGGTTTATGGTTTGGCGTCATAATGAGTCCAATGCCAGAGGTATTACTGGATGCGGCGGGGATGCGGCGAACGCTTTCTCGGTTGGCGCACGAAATTTTGGATGGGAACGGTGGTGCGGACGGACTTGTCGTGGTTGGAATATTGCGTCGCGGTTACCCAGTTGCAAAGCAGTTAGCGTTTTTGATGACTCAAGTTGAAGGAGTTACGATTCCTTGCGGGAAACTTGATGCGCGGGCTTTTCGAGACGATCTCAAAGAGGAGATTGATGTTGATGGAACTGAGATTCCATTCCAGATCAATGATCGCCGCGTGGTTTTGGTTGATGAAGTGCTCTTTACTGGTCGAACGGTTCGAGCGGCTTTGGAAGGAATTATGCAGCAGGGCCGTCCGAAGGTCGTTCAGTTCGCCACTTTGATTGATCGAGGCCATAGAGAGCTACCGATTCAGGCTGATTATGTGGGTCGGAAAATAGAAACGCAGAGAAGCGATTTTATTACGGTTAAGTTAAACGATTTTGATGGTGAGGACAGCGTTATGTTGATGACTGAAGAAGATATGGGAGCTGTGCGATGAGTCGGAGTTTAATAGCGATTCGGCATATGGATGCAGATCAGATTCGGGGGTTGGTTGATATGGCCGCTCGCTTGAAAGATGATGTTCTGCATGACAGGAAGATTAGTTCTGGACGACGGCGAACGATTGGTTTACTGTTTTTTGAAGATTCGACACGGACGCGGGTGAGCTTTGAGCAAGCTTGTAACTATCTGGATTACCGAATTGTGAACTTTGGCGGTTCTGGTAGTTCTATGAATAAGGGCGAGAGCCTGAAAGATACAATTTTAACTCTGAAGCATGAGAGGCTGGAAGCAGTGGTCATGCGTCACCGGTCTAGCGGTAGTGCGCAACTGGGCCAGGGTTACTTTGATGGACCATTAGTCAATGCGGGGGATGGACAGCATGAGCATCCCACACAGGCTCTGGGCGATGCTTTGACGGTTTTGGAACGCAAAGGTCGCTTGGACGGCTTGAAGATTGCGATTGTTGGCGATGTGATGCATAGCCGAGTTGCGCGTAGCAATGCATGGCTGTTCTCTAAGCTGGGTAGTGAAGTTCGGTTTGTTGGACCGCGAACCCTGATGCCAAGTTCCATGGGGATGTTGCCGGGCGAAGTGCATTATGATTTGAGGACAGGGATTTCTGGGGCGGACATTGTAATGTGCTTGCGGCTGCAGAAAGAACGCATGACAGATGGTCGATTGAGCTCGATTGGAGAGTTTCGGCGACTTTATCAGGTGAACCGAGCGACTTTGAAGTGGGCGAAAGAGGATGCAATTGTTATGCATCCGGGACCGATCAATCGTGGGGTTGAACTAGACGACCTTACGGCAGACGGGCCAAAGAGTGTTATTTCGGAGCAAGTAACAAACGGGGTTTTTGTGAGGACTGCGGTTTTGAAATGGATATTTGATGAAGAGGGATCGAACTGATGAGAACAGTCTTTAAGAACGGGCGCATTTTAGATCCTTCGCAGGAACTGGATGTTATTGGATCGGTAATTGTTGAAGATGGTCAAGTTGTAGACCTGGGCGAGGATGTTGAGATTGGGGAATTCGACGAGATTTATGATTGCGAAGGGCTTTGGATCGCGCCGGGCTTAGTTGATCTTCATGCGCATTTGCGCGAACCAGGTGGGGAAAGTCGGGAGACGATTAAGAGTGGTACTCAGGCGGCAGCGGCAGGAGGTTTTACGACGATTTGCTGCATGCCAAATACAAATCCGCCGCTTGATACACCTAGCTTGGTTGACTTCATTCTGGATAAGGCATCGAGCCCCGAAGCAGGTGGGATTTTTGTTCAGCCAATTGGAGCTTTGACAAAAGGTCAACTTGGCAAAGAGCTGGGAGATTTGGCGGCTTTGAAGATGGCGGGTGTTGCGGCGGTTAGCGACGAAGGCAGTCCGGTTCAAGATGCAAGCGTGATGATGCGAGCGATGGAGTTCTGCCTTCAGCTTGACTTACCGATCATGGTTCATTGCGAGGACACGAATTTGAGTGAGGGCGGATGCATGAATGATGGTCCGACGAGTGCGATGCTCGGCTTGCCCGGGATTCCACGTAGCGCAGAAGAGATCATGATTATGCGGAACGGAGTCTTGGCGTTGAATACGGGTTGCCGTGTTCACTTCATGCGCTTGAGCACTTGGGGAGGCGTGGAGATGGTGCGTCAGTTTAAGTATCTGGGTGCGCCTGTGACTTGTGAAGTTTGTCCGCCTTATTTGACTTTAACGGATGAACATGTGGGCGAATTTGATCCCATGTTTAAGACGACGCCTCCGTTAAGAACAGAAGTTGATATTGATATTTTGATGCAAGGGTTGGCAGATGGAACTATTGATGCGATTGCAAGCGATCACTCGCCGTATGCACCCTTTGAAGTGGAAGTTCCGTTTGAAGATGCTCCGATGGGGATGTCAACTTTAGAGTCGGCGTTGGGCGTGATCTTGACTCACGTGACGGCAAAGAACATTTTAAGCCCATTGGAAACAATTCGGCGGATGAGCACGGCTCCGGCCGAGATTCTTGGTTTGGACGCGGGTAGTTTGATCCCGGGCAAGACGCCGATGGCGCAACTTGTTTTGATTGATCCTCACTTAGAATGGGTTTTTGATGCCACTCGAACTTTTTCGCAGGGAAAGAACTCCCCTTATCATGGTTGGAGCTTCGTTGGTAAGCCAGTGCTGACTTTCTGTGGCAGTGAGGTTTATCGGGATGCGATGTTTAGTGAGGAGCGTTATGAACTGGCGATGGAATAGTGTCTTATTCCTGTGCCTTGTCAGTTTAGGCGGCTGCTACTTTACACAACTTGAGGATCCGAACGAGGTTCAGGGGGTTAAGTACATTGATGCTGAAGTGATGCAACGGAATATTGCTCAGGCTCATTTTGCGTTGGCTCAGCGGGTGAAGAAAGGAGAGATTACTGAAGACCAGAAAGAGCAGATGATTCTTGAATTGGTTCAGAAAATTTCAGGTTATGTTGATGTGAGCACCGTTCCGGATGATACGGCTTGGCGGTTTGCGGATCTTTTTCGACAAGCAGGTGATTTAGAAAAGGCTCGAACACTCTATGAGAAAGCAGTTAGTGTGGCTCAGACGGCCGACCGCAAGGTCAATGATCATTTGCAGTTAGCGCGGGTGATGGCGATGCAAGGTGAGGTTGATAAAGCTATTGAGACGGCAGAGTCAACTTTTTCGGTTGAGCCAAAAGATAAGGCTCCGATTATGATGGCGGCGCTATATGAGATTTTTCCGGCTGGGGAAGGCAAAGGAAAAGATGTTGAACTTGCAGTTTTTTTAGAGAAAGCGATTGAACAACATATGCTTGTAGAAGTTGATCCGAAAAGTGAGTCAGGCATCGCATTTTTAGATAGTTCAGAAATTCACACGGCGAAAGCTTGGGATATTGTTTTGAGAGTTTTTGCCAATGAGGGTCGGAACGATCTTTTTAAATCGGCGATGGAACAGCGGGAAAAACTCGAGGCAAAATCGGGGAAAGTTTGATGGCGTACTGCGAGTTGTTAGATAGTTTCGCTGGTTTAAGAGTCGTCATACTCGGCGATGTTATGCTGGATGAATATATTGTTGGGTCTGTGGAACGGATTTCGCCTGAAGCCCCGGTTATGGTGGTGAAGAAAACGAGTTCACGTTGGGTGCCAGGGGGCGCTGCTAATGTAGCAAAGAATATTGCTGCGCTGGGGGGCGATGCGGTTGTTTTGGGGATCATCGGAAATGATGATGGCGGGCTGTTGTTGAGCCAGGGGCTTGATGAGGCGGTAGGAATCAAGGGGGACTTAGTGGCTGATCTTGAAAGGGTCACTACGCGAAAGACACGAGTCGTAGCGAATCACTCGCATCAAGTTTTGCGAATTGATGAGGAGGATACGACGCCGATTTCGGAGCAAATGTCGGAGAAGCTTATTTTTGATTGGAGTGGTTGGCTGGAAACGGCGGATGTCGTTTTGATGAGTGATTACCGGAAAGGGCTTTTAACCCCAGGATTTGTCCGCCCGTTTTTGGAGTTGGCGAATCGGAAGGGAATTCCTGTCCTTGCGAACGCTAAACCAGAATCGGCGGCGTATTTTGCTGGCGCAGAGTTAGTGAGTTTGAACCGGTCTGAGGTTGGTGGAGTTTTGGGTGAAAAGCCCAAGGATCGATTACGAGCAGGGGCTCTAGGGACAGAGCTCCTGAAAGTAACAGGGTCGAAATCGGTTTTGATTACTTTGGGAGAAGGGGGAATGGTTGCCCGTTCTGAGTCGGAGACTTTTGAAATTCCGGCGCCTGAAGTCGAGGCTTATGATGTCGCGGGGGCAGGGGATACGGTTTTAGCGACGGTTGGGATGGGGTTGGCTCGGAAAGGCTTTGAAAAGGAAGTTTTTGGATTAGCGGCAGAGATGGGGGCGAAGGTTGTTCAGCATATTGGCGTTGCTGTACCCTCTCATAAAGACTTGGATTCTATTCGGTCCCTTTAGGTTAGCTGGTCTGACTTGGTAGAATGTTTAGCTAGACCAGACGGACGGAGATTTATGAGAGTTCGAAATAAAGAAATGCGGAATCGCCGCAATCGCAAAGAGAAGCGCGTTAAGGAATTAATCAAGGAAGCTATTGCCGATAAGAAGGCAGGCGGTAAGAAGAAGACCACAGCTAAGGCAGAAGCGAAAGCTGTAGCGGCTCCGAAGAAAGCCCCGGCGAAGAAAGCGGCGGCAACTGAAGAAGTTGGTGCTGAAGAAGTAGCGGCGAAAAAACCTGCGGCTAAGAAACCAGCAGCAAAAAAGCCCGTAGCTAAGAAGAAGACCGAAGACGCTACAGAAGAATAAGGCAAGGGCCTTAATCTTCAAACCGAAGAGCCCCGGGCACGTTTAAACAAGTGCGCGGGGTTTTTTAGTACTGAGACCGACTGGGTTTTGGTACATTGAGAGAGGGAACGACTTTGGCAGAAATTGGAACTCCGACTATCACGGAAGCAGCGGCTTTGCGGCCTGCGGCGGATTGGACGGAGTTTGCCGAATACATTCGTGCGAATCCAACTGGAATGAGTCGACCAACAGCCGAATTGGCTGAACAATTTGGGGTTGAGGAAGACTTTGTTAAGAGCTTTTTAGCGGCGATGCGTGCGCCGGTGGAGCGAGAATCTTTCTTGGAAGTTGGTGCCCGTGCAGTTAAAGATTCATTATCTGCCGTTGGTCGTTCTATTCGGAATACTTTTGATGAAATTACCGCCCGGCCTTGGATTTGTTTATTCAGCACAATTGGGGTTTCATTCGCTGTACTGTTGATTCTGAGCTCCTTCTCGATTGCTTGGGGTTTGGGTACTAACTTTGCAACTACTGGAGCCGCAGGTGCGCTCTTCGGGGCAGTCGTGGTTCTTGGTGTTTCACTGCAGGGGGTTTGTTACTATCGTCATGCGTTAGTTCGCTATGCGTTGGGTTCCACAGGAGTTGTTTTTGCGGGTTGGATTGTGTTTTTGTTTTGGGTTGTGCGGGGCGGGGTAGTTAGAGGAGTTGATACTGAGGGAGTGCCCGTCCAATTTGGGTTGATTATGGCGTCGGGCTTGCTCGCATTTTTATACTTTTTGTTTGCAGTTACGGTGACTTTATTTGGGAGCTATTCGAAGTATCGAAGGGATTCACGAGAAGAAGGGGAAGTATCTCGTCAGGAGTTGCTTGATCGGTTGTTTATGCTGGATCACCGGCTTTCTCAGATTGATTCGACGCGGCGAACTCAGCGGATGCGCTGGGTTGATCGATTACGAACTTCACCCACTTTCTTTCTGAATGTAATGTTCGCTGGTGTGGCAGTAGGGATGATTGAGGTACTGATTTTTGGTACATTTACACGCTTTACAGGGCGGGCGGTGGAGATTGGCCCACAGATGCCGCTACCGGTTATTTTCTTGTCGCTTGGTGTTTTAGCGATGAAGATTGTTTTGGGATTGGTGTCTGGATTTGTGGCTGGTCGGCCCGGCAGGGCGATGAGTGCGCTTGTGGCGATGATGGTTGGGATATGGATTGCTTATTGGTTCCCGTTAGGTGTTTTTGGCCCCAAGATGGCGCTGGGGCAACTCGCAGTGGGCACGCTCTTGCAAGGGGTTTTTGCGGTAGTTGTTTTTGGGACTCTGACCGGATATGCGGCTTTGGTTGAAGATCGGAATTATCGGGCGCAGAAATTGAGAACGGATGACTTGCCATCGTTGCTGGCGGAACAAGTGCAGATCCACTGGCGGCTTGGTTTGGGCCAACAGGCGACAACAGTTATGGTTGTTGACGTAGCGAAATCTACGGAGATGAAATCGAATGCTGATGCTCTGAAGATTGAGTGGAGTTTCCGTGAGTACCAGACGATGGTAGATGAGGTTTGCCGAGCTCATGGGGGACATGTTTTTTCGACCGCTGGGGATGGAGCTGTTGTGGGATTCCAACGGTCTGAATTAGCAGTTTTGGCGGCACGCGAGTTGCTGACGATGTTGCCAAAATTTAATATGCGGCGGAATCGCCTCGACATTCCTTTCCGGCTCAGGGTTGGGATTCACTCTGGACACACAGAGGCGAACTTGGCGGATGCGCCGTTTAACGAAGTTATCGATATTGCGGCTCATATTGAGGCGGCCGCTCCGGTTGGTGGAATTGCTGTTAGTAAAGCAGTGGCGGAATCAGTTATGGATACAGTGGAACTTGCAGAGATGGCTCGGACTGTGGATGGTCAGCAAGTATTTATTTTGTTGAATCCGACTTTGGAGAACGAGTAGTGAGAGTCGTTGACTTTGGCCGTATGGATTACCAAACGGCATGGGATCGCCAACTTGAGATCCATGAAGAGGTTCTAAGCGGGGGCGAAGATACGCTTATTTTTGTGGAACATGATGCCGTTTTAACCTTGGGGGCAAACTTTCATGAAGAAAATTTGTTGTTGGATCGGGCTGGTTATGCGGCGCGGGGAATTGATGTAATTCGCACTGATCGCGGGGGGGATGTAACTTATCACGGCCCCGGACAGTTGGTGATTTATCCCATTTTTGATATTAAGCGTCATGGTCAGGATTTGCACAAATGGATGCGGGATTTGGAGGAGACTATGATTTTGACTTGCCGGGAATTTGGGGTTGAAGCGGGGCGATTAGGGGATGTTAACACCGGGGCTTGGGTGGGGGACAAAAAGATTGCGGCGATTGGTGTGAAAGTGAAGAAGTGGGTGAACTTGCACGGGATTGCGATCAACTGCTCGAATGATTTAGGAGTTTTTAATTTGATCGTTCCGTGCGGGGTGATTGGGCACGGGGTGACAAGTTTGAGCGCAGAGTTGGGACGCGAAGTTGGGATTGAGGAAGTCAAGCCAGCGGTGCAGTTGGCGTTTAATCAAGCTTTTACAGGATTACTCACATAATTTTGATCTGCCCTCAAAGTTTTGAGGGCAGATCAAAATCATATTCAATCAGTAATCCGAACAATTTGGATTCTGTATTCCGAAATAGTAGCCCGGGTCTCCGGGCATGTATTGAAGGGCAATGGCAGCGGCGTTTGCGCCGGGATTAAAACTATGTCCGTAGCTTCCTGTTTTTGTGCATTTAGTCGTTTTGATATATGTCCATACACCGTTAACACATTTATAGTGATCTTTGTACCAATAGGCAATACATATCTGTTTCCAGAAATTAACTTCGACCGTGTTACCAGCAATTGATGCGCTTACGTTTACACTTACGGGCTCGCCTTTAAGTGAATATTTTGTTTTGCCAACGACCACACGTTCTTTTGAGCCGGCTGCACAGCTTGTGCCTACCCAGCTTGGCTGGGGCAGAACGGCGCATTTCTTTCTTTTCTGGATTGGGGTGCTTCCGGCAACAAGCAGTCGGATACTTTGGTCAAGAGCACGAGTGGGAAGTTCTCGATAAGATGTGTTACTTATTGTTACAATAGGAGTTGTGCCAACTGTTTCATAATTGTTGAGGCTGTAATCGTCTTCAGATGGTATGTATTCGGGTACTACATATTCGGCTTCAATTTCCTCGTATTCTTCTGTATTATTGAGCGGTGGAAATTCTGGTAATCCGTAGACAGTTTCAACTGGCCCTGGAGCAGGTTGTGATGGAAACGATTGCCAAGATTGTCCTGAACCTAGAATTACATAGAAAGATGTTCGGTACTGTGCTCCGCCCGATGTTGTGTATGTTACGGTATCAAAGCCTGCAGGCGGCTGAAAAAGAGGGGCCGTGTAATTTCCATTTGCATCAACGATCCCCCAGTCTGCGTTCCAACTCCCTATGTCGGCGTTAGTTTGATCTTCGGTCGTTGCAATAGTTATCGTGGTTCCAGCGATGATATCAACCGTAGAAATACATTTAGATTCAGTTATCGCATTGTACGTACAACAGGTATTTTCGAGTGGTTTGGGTTCGGAATTCGGGTTTGTCGGTGTAGCAGATGCTATCAATGTAATAGATATTGATGCTAGGATTGCCATTAATAGAGGCAACCTTGCTTTAGTGGTTATCTTCATGAACAAGTAATTATCATAACAATAATGGTTGTTTGTCAAGCAGAAGTTACTAATTGCGGTTGAATGTTGGGAAAATTGCTACGACATTGACAATTCAACGATGTTTTTTATACGAAAAGTCAAAACGGAAATAAGACGATCGGAGTAGTAAATGATTTAATTTATGGAGCTCATTAACCGGCGATGACAATCGCATGAAAATGAGCTCTCTTTTCAGACAAAAGGACAGGGAATTTTTGTACTTATTTGAGTACGTCGAGGGCTTGGAATTGTCCGCCAAGGACGACTTTTGAATCGTTGCCCATCCAATCATCAAGAGCGGTGGCGTATACCTGGCGGAAGTCAATCTTGAATTGGAGGTCACCATCGTTAAGGTCGGCGAGGTCGGGTTTTGGCCCGTGGAATCCACCTTTGACGTTTTTGCCGATGAGAAACATTGGAGCGGCTTTGCCGTGGTCGGTGCCTTCGGATCCGTTTTCGTAAGAGCGGCGACCGAATTCAGAGAAAGCGATCGTTAGAACTTTGTCGGCTTTGCCGATTGCTTCGAGTTCAGTTTGGAACGCAGCCATAGCGTCACTGAAACCTTTGAGGAGTTTTTCTTGGGCGTCTTTTTGCTTTGCGTGGGTGTCAAATCCACCTACGCTGAAATAGATAACCCGGGTTTGGGGAGAGGTTGCGATGATCTGGGCAATTTGTTTGAATCCTCGTCCGAATGGGTGATCGCCGTATTCGTTCTTTGGTGTGTATTTTCCAAGGTTTGTTTTGAGAGCAGAGATGGCATCTAGGGCAGTGTTATTAGCCATTTGGATTTGGCGAACGGCAGAACCTTCTTGAGCGGCCATACCTTGGATTTCTCGAAGCATTCTTTCGGCATCAGGGTCGCCGACCATTTGCTGGACATCGCCGAGGGATGCGAAGCAAGGGATGCTGGCTTGTTGCGCGGCAAGTGCGAGGGGGCGTTCGGTTGAAAGTCCAAGAGCGGCGAGAGGATCAAGTTTCGCACCGGATTCGCAGTTTTTGTCGAATGCGCGACCGATCCAACCATATCTGAGGTCTCCATTTGGGCTAGCTGATTGCCAGATATCCATGGATTTAAAGTGAGAGCGGTTTGGGTTGGGGTAGCCGACATTGTTGATCACTGCGACTTGGCCCTTTTTGAATAGCTCGCCTATACCGGACATTGCAGGGTGGAAACCAAGGCCATCGGACGCTTTGATGACTTCATCGGCTTGGAACCCGAGGGTTGGTCGAAGGCGGTGGTATTCGGGGTCGAGGTAAGGGATGACGGTGTTAAGGCCATCGTTTCCACCAGAAAATTGGCAAACGACAAGAACGTTATCGG
>JAPUDU010000156.1 GCA_027492935.1 Fimbriimonadaceae bacterium
ACGATGTTCTCGGCACCGCGTGCCTTTGGAACCTCCGCTGATGTTGCGGAAGTGTTTTTTAAGACGTTACGTTGCCCGAGTGCAAAGGGTCGGGCTTTGGTGGATAAATCGGCGATTGTGGGCGACTACTCTTACGGGTCCAGTAGTAGCTTGCAGTGGGAGAATATCTACACGGGCGCGAGCACGATGACGTTTGTGAGTTACGGCGGGAATTTAAACCTAGCAGCGAACGGCACTTTTACTTATTCGTTTTCTAGTGCCAGTGGTCAGGTCGGGGCAGCAAGGTTTGCCGGAGCTAAGGGAGATGGCACTTGGAAACTTGAAGGCGACCTTTTGACTTGTCATTGGAAAAACTATGACCAAGGTGATAGCTATAGACCGAAGGATTACGTTTACCGAGTTGCGGGGGTAATTACTTATTCTGATGGCTCAAAGGTGCTGGTTTTGAAGCAGAAACTGGAAATGCCGATTAACGCTGTAACCGTTCGGGACAGCTCGGAATACTATTCGACGAAGAAAAAGTAGACAAGAATGATTATATATTAAATTTTGATATATAATCATTCTTGTGGCAGATCGTATTGAACGGTATTTGGGTCGCTTAGAGGCAGAGTTGGAAGGCCGGGTGGATGGCGCTCGGCTTGAAGAAATTCTGGTTGAAGTTGAGGGGCATCTGCGAGATAACGAAGATGCTTATCGGGAATTGGGCGAGCCAGATGACTTGGCAAATCGTTTGGCGGTTGATGGGTTTGGTGGGGTTGCCGAACTGTCGTTGCAAGTACAACATGGCGAAAGGGCAAGTGGGGCAACGCAAAAATTTGGGGAAGTTATTCGCTTTATTGGATCGTTCTTGATTGTTTGCTGGGCGGTGATGGTTCCGACAATCTTTGCTGATTCGGGTTTTTGGAGTTTGATTTTTCCTGAAGTTGCGCTGGTGATTGCTTGTTTTTTAGCGAAGGGTCGAGTTTGGCGGCAAATTATTCAGGGGGCTTTGGCGGCTGGGGTTTGCGTTTTGGTGCTGTTCTTGTCCATTGGTCGCCTGGCTTATTCGGGTGGGGAACCCATTTTGGGGTTAAGTTTGACTGGTTCGCAGGTTATGTCGGGCGGGCAAGTGCATTCGGTGGTGGCCGCTCAGCAGGAATTGGAGGAAGCGAATGTCTTGGTCAAAGATGCAGAGCGTTATAATTCGGTGGCTCACGAAGGCCCTCCAAATTTTCTGCGGTATCTGGCCATTCAAGACGGCCGGTATAGCCCGGTCAAAGGTCGGAATGAGGTGATGAGCATTTCGATGCGGGATGGCTTCTACGGATACAAGTTTACGACGGATTATTTAGCGGCAAGAGAGACTTGGTTGATACATGGTGAATCTTTTATTGAGCATATTCGGGGTTTGGCTTTTCAGGCAAAAAATCGGTTAGAGGTTGCCGAACAGTTGCAGGAATCAACAATTTCTGCGAATGCTTTTGGGATTGTTTTAGCCGTCACTCCGCTTCTTGGTGGCGCGGTAATTGTGCTTTCGATTTGTGGAGGAATTGGTTTGGGTTTGCGGCGGATAGTGGATGGAATTGAGCAGATGGTTAAAAAGGTGACACGGTATGGCATTCAGAAGTGATTTAGAAGCATTGATTTTGGCGGCTTTGAGTGAGGGTGCAAAGCATGGTTATGGGATCGTGAAATGGATCAAGGTTCGTAGTGAAGGGGCGCTGAAAACGGGCGAAGCACAGCTTTATCCGGTTTTGCATCGGTTGGAAGAGGATGGGTGTTTGGCAGCAGAGTGGATTCCGCAGGAGGGGAAACCCGCACGGAAGGTTTATTCATTGACAGATAAAGGGAAGAAAGTTTTGGCGAAACAGGTCGGGGAGTGGAAGGCTTTTCGGGCAGGGGTTGATCGACTGATTCTGGGAGAAGAAGGGGGTTGATGTGAGCGGGCCGATTGATCAGTTTTTGGAAGAGGTGAGCCGCCAAGTTGGAAATGTTGATTCTCGGGGTTTGCAGGAGATGTTGGCAGAGATTCGAGGGCATTTGGAGGAGAGTGCCGCAGGATTTGAGGAGTTGGGTGACAGCCGTTTGGATGCTGAGCGTCAAGCGATTGCGGCGTTAGGGAGTCGGAAAACTGCGTGCCAGGTGGTTCAGGGACAAGAAAGATTGTTTGAAAGTAGGATTCGACCCTTGGGCTTGCTTGGGTGGCTGACGATCTGTGCGTCGTTTCTGATTTCTCTAAATCCAATTTGGGTTCGAGGGATCTCATCGGTGGGAATCTATTTATTATTCGGGACAATTATTTTTGCAGGAATTGTGGGATATCGGCGGATGAGAATTGAATGGGCACGACTATCTGTTTCTGTTACGGCAGGTTTTTTACTTGGCGCTTGCTTGATGTCTCCTTTTGTGCGTGTTTCGATGGGCGGAGGGTTGGATTCATTAGTTGAATTTGAACGAAACAGATATATGAACGAAGCGGCTTGGGCAAGGCAGGCGATTGAGCAAGATCGCGATCTTAGGATCATGCGTCAATCTTTGAATGGAAACGGGGAGGAAGCGATTGAATCAACGAAAACGGAACAGGGGTATCTAATGCCAGATTCTCCAAAATATGGGACAAGCGGTGGGCGTGCTTTTTCTTTGGATTTACAAGCTGCAAAAACGGCGTGGGGGCAAGAGGCAAATAAGTTTGATCTGGATATGCGGGCTAAGCTCGTTGAATCTTCGCGAGCGAGAATGGCTGCAGAAATGGAAGGTAATGCGAGGCTTAACCTTTTGGGGAACATTCAAAAGCTGATTCTTACGAATCTTATAATTTTTGGGACATGTGTAGGCGTGCTTCTGTTTGGGAACGCTTTTGGGGTTGCAACAAGAATGATCGCCGAGTTGATTGAGGGTGGGGTACGACGGAGAAAAGGAAGAATCTGAGCGGTTAGAGGATGATCGGGCGGAGTTCGATTTTGGTTGAGCTAACTTTATAGGCGGTTGAGAGAGCATTGGCGGCTTGGTTGGCTGATTCCTCCGTCGTTGCGTGAATCCGGAAGATCGGCTGATTGCTTTCGATTTGATCGCCAATTTGGACGAGGGTTTCAATGCCTACGGTTGGGTCGATGATGTCACCTTTCGTTTTTCGGCCTCCACCGAGTTCGACCACTTGAAGGCCAACGGTTTCGGCATTGATGGATTCGATCCAGCCGGGTTGGGTGGTGTGGGTGACTTCTTGTTGGATTGGAGCATTTTGCCACTCTTCGGATTCAAAAATTGAGGTTGATCCTTGTTGGGCGATTACCCACTGTCGCATTTTTCGGAGGGCGGCACCGGAATCGATGGCGAAGTTTGCGTCGGCGAGAATTCCGGCGGATTGGAGGGTTACTTGTGCGAGGTGGATGCAGAGATCGCGGAATCGACCGGTTTCTTCGCCTTTGAGGATTCGGATGGCTTCTTTGATTTCGAGAGCGTTGCCTGCGGTTCGTCCGAGGGGTTGATCCATATCGCTGACGACAGTTTTGATTTTGAGGCCCGCGGCGGTGCCGACTTGTTCAAGGGCGGTGGCGAGACGGCGTGCTTCGGCGGGGGTTTCCATGAAAGCGCCGGAACCGGATTTGACATCGAGAGTGACGACTTCGGCTCCGCCGGCGATCTTTTTGCTGAGGATGCTACTGACGATCAGAGGGAGGCAGGGGACGGTAGCGGTGACATCACGCAGGGCGTAAAGCGTTTTATCGGCGGGGGCGAGACTGGGGGTTTGACCAGTGAGGGCGATGCCGATATCTTTGGCTTGAGCTTTCATCTGGTCGGGAGAGAGATTGGTGTTAAAGCCGGGGATAGAAGCGAGCTTATCGATTGTGCCGCCAGTTTTTCCGAGGCCGGGGCCGGACATTTTGACGACGGTTAGTCCGCAAGCGGCGAGTATGGGGAGGAGGACGATGGTGGTTTTGTCTCCGACTCCTCCGGTGCTGTGTTTATCAACCCAGGGTTTGGGGAGGCCGGTGAGATCGACCCGATCGCCGGATTCGGCCATTGCGCGGGTGAGATCGGCGGTTTCTTGATCGGTGAGCCCGTTGAGAAAGACGGCCATTAGCCAGGCGGCAAGTTGGTAATCAGGGATGGTTTGGTTGGCGGCACCTTGCGCGATGAATGTGAGCTCTTCGGCAGTGTGGGTTCCGAGGTCGCGCTTTTTTGCGATGAGTTGGAGGATGTTCATTGCGGGGTTAGGAGCTGACTTAGCTCAAATTATACGGAGGTTTGAGAATGCCTTTCTCGGTAACGATGGCAGTAATTAGTTCGCCGGGAGTGACATCGAAGGCCGGGTTGAAAACGGGAGTGTTATCGGGGCCAATTTGCACACCGTCGGCGTGGGTGAGTTCTGCGGCTTCTCGTTCTTCGATGGGGATGAGGTCACCGGAGATGAGAGTCGGGTCGAGGGTGGAACTGGGGGCGGCGATGACGAAGGGGATTTTGTGGTGGTGAGCGAGAACGGCGAGCATGTAGGTGCCGATTTTATTGGCGGTGTCTCCGTTTGCGGCGATGCGGTCGGCCCCGGCGACGACAAAGTCGATTTTTCCGGCACGCATCAGAGATGCGGCGGCGCTATCAGCGATGCTTTGGAAGGGGATGTTGTCGTGAAGGAGTTCGTAAGCCGTAAGACGGAGGCCTTGTTGACGAGGACGGGTTTCGCAGGAATAAACGTGTTTTACTTTTCCTAGCTGGTAGGCAGTGCGGATTATTCCGAGGGCGGTGCCGTGACCGGCGGTTGCGAGGGAGCCCGTGTTACAGATCGTGAGAATTGTCGCGTTTTCGGGGACGAGGGTTGCTCCATGTTCTCCGATTTTGAGGTTCATGGCGATATCCTCGGCTTCGATAGCTTGGGCTTCGCGAAGGACATTAGCAGGAGATTTATCGGCGAGGGCGTCGATGCGGTCTAAAGCCCAGAAGAGGTTGACGGCGGTTGGTCGGGAGGCGGCAAGGGTGGCAAGAGCCTCGTTCCAGTCGGCTTGATTTGCGGCGGCAAGAACCATTCCGTAGGCGGCAGTGACACCGATGGCGGGGGCACCACGGACGGTCATGTTTTTGATTGATTCGGCGACTTCTTGATGATTGGTGTGGGCGATCCAATCGGTTTGTGTAGGCAGGATTCGCTGATCAAGGAGGTAGAGGGTGTTGTTTTCGAATCGGATACAGCGGAGAGATTGGGCCATGACTTACAAATTTAAGCGTACCTTGGCGAGAAAATCGGGAGACAGCCGTCGTAACAATACAGATGGCAGATAGCACAGAGCAACTGATTACTCTTTTAGGGTTGCCGATAGAAGAGAGATCGGAACGGTGGGGATGGGAGGTTTTGGAGGCGGTTCCGGATGCTCATTTGAAGATTAATAATCCTGAAGCCCAGACGACAAATGCGCCAAACGGTTTGCAGTATTATTTTTGTTATCCGGATTTAGGGCATGGAGATCCGGGAATTGTTGCACGCAACTCGATTGAAGAATTGACCAATGGAGTGACGGGTTTAGTGCTTGTTCAACCAGAAGAGCGAGTTGAATTTGTTGTAACTCCGGGTGATTTGGCGGCATTTCGGATGTTTGGAGCTTTTCATGTGCCGGATTCTTGGAGCAATGGTGGCTCTGAATCTGAAAATGGCGGTGATCCGGCTCAGGTGTTGCTGGGGTCACCTTCGGAAGAATTTTTGCCCAGCTTTTTGAAGGGCAATATTGCGGCTATCTATGAGTTTCTCAAGATCGAGAATCCGGAAGTCGTGCTGGCGATGTCTGGAGGTGGCTCACGATCTCTCGCTTTTAATATCTGGGAAGGTTGTTCGCCTTACAACTTGAGTGTAGAGGCGATGATTAATTATGTTTTAGAGGTGCTCCCGCGGGGTTATACATTGATGGCGTGGGATGAAAGTTTTGCGGGGAAGGGGCTGAAGTTTGGCTAGGGCATTGACTCTGGTATGAGCAAACTAAAGACATGCGGATTTTGATCTTTGAAGATAACCTGATTTGGAGTGAGCGGTTAAGGAAGACGGTGATGGGGTTGGGGCATGAAGCTGTGGTTATCACGCGGATGAAGGCGGAGTTGCCGGAAGGGGACGTAGCGATTTTGAATTTGGGGAGTGAGACGCTGTGGAGTGCGGAATTAGTCGCCGGTTTGAAGGGGAAGGGTGTGCATCTGATTGGTCATGCGGGGCACAAGGAGAAACAGAAGTTGCAGGCGGGGAGAGAAGAAGGAGTTGATCAGGTTGTGAGTAACAGCACATTGACTTTTAAGCTGGATGAGGTTTTGGCGAAGGTTCCGGGCCAGTAAATATACGATAGTTTCCAACTGTATTGGAACAATTCCGCATTTGAGTACATCTCTATAAATGTGACCGTTTTGGGGTCACATTGGAGCATTAGAATGATCCTATCGTTGGCCGAGCCATTGCCCATGGCTCGGTTTTTTCGTTTGGGGATCGGTTTTTAAGTAGAATTAGGGCATGGACAAGGTCGTCGGCAGTGCAAGCGAAGCGTTAGAGGGTTTGTTGTTTGATGGGATGACGATTATGAGTGGGGGTTTTGGGCTTTGTGGGATTGCGGAGCACTTGATCGTTGCTTTGCGTGATAGCGGTGTGAAGGACATTACGGTTATTAGTAACAACTGTGGAGTGGATGACTTTGGGATGGGATTGCTTTTGGAGACCAAACAAATTAAGAAGATGGTCAGTAGCTATGTGGGCGAGAATGCGGAGTTTGAGCGGCAGTTTTTGAGCAACGAATTGGAATTAGAATTTAATCCTCAGGGAACGTTGGCGGAGCGGATTCGAGCTGGTGGGGCAGGAATTCCGGCGTTTTTTGTAAAGACGGGATTTGGAACTTTGATTGCGGAGGGGAAAGAGACGCGTGAGTTTGACGGCGAGATGTACGTTATGGAGACTGCACTCAAGGCAGATTTGAGTGTGGTGAAAGCTTGGCGCGCGGATCGGTGGGGGAACTTGCAGTATCGCAAGACAGCGCGGAATTTTAATCCGATGATGGCAACGGCGGGCAAGGTTTGTATTGCTGAGGTGGAGGAGATTGTTGAGGTTGGGGAGTTTGATGCCGACCAGATTCATACCCCGGGGATTTTTGTGGATCGGTTGCTGGTGGGGTCTCAGTATGAAAAGCGGATTGAACGGCTGACTACGACTCCTCGGTGAACTTTTCGGATATTAGCTAGGGTTTGATTCTTGCGGAATTTTGTTCAAGTAGCCGTGTCATTGGGATGAAATTCCTTTTAATATCGGATTTGGGTTGAAGATTTTAGTATGGGAATACCGATGAAGATACAGGGCTTACGCCAGACATTGTATGTCTTCGTGTGACCCGGACTGACGATATGTGGTTCAAGAACTTGAAAGTAGGCAAAAAGCTGGCCGTCTCATTCGGTGCTATTTGCGCGATGATTTTGGTATTGGTAGCTGTTACGCTTGTAAGTCAGAAACAAGCCAGCGAACGAGTTGAGAGTCTTTACCAAGATGGGGTTCTTGGTACGGGCAACATTACTAAGCTTTATGCAAATTTAGCTGAAGATCGTGGTCTGCTTTTTGCGATGGTTTCGCAACTTGAGCACACGGGAAAAATTTCTGAGAATTTGACGAAGAAAATGGATCAGCTGGATAGCGAGCGAGATGCTATCTGGAAAGCCTACGACAAGACCATTACTGCTTCAGAAGATAAAGCTAACTGGGCCGAGTTCAACAAACAGTATGAAGATTACAAGAAGTCTTCGGAGCAAGTTGAGTCACTGTTGGCTGAGGGGAAATATAAAGAATCATCAGTGATTTTGAGTACCACTCTTTCGACAATTTTCGATGAAGAACTGGCTCCACAAGTTCAGAAGATGGTTGAGTGGAATCTTGAATCTGGGAAAAAGAATCATGATGCAACATCTGCGTTTTTGGCAGAGACACGAACTGTTTCAACAGTGATTTCTGCATTCTGCGTTATTGCTGCGTTGTTCTTTGCGACAGTTTTGACAAAGCATATTGTTGGCCCCTTGGTTAACTTGAAGAAACAGTTGGACTCTTTGGGACGCAACTGCATTACTGGTTTGGCGAAGAGTATTGGTGGTCTCCAACAAGGCGATTTGTGTGGCGAAGTAACTCCCGTTACGACTCACCTCAACTACGATTCAAAAGATGAAATCGGCGAAATCTGCGCGATTTTTGACACGACATTGACCACAGCTCAAAGCGCATTGGTTGGATACAACGAATGTTTGGGTGCATTGCGAGGTGTTATGTCGGATATTGACGATCAAGCAAGCGGAGTTGCGGCTTCGAGCCAACAACTGGCGGCTTCATCGGCTTCTACGGCTCAACTATCTAACCAAACTGGTCAAACGATGAGCGAAGTTGGTCATGCGGTTAGCGAAACCAGCTCGACCAGTGAGCAGATTGCACAAGGTGCTCAACAACTCGCTTCGGAAGCTCAAGATGCAGCAACCGCGGTTGAAGCGTTGACTCAAGCAATTGAAGGTGTTATGGAGGCCACTAAGGAGCAAGGCTTGATTACTGAGCAAGCCTCTGAGATTGCTGGTCAAGGCGGCGAAGCGGTTAAACGAACGATTCAAAGCATGTCGGAAATTGAAAGCAAAGTTTCAGCTTGTGCTGAAGTGATCCAAGACCTGGGTGAAAAACAAGCTCAGATTGGCAACATTGTTCAAACGATTGATGACATTGCAGCGCAGACTAATTTGCTGGCATTGAATGCGGCGATTGAAGCGGCGCGAGCCGGTGAGCATGGTAAAGGTTTTGCGGTTGTTGCGGAAGAAGTTCGCAAGTTGGCAGAACGATGTGGCAACGCAACGCAAGAGATCAGCGAACTGATTGGTTCGGTGAGTGCAGGCGTTAACCAATCCATTGCAGCAATGGAAGACAGCATGTCTAAGGTTGCTGAAGGGACAGCATTCTCAGGTGAGGCACGATCCGCACTTGAGGGAATAATTGGTTCAGTTGCGCAAGTTCAGGCTTCTGCCAGTGCGAATGCAAAGCTTGTTCAATCGATGTCGGGGAACGCTGAGGTTGTTCAAGGAACAGTTGCTCAGGTTGCTTCGATCAGCCAAGAAACGGCGGCTGGGGCTGAAGAACTTAGTGCTTCGAGCGAAGAGATGAGTGCAAGCGTTGAGGAAGTCGATCGCACAGTACGCGAACAGGTTGAACTTGTTGGTCAGATGAGTGCGATGAGCCAAGAGTTGGCGGCTACCGCTGATAGCTTGAAGGTGATGATGTCACGGTTCCGCTACGACAAGAGTGCGCCGATGCTTACACTTGAAAGTTCGGACGCTAAGAAAGCCGCTTAAAAGCCAAGCTTGAACCACTTAAGAACCCCTTTGCACCTTGGTGTCAAGGGGTTAATTTTGTATTTGTTTGTAGGCACCATCATCTGCAACGGTATATGGCATTGGAATATGGTTTTCTTCAAAGTAGGTGTATCCGGGAAGGAGTTCCTGGCGCCAGAAGTTTAGGTGTTGCTTGAGTTTTTCGGGTTGGGTTTTAAGATTTTCTTCGGCCATACGAAAAGGGAAGATATCGACGCGTATTGGGTTGCCAGATTTTTTGGCGACTTCGGCGATCTTGTAGATTTCTTCGATTGCGGGATTGCCCATAGCGAGGCATCCAATGCTGACGTTGGATCCATGGATGAAGATATCGGTGCCAGGTTTTTCCCGGTCGGATCGAACACTATCGCTTACGTTTGGATAATTCAGTCCGAGGCTTAAGTGAAACTGACTTTCAGGGTTGAAGCGGTCTACTTCGTAAAAACCTTCGGGTACTTGGCCGTCGTGCTGTTTTCGTTTTGGGCCAAGGCGACCTGAGGCGCGGAGGACTGGGTAAGTGTTGTATAAGCTAAATTTATCTTCGGGATTTTCTTGAATCCAGAGTTCAAGTTCTTTTTCAGATTTGAAAGCTCGGAAATAGATGCTGTTGATTGTTGCGGGGTACGTCTTTCCGGAGAAGCTTCCCTTTGCGGAGTTCGGGTCGTTTTGAGGTTGACAGGCGCCGATAGATAGGGAGGCTATGAGGGCGAGAAACAATCTGCTATCGCGCATGGTGCCTTGAGTGTACGTCATGGGGTGGCGGGAGTAGAATGTTTTTATGGCATTGACACGCGATGAGATGGCGATGAGGGCAGCTCAGGAATTGCAGGATGGATTCTATGTTAATTTGGGAATTGGGATTCCTACTTTAGTGGCGAACTACATTCCGGCGGGTGTCGAGGTGGTTTTGCAGAGCGAGAACGGGATGTTGGGGATGGGGCCGTTTCCTTTTGAGGGTGAGGCTGATCCTGATTTGATCAACGCCGGGAAGCAGACGATTACGGAGATACCGGGGACAGCTTATTTTTCGAGTGCAGATAGCTTTGCCATGATCCGGGGGGGGCATATTGACCTTTCGATTTTGGGGGCGATGGAAGTGAGCGAAGAAGGTGACTTGGCAAACTGGATGATTCCGGGGAAGATGGTTAAGGGGATGGGCGGGGCGATGGATTTGGTTGCGGGCGTGAAGAAAGTGGTTGTGGTTATGGATCACTGCAACAAGCATGGGGAATCAAAGGTTTTGAAGGAATGCACTTTGCCTTTGACGGGTAAGGCTTGCGTTCATATGGTGATTACAGATTTGTGTGTATTTGAAGTGGGGGATGATGGTTTAGTTTTGGTGGAGTTGGCACCGGGAGTGAGCGAGCAGGAGATTCATGAGAAGACGCAGGCTCGGTTCAGTGTGGGTGCGGGTTTGCGGGAGATGGTTTTAGGGTAGTTTTTTGATGGGTTGGTAGACTGCCTCTATTGTGAAAGAACGGATGCGCGCGAATGTTTTGCGGATGACGCCTTATACGCCGGGGAAGCCGATTGATGAGGTGAAGCGTGAATTGGGTTTGACGAGCGTTGTTAAACTCGCAAGTAATGAGAATCCGTTAGGGCCGGGGGCGAAGGCTTTGGCGGCGGTTCAGGAGGCGGCTCTTTCGATGCATCTTTATCCGGATGCGAGTGGTTATGAATTGCGTCAGGCGATTTCGGCTAAGTTTGGGGTTTCTGATGCGATGGTGATGCTAGGGAACGGCAGCGATGAGCTGATTCACATGCTTGGTTTAGTGTTTTTGGAGGCGGGCGATAATGTTGTGATTGGGGCGCCAAGTTTTGTTCGTTATGATGCGGCGGCGGATTTGAGTGACGTTGAGTTGCGCCGTGTGCCCTTGGATTCTACTTGGCGACATGACTTAGAGGCGATGGCGGCGGTTTGTGATGCCCGTACTAAGCTTGTGTTTGTTGCGAACCCGCACAATCCGACAGGTACGGTTCTTACTCATACGGAAGTGGTTGCGTTTTTGGATGCTTTGCCGAGTGGTTGTGTGGCAGTTTTGGACGAGGCTTACTACGAGTATTCAGCCGATGTTGAAGATCGTTTGGATGCAGTGACGTTGTTAAAAGCGGGGCGGAATGTAGTCATTCTGCGAACCTTTAGCAAGGCTTTTGGGTTGGCAGGGATTCGGGTTGGGTTTGGGCTAGCGTCGGCAGAAGTTGTTGATGCAGTGAACCGGGCTCGAGAGCCGTTTAATGTGAACTCGCTTGCTCAGGCGGGAGCGATTGCGGCGTTGAGCGATTCTGACCATTTGGCGGAAAGCGTTCGTGTGAACTTGGATGGTTTGAGTCGAATTGAGAATGCTATGCGGGGCTGGGGTTTTGAGACCGTTTCCAGTCGGGCGAACTTTATCTGCGTAAATGTGCGGCGGGACGGGAACGAAGTTTTTCAAGCGTTGCTCCGGGAGGGAATAATTGTTCGAAGTGGGGTTCCGTTGGGGATGCCGGAATACATTCGGGTGAGTATTGGCAATTCGGATGAAATGAGTGCATTTTTGTCGGCATTTGAGCGAGTTGTGGTTGGAGTGGGGGTTTAATTTCGTTATGCCAGTGCTTTGGGAATCGACCGATCAGTTCGGGAATATGTTTATTGGGGTGAGCTCAGCTGAATCGGTGGGTGATTTGGAGGCTGATCTTCGGAGTTTGGTTGAGGAATTGAGTCAGCGCGGGAAGGAGGGAAAGGTGACGGTGGATTTCGATTTTGGCGAAATTAATGGTCCAGATCCGGAGGCAGTTAGCCATGTTTTGCAGTGCGCTTGGTTATCGGAGTGTGATGGGGATGCGGTGTTTGGGGAGATTCAGCAGGTTTTTGAAGAGATGGGCAGTGGGTTCGAACTTGGGCGGGCTTGATCTCGTTTAACGATTTGTTTTGATATTGAATTCACCTTTTGCTAGGTGGTGGTAGCTATACTTGCGGGATGTTGGCAAGTTTTGCTTTAGGATTTTCTTTGCTCTTGGGGGATGTAAGAACCCCGGGGGTTGAGAATGAGCGGTTACGGGCGTTTGGGCCGTATGAAAGTGAAACACCAACACCTGAATCTATTTTAGGATATGAGTTGGGGGCACGGCATACGGTTTATATGGATCAGGAAAGGGTTGTTCAGGGTCTGGTAGCACGCACAGAACGGGCGAAATACATTAGCTATGGCAAGAGTACTGAGGGTCGACCTTTGCGGGTGGTGGCGATTAGTTCTCCGGAGAATATTGCTCGTCTGGATGAGATTCAGGCGAATATGGCAAAGATTGCACTGTCAAAACCGGGTGATTCACTGAAAGGGCTTGAAGATACGCCAACTATTGTTTGGATTAACCAGTGCATTCATGGCGATGAAACGGCTAGTTTTGAAAGCGGCATGGCCTTGATTTACAATTTGATTGCAAGTCAAGATTCTCAGGTTCGGGAGGCGCTTGCGCATACGATTGTTATTGTTAATCCGAGCTATAACCCGGATGGCCACGAACGTTATGTTGTTGCTTACAATTCGATTCCAAACGGAAATGGAAAGGAAGGCACATTTGATCGAGCGGTGCCATATCCATTTATGGGGCGGGCAAACCATTATCGGTTCGATATGAATCGGGATCGGATTGCGATGAGCCAGGCGGAGACGCGGCAAGAAGTCAAGTTGATGCAGAGTTGGAATCCGCAGGTTTATGTGGATCAGCATGGGCAGGTAGAAAATTACTTCATGCCTCCGGTTCAGCAGAGCGTGAATATCAATGTTGATCGGGATCGGTACAACTATTGGACAGATGTTTTTGGGAAAGCAACGGCGAATGCTTTTGACCGGGAAGGTTGGAGCTATTTTGTACGGGACAGCTTTGATTTCTATGCGCCTTGTTACTTGGATAGTTTTTCTGCTTTGACGGGCGCGATTGGGATGACTCATGAAACGAATGGGGGGCGACTTGTTAATGTTGAGGAGCGCGACGGTTACGTTGTTACTTTGCGAGAAGGGCTTGAGAAACACTTCACGAGTGCGATGGCGGTGATTTTGAGTGCGGCGGAAAATCGTAGCAAGTTGATGGAGAGTTTTGTCGACTTTAAGATGAACGCGAATAGCGGGAAGTTTGCGGGCAAGTTCCAGCGGGTTGTCCTTCAGGGTGAGCGTCGTGATTTGCAGAGATTCGCGAATCAGTTAGAGCGTATGGGAGTGAAGAGTGCTTTTACGGAAGCAGTTTGGACTCAGGAAAAGGCGCACGACTATTGGTCAGATGAATCAGGAAAACGCAGTTTTTCGGGGCCAAGTTTGGTTATCGATATGGCACAAAGCATGGGGCCACTCGCGAAGGCGATGCTGGAACCGACAAGTGAATTTGAACCAGAATTTATTGAACGGCAAAAGAAATTGGCGGTGTCTCGAAAAGGTGGCGAGAGCTTTGATGAGATTGATAACTATGAGTTTTATGATTTGACTGGATGGGCGATGCCTTATGCTTATGGGTTGAATGCTTGGTGGTGTGAAGACACTCCGAATCTGGGAATGACGATGCTTGGTGAGCCAGCGACGGCTTCGGATGGATCGGAGGTGGGATATGCGTTACCTTATCGTGACCGTGATGATTTGAAGCTAGTATTTGATACTTTGAGGGCGGGCTATCGTGTTTCGATGGTGACGAAGAAGAACATCATTGACGGGCAAGGTTTATTGCCGGGGCCGTGCTTGGTAATGAAGTCTCGCTATCCAGACGCTGAGT
>JAPUDU010000157.1:0-1008 GCA_027492935.1 Fimbriimonadaceae bacterium
TCGCCGGATAAGTGAAATCCGACTTGGACAAAGTTGGCAAAGACACCGACGGAGGTAAGAATGCACATGAGGGTGATCGTGCCGATGATCCAAGGGGTGGCAACTCCTTGGGTGAAGCTCATGATGCTGAACTGTGTAACATTGTTGGGGGTTTTGCTTACTTGGGTGTAGAAAGAGCTGATTGCGGATTCGGCAACTTTTCCGAGAACCGGGGGGATGGCCATTGCGGCAGCGACTAGAGTCACAGCTCCGGTGAGATCGGTTGATTTTGCAACGGTGCCTTTTTTACGGGCATCCGTTTTACGTTTCTGAGTCGGTTCTTCGGTTCTTTCGCCTGCGGGTTGTTCTGACATTGTTTATGCTCCGAACATGTGGCCGATGCCATCGAATGTGATTGTTACACCTTGTTGGATGGCAACTACGAGGGCAGGGAGCCCGAAGCTCAATGCGAGAAGTCCGAGCACGAGCTTGGCGGGGACGGAAATGAGGAATGGTTGGGTTTGAGGGACAGCGCGGTTGATAAGACCAGCGGCTACGTCGATGACAACTGTGACGGCGATGACGGGGGCGGCAATTTGGATGCTGAGGACGAGAAGTTGTCCGAGCATGCCCGCGCCAGCGGTGACAAAATCTGAATTTGCACTCATCGGAGCACCTTTGAGTTTAAAGCTGGCCATGAACGCATGGAACATCATTTGATGAGCGTTCAGTAGGAGAAGGACGACCGTCGCGAGCCAGAACTTGAATTGACCCAGCGGCGAAGTTTGACCTCCCATTTGAGGGTTAAAGAGTTGAGCAGAGCCGAGACCGATTTGCATATCCGAGATTGCGCCGGCCATTTGCACAGCTGCAAGGAGGAATTGCATACACATGCCGATGATCAGCCCGAAGATTGCTTCGCGTCCCATCATCAGTGCAAGCTCGATAAGATTGTTTGGGTGGAGATCAAGCATCGGCCCGACTACAGGCGTGAGGCTGAGCGAGATTACGGCAGCGGCGAGGACTCTG
>JAPUDU010000157.1:1018-6640 GCA_027492935.1 Fimbriimonadaceae bacterium
GGGTTGCGCCTCCATATAGCGGACTGCTGAGCATCATTGCACTGCACCGAACAAATGTTGCGGCGAATGCGATGATGAACGCGGAGTCGAGAGTCATAGTGATTTATCCGCCGATGCGTGTGGCCATATCGAAGCAGTAGTGCATGAAGGTGACTAAGGTGCTGAGCATCCATCCGCCCATGAACATGATGATGAGACCAGTGCCGATGAGCTTTGGCAGATAGGTCAGAGTCATTTCTTGGATCTGAGTGACAGCTTGGAAGACGGAGACAATGAGACCCGTGAAGAGAGCAATTGCAAGGATCGGCATTGAGATCACGAGGCTGACAATGATGCCTTGCCGGGCGAGATCCATTACGATTGACTGATTCATAGCTTGCTCCTTTGAATAATCAGGGTCACGCGTAACCTGCTAGGATGGCCCGAACAAGAACTGACCAACCATCGGCGAGAACGAAGACGAGAATCTTGGCGGGGAGAGAAACAACAACCGGAGGCATCATCATCATCCCCATGCCCATTAGGATGCTGGCGACGATGAGGTCGATAATGATGAACGGAACGAAGATGTAGAAGCCGATGATGAAAGCTGTTTTGAGTTCGCTGATGACGAACGCCGGAATGAGCGTCATGATTTTTACGTCATTGCGAGTCATCGCCTTTTCTTTTTTGAAATCCATGAACATTTTGAGATCGCTCTCGTAGGTGTTCTTGAGCATGAATTCGCGGAGCGGGCCTTCAGCTTTGGCCAGGGCGTCGTCCATGGACATCTTGCTGTTTGGCGCCATGTACGGCTTGATCGCGTCGTTGTTGATCTTTTCGTAAGTTGGGCCCATTACGAAAATCGTTAAGAACAGGCTGAGGCCGATGATGACTTGGTTGGGCGGAATGTTTTGTGTACCGAGGGCGGTACGGGTGAAGCTCAGGATAATTACAATGCGGGTGAACGCGGTTGTCAGAATGAGGATGGCGGGAGCAATGCTGAGAACAGTCAGCAAGGCCATGATTCGGAGCGACGATGAAAGTTGTTCGCGGTCACTACCGGAACCGATTCCCAGATTGATGCTCGGTACGGGGACAGAACTGTTGCCCGCACTTTGAGCCAGCGCGAAGGTCGTGAGGAAAGTGAGGAGGATGAGCAGGATCGGGCGGAACGCTCGGTGCTGCGTGGTTTGGGCGATGGACTGCAGAACTCGGTTCATTACGATGATAGCTTTTGAAGCTGGGCTAGTCTTGCGAGGAGTTCTTCTCGTGAAGGTTGCTTTTCTGCAGGTTTGGATTGAGAAGCGTAAGCTTTGGTTGCGACGTGGGCTTTACCTTTTGGCTTTTCTTCGACTTCTTCTTCGATCACGGCATGAGTTACGATGCGTTGGGGTCGTGGTTCGACGGCTTCTTTATCGAGAAGTTCAAAGAACGCGGGCACAGGATCTTCTGGGGCTTTGCTCGGCACTTCTGAAAGGCAGGTAACGCCTTGGGGAGTGATAGCGAGGAGAAGTGATTTTCCGCGCACGGTGACAACTTGGAGGTTGCCCGTTGCGAAGTTTGCGCTTTCTTCGAGAATGATTGGGCTGTTCAGGGGCGTGGTGAGACGCTTATTGAATTTGCCAATCATTTTGGGAGCCACAAATTTGAGGAGAACGAAAATGATGGCGAGAGCGACGAGCATCGGAAGAAATTGGGTGAATCCGATGTTCGGGCAAGTCGCTTGGTCGGTGGTCTCCGGTTTGATGAGGTCGCCTTTGGTTCCGAGGGCAGTGTTGGCATCTTGTGCCAGCAAAAATGCGGGGGCAAGAATTCCAGATATGGTGAGGGTGAAGCGGTTCATAGTTCCAACGCAAAAAGGGGGTCGAGTTAGGCGACTTCGTTGAGTCGGGCTAACCTATCGGCAGGGTTTAGAATCTCAGTGATTCGAACGCCGAAGTTGTCTTCGATGACGACGACTTCGCCGTGGGCGACGAGCCGACCGTTGACGAGGACATCGACTGGTTCACCGGCAGCTTTGTCGATCTCGACAATAGATCCGGAACCGAGTTCGATGACATCTTTGACGACCATTCGGACACGTCCGAGTTCGACGCTGACTTCGAGGGGAATATCGTAGAGAAGGTCTAGTCCAGAATCTTCGAGGCCATTTAATGCGCCGGTTGATCCGGTTGTGGAAGCACCGGAAGCTGAGCCGGCGATATTGGTTGGATTGGACGCACTGTTATCGGTGTTCGCGAAAACGTTAGCGGTATCTTCATCGGTAAGCCAGATTAGGCTACCGCTGAGATCGTCGCTGCTGATGCGTACGTTGGTTCGGATGACTCCGCCAGCAGCTTGCATGTTATTGGGGAGGCTAAAGATTTGGAGTCGGACGGACAGACCACTCGCAACCATGGCTTCGTTGCGGATGTTGCCAGCGGCGAGACAGAGACCTTGGACAATCGCTTCAACGGAATCGCGGATTTCGGCAAGGGTGTTTTCGTCAACGGAGTCGGCAGATTTTCCGGTGACGGAGTTGTAGATGTCAACTAGCGTATCTTGTGAAATGAGAACAACTTGGTTGCTATCGGGGTTGTTTGCAAAAGCGAATTGGATGATGAGCTTAGGGCTCGTCATTTCCGAGTAGAGGTCGCTGATCTCGGTTGCGAGAGTCATTGCGTCACTGAAGTTGATGCCCATTCCGGCAGCTTCTGAGACAGCGAGTGAGACGTTCTGCCAGATGTTCGACTGCAAATTGCTGAACTTACTGACGAGGTCGGGGGAGATGTTTGCCATTTTGTCCTGTTTAGTCCTTTTGTTTGTATCCGTTGATATGGAAAGCGATTGAGTTGCCGTTGAGGCTAGGAGTGCCGTGGAATTTATCTTGGTTGGCCACGGTGAGCGTCATGTCTTGCTTAACTTTTTGGTCGAGCTTGATAACGTCGTTTTTGCGAAGCATGAGAAAATCTTTTACGTTGATGCGGCTTTTGCCCATTCGGATTGCGACATCGACGGGAGCAGAAGAAAGTTGGCCAGTAAGGGCTTGGCGGTGCGCGGGGGTTTGCTTGCGGTTACTGGTGGCAGCGAACCACTTTTGGGCGCTGAGCTTAGCCGTGATTGGTTTGAGCACCATGTAGGGGATACAGAGGCTTAATGCTCCGTGGGCATCGCCTACTCGTACTTCGAACAAGATGCTGACGACAATATCGGATGGAGGTGCGATTTGAACAAACTGCGAAGAAGTTTCGATTTCTTCAATTGTCGGGTTAACGATAACGACACCTTCCCAAGCGGACTTGAGGGCGTAGAACATCTTGCCAACGATTTGGTGGAAGAGGGGTTCTTCGATATCGGTGAGATTCTGTCGCTTAATTGTTCGACCGGGGCCACCTAATAGTTTGTCGATCATCGTGAAGATGAGGTCGAACTCCATTTCGATAGCGGCTTGTCCGCTGAGAGGTGGAATAGAGAAAATTGTGAAGACAGAGCTTGAAATGCTCCGCAGATACTCTTCGTACGGAACTTGCTCGAGAGAGATGAGGTCGATGCTGACGTTGGTGCGGAGAAGACCGGAGAGGTTTGTTCCGGCGAGTCTTCCGAAAGTTTCGTGGAGCATCTGAAGGGTTCGAAGCTGTTCTTTACTGAACTTATCTGGTCGGCGGAAGTCGTAGACTTCGTAGGCGACTGCGCTTCGAGTTGATCTTTTGTTAGGAGTTGTTACAGTAGTGCCATGGGCAGACGATTCTTGTTTATCGTTTGCGCCTGAGTTCCCTGGTTGATCACTTCCATCAGAAAGTGAACTTAAAAGGGCTTCGATCTCATCTTGTGAGAGGATGTCTGACAATCCAATAACTCCATTAAGAACCTGCCATTTCTACGGGGCCTGGCTGTGGCTCTCAGTTCTGTTATTGGGTTTCTTTCCTGTAGTCTTTAGGGGGAACGGTCGAAAATCTTAAGAAATTACTTTAGGTTTAGATTCCAGGGGGTAGGGGTGGATTTTTGATCGTTACAGTTTTTTCGGCTTCTGGTTGGATTTTTGCCCAATTTCCAGATTTTTGGAGAATTTTCGCGTTTGTAACTTTGCCCTTTAGGAGAGGAATGTAAAGTGGCTTGCCTTTTAGCTCATCGGGGATTGTGAGAACCCAGGTTTCACGCTCTTCCGCGGCGCTGATGATGGCTTTTTCGGCGTCGGCGGCAACTTTGGTGTTTAGGTTGATGTAGCGGCCAAACATCATAGGTGGGCAGATTCGGCTGAGGTAGGTGCCGATTGCGACCCATTCGTTATAGGCTTCTTCAGAGCTTTCGTTCAGTAAGGCGAAGTTCGGACCGTTTGCCGCGATCCGGGTAACCATCGGTTGAACCTTAGCACGGAAATAGGAATCGAGGTCAGCTTGTCCAGTGAAGAGAGTGTCTTCGGTGGTGATCTTCCCAGCTTTCAGATCGTCGCGGAGGAAGGAGAGGAAGATGCGTTCGCCAAGATCGCCGTTTGGATAGCTTTCGGGTTTTTGAAATCCGGTCGCAGTTGGAAGGAGAGCATGTCCATATTCGTGGGCAAGTTCACGTGAGAGTTGGATTCCTCGTTTTGCTTCTTGGATTTTGAAAACGTAGATTGTGCTTTTGGGAATTGGGCGGTCGTTGCCATCTAATTCTTGATAATCGTAAGCGTTAATTTGAGCTGATCCGGCTCGGTCGTTGTTCTCAGGGTCGCCGTTGGGGGTGAGATAAACATCAACGGTACGTCCCGACCGAGGATTGTGATCGAGGTCGCATCGGTAGTAGAGGTAGTTCCAGAGTCGGCCCATATAACGAGCTGTCCATTGGGAAATGTCATCGGCGTCTTGCCGTTCGCGGGTGGTACTGAACACTCGGAATCGGCCGGATGGGGCAGGTGATTCTAAGGTCTGGCACAAGGTCATGCTGATGAATGGAAATTGCCATTCTTTAAGGGGTGACTCTTTTGGCTGTTCGAGTGGAGTGAGATAGTGCAGGACATCGAACGAAGATTTGTCGTTGACTTGCGAGGCGAAAGTCGCGCTTATGCTCAGCCGGTTGATCTGGGGGTCTTGGGCGACCAGATCGGCTTGAATTAATTTTGCGGCAAATATCAGACTGAGCATAAACTGACTGTTGAGACGTGTGAGATGGGCTGGTCGTTCTTATTGGCCCTCGTTTTCGAGGAACCTCTCGGCATCGATTGCAGCCATGCATCCGGTTCCGGCGGCGGAAACGGCTTGTCGATAGACGCTGTCGGCGACGTCGCCACAAACGAATACACCAGGGATCTTGGTTTTGGTTGAGCCGGGTTGGGGGATGAGATAGCCGGTTTCGTCGTGATCAAGAACATCGATGACAAGATCGCTGTTGGGTTTGTGACCGATGGCGATGAAGATTCCGTCGATTGGGAGATGTCGGGTTTCGCCGGTGACAGTATCTTTTAACGTTACGCCAGTCACTTTCTTTTTGGGTTCGATGTCGCCGAGAATTTCTTCGATTCCGGAGTTATAGATGACTTCGACCTTTGGGTTTTCCAGCACGCGCTGTTGCATGACTTTGCTGGCGCGGAATGTATCGCGTCGGTGGATGAGATAAACCTTGCTTGCGTGGCGGGTGAGGTAATTGGCTTCTTCCATGGCGGTATCACCGCCGCCAACAACGATG
>JAPUDU010000157.1:6650-13699 GCA_027492935.1 Fimbriimonadaceae bacterium
CCCACGGAAGAAAAATCCATCGCAGGTAGCACAAGCAGAGACCCCGTAGCCTCCCCAAGTTACTTCGCCAGCGAGTCCGAGCCATTTTGCGGATGCACCCGTTGAGATGATGACGGTTTCGGCTTGCCAAGACTCTTCGTCCGCCCAGAGGGTGAATGGTCGTTGGGAGAGATCGACTTTGGTGACGGTTTTTTGGATGACCTGTGCGCCGAATCGTACAGCTTGCTTTTGGAAGAGATCCATCATGTCTGGACCCATGACGCCATCAGGGAAGCCAGGATAGTTTTCGACATCGGTTGTGATCATGAGTTGACCGCCTGGTTCTGGGCCAGCAAAAACAATGGGATTGAGGTCGGCTCGTCCGGCGTAGAGAGCGGCGGTGTATCCGGCGGGAACGGTTCCAATGATTGCGACTTTGTGGCTCATGATCTGTTTAACGAGGTTACCTGTGGGTTCGTTCGTGGGGGGAAGCGAGGGTCCCACAAATAAGTAAAGTAAATTTTTTGTTATGGGACTCCAATAATTCCGTTTGTGGCGAGAGCACCACATAGCAATTATTCAAAACAGAAGCAACTTTGGAAAACTCTAGGGGTCGTGTTTCTTGTAATGCAGGTAGGAATCGTTGGATTCCTGCTGTATTTAGGTTTTTCCGGTCATGGAATAACCCCGATTCTTATTAGCGTATTGGCGGGTAGTTGTGTTGTGCTGGGAAATATGTTCCAGCGACGGATTTATCAGCAAGTTGAAGATGAGCGTGAACAGCTTATTGCGGATAATGATTCCCTTTTAGAGCGGGCCAGTGCATTTGAGCAGAATCTTTATGCACACGAAGAGCGCGAACTGGCTTTGACTGAGGCATTAGAGATTGCTGAGATTCAGAAGTCGATGCAAGAACATGCTTCGCGACGATTTCAAAGTTTGTTTGAAGGGTTGCCACTGGGAGCGACAACCTTTGACCAGGAAGGCACGGTCTTTGAATGGAATCCGCAGATGTCAGCGGTTATGGGGATTGAATCTCATTTTGCAATTTTGCATCCCTTGGTGAATGGCTTGCGCATGCAAGATAACCCAGGGCGGGTTGCTGAGATTCTCACAACGATTTTTGAGCGCGGCGAAATGGTTTCGTTTGAGCACAGCTTTGAGATGGGTGGGGCGAATAAAACGGTCAGCCTCAAGTTATTCCCGCTTAAGAATAGAGATGGGAATGTCATTGGCGGCATTGCTTGTGGGCTTGATGTTACTGAGGAGCTTGCTACGCAACAAAAGATTGCCGAAATGGCGGCGCTTCAATCTGCGGTATTGAATGCGGCGGAGTATTCGATTGTCTGGGCGGACGAAGAGTGTCGTGTGATTGGGATGAATCATTCGGCGGAAGAGATGCTTGGTTATACGGCGGAAGAGTGTATTGGGGAGAAAACATTTGTTGATTTTCACTTGCCAACGGAAATGTTTTTACGGCAGGCGGAGATTGAATCGAAAGAAGGGATTGAGCTTGAATCACCGATTGATGTCTTTAAATACTCGGTGAATGAAGATGACTTGAACGAATCGGAATGGCAATATTTACGTTCTGATAATGAGACAGTTGACGTCAGTTTGAGCCTTTCTAAAGTTGTAGGGGATGACAACAGGATTCTTGGCTATCTGACGATTGCAAAAGATATTACAGAAGAGAAAGCAACGGCCGAACGACTGCAGATGTTGAGCATGGTTGCGGAAGAGAGCATGAATAGTGTTCTGATTCTTGATGCTTCTGGACATATTTTGTTTGCTAATCCGGCCTTTGCTAAGATGTCGGGCTATGCGTTTGAAGATGTAATTGGGTCATCGCCTTTCGTTTTTCGATCGGTTGAGGAAGCTAATTGCGAAACTCGGGCTTTGTTGAATGAATCTATTCGTCGGCAGACTGAGGTCCGGGGTGAATTGCAGCTTAAGCGTCCAGATGGCGAGGGGTATTGGAGCCGAGTTACGATTTCGCCGGTACGTAGCCAAAGTGGGCTCTGTTCGCACCTTGTGGTTATTGAGGACGACATTACACAACAGAAAGAGACTCAGCTTTTGGTTACAGAAAGTGAAGCTCGATTTAGAGACGTTGTTGAGTCGGCAGGGGAATACATTTGGGAGACGGATGCGGATATGCGGTTTACGTATGTTTCGCCTAAGGTCACCGATGTTTTGGGCTTTTCTCCGGATGAAATTTTAGGGCATAGTCCGCTTGATTTTGTTGACCGGGAAGACGTCCGTAAAACTCAGAATCTTATTGCAGGATCACAACTGGATGGGGTGCCCGTTAAGAACTTGCTTTTGAAATCGACAGGGAAGCACGGTGGTTTGGTCTGGCAGCGTATGAACGCGATTCCGGTTTTTGGTAAGGCCGGTGACCTTACTGGATTCCGTGGAACAGGGCTTGACGTTACGGAACAGAAAGTGGCGGAAGATGCTTTGGCGGCGGCGAATTTGCGCGTCAAACGGATTCTGGAAAGTATTAATGACAGCTTCTACTCACTTGATGATGGCGGTCGGTTTACGTATGTAAATAGTTCGGCTGCGGCAAATAGTGGGGTTGACGCGGCGGAACTGTTTGGGGTTTATGTTTGGGATCATATGCCGGAAGATTTCTGGGAGCCGGTTCGTCAGTTGTATGATCGTGTCAAGCACTCTGGTTTATCGGAGAATATGGAATTCTATGTTATTTCGCAGGGTGTGTGGCTTGAGTTCCGGGTTTATTCGAACCAGGATGGCGGTATTAGCGTGTTCTATAAGGATATTAGTGTGCGTAAGGATACTGAGCGTCAGTTGGAAGAGCAGATCGCAGAGATTAATGAAGCGAATGTCCAGATGGAGATTCAACAGTCGATGCTTCAAGAGGCCAATGAGAAGTTGATGAATTTGGCTTCGACCGATGGTTTAACTGGTTTGAAGAACCATAAGACGTTCCAAGAATTTTTGGCGGATAAGATGACATTGTCGGATCGAGCTGGGGTTTCAGTTGGGGTTGCGCTGATGGACGTGGACAAATTTAAGTTGTTTAACGATGGGTTTGGTCACGTTGCGGGGGATGATGTTTTGAAGAAGGTGGCAGCAACGCTTCAACGCTGTGTGAAGGAACCTCATTTTGTGGCTCGGTATGGCGGCGAAGAGTTTGTCATTGTTGGCGTTGGGGTTACTGAGGATTCAATGTTTGAACTGGCGGAAGAGTGCCGCATGATGATTGAGGATCAGGATTGGCCACATCGCCAAGTTACGGCCAGTTTTGGAGTTTCGATGTATGTTTCGGGAGTTGAGCGGGCAGACTTGATTGATCAAGCGGATCAGGCCCTTTATGTTTCAAAAGAAGATGGTCGGAATCGCGTGAGTCGTTACTCACAGATCAGCAATAAGAAAGCGGCGTAAGTCAGCCGGTTTTTATGCTGTTGAGAACCAAGGGCACTTTTGAAATCGCGATTGCGGTACAACGTTTTTAATGAACGTTGAGTTATTGAAGGAGTTAACTGAGGCGCACGGTGTGCCCGGACAAGAAGACAATATTCGTAAAATCGTGTATCGCGAATTGAAGGATATCTGCGATATTTCAGTTGATACGATGGGGAACGTTATTTGTATTAAAAAGGGTAAGTCTGGCGGCAAAAAATTGATGTTAGCCGCGCACATGGACGAGATTGGCTTTGTGGTTAAGTATATCGACGACAAAGGATTTTTGAGAGTTCATCCGGTTGGGGGCTGGGATCCCCGCATGATGGCGGCGCAACGCGTTTTTGTTCATGCTAAAGGTGGAGTTCGTAACGGATTGATGATGTTGGGGACAAAACCGAAGCACATGCTTTCGGCGGCGGAAGCTAATTCGGTAGCGAAGCACGAAGATTATTTTGTGGATACAGGGTTGACCGGTGAAGAAGCGAAAGAGCAGATCCGGATTGGTGACATGGTGACGATGAATCGTGACTTCCAAACCATGGGTGACCTTTACACCTGTAAATGCATGGATGACCGTTGTGCGGTCTTTGTAATGATTGAGGCGGTTAAGGCGGCGGGCGACCACGATGTGGATGTTTACGCGGTGGCGACGGTTCAGGAAGAGATTGGTTTGCGTGGTGCTTCAGCGGCTGGTGCGGGCATTGCACCGGATTACTGCGTGGCCTTGGATGTGACTTTGGCGAACGACTTCCCTGGAATTCCGGCAGAGTTCGCGGTGACGAAGTTGGGTGAGGGAACGGCGATTAAATTTATGGACTCATCGCTTATTTGCCACCCGAAGATGGTCGAGCACTTTACGGATTTGGCGGTTAAAAATAAGATTAATCATCAGATTGAGTTGTTGCCAGCGGGCGGAACTGATGCGGGTGGTGTTCAGCGATTGCACGGCGGGATTCCGAGCTTTACGTTGTCGATTCCGACGCGGTACATCCACACGGTGAACGAGACGGTTCACAAGGACGACGTTCAGGCTTCGATTGACTTGCTTGCGCGTTACATTGAGGATTGCGGGAAGCGGGATTATAGCTGGTCGCTGGAGTAGTTGCTTCCGTTTTGAGTTGAGAGCCACCTCGGTTGAGGTGGCTTTTTTACATTCGGAAGAGGCTGAAGCCTTGTTCGGCGACGGGGGCGTTGCGGGCGGCTTCGATACCAAGGGCGAGGACGCGGCGGGTATCGACGGGGTCGATAATGCCGTCATCCCATAGGCGCGCGCTGGCGTAGTAAGCGTTGGATTCTTCTTGATATTTGGCGAGTGTGGGGGCTTTGAATTCGGCGGCTTGCTCGGCGGTCATTTCCGGTTGACCTTGGTAGGCGAGTTGCTCTTGCTTGACGGTGAGAAGGACGTTGGCGGCTTGTTCGCCACCCATGACGCTGATTCCGGCGTTGGGCCACATCCAGAGTTGGCGGGGGCTGAACGCGCGGCCGCACATGCCGTAGTTTCCGGCCCCGTATGATCCGCCGACGATGACGGTGAATTTGGGGACGTTAGCGGTGCTGACGGCGGTGACGAGTTTGGCTCCGTTTTTAGCGATGCCTTCGTTTTCGTATTTGCGGCCAACCATGAATCCGGTGATGTTTTGGAGGAACACGATGGGAATTTGGCGCTGGCAACAGAGTTCGATGAAGTGGGCGCCTTTGAGAGCGGATTCGGAGAAAAGGATTCCGTCGTTGGCGAGAATTCCAACGAGGTGCCCGTGGAGGCGGGCGAATCCGCAGATGAGGGTGGTGCCGTAGCGGGCTTTGAACTCTTGGAAGCGGCTACCATCGGTGATGCGGGCGAGTACGGCGCGCATGTTCATCGGGGTTTTGCTGTCGGCGGGGACGAGGCTGTAAAGCTCTTCGGGGTTGAATAGGGGATCTTCGGGGGGTGTTGGGTCGGAGAGTGAGGGTTTGGATTTGGGGCCGAGGGATTCGACGATGTTACGGACAATTTCGAGAGCATGGTGGTCGTCATCGGCGAGGTGGTCGGCGACACCCGAGAGTCGGGTGTGGACATCGGCACCCCCAAGGTCTTCAGCAGAGACTTCTTCACCCGTCGCGGCTTTGACGAGAGGAGGGCCTCCGAGGAAGATAGTGGCTTGGTCTTTAACCATGACGGTTTCATCGGACATAGCGGGGACGTAGGCTCCACCGGCGGTACACGATCCCATGACAGAAGCGATTTGAGGAATTTTGCGGGCGGAAAGATTTGCTTGGTTATAGAAAATGCGTCCAAAGTGGTCTCTGTCGGGGAAAACTTCGGCTTGGAGAGGGAGGAATGCTCCGCCGCTATCAACGAGGTAGATGCACGGGAGATTGTTTTCCAGGGCGATTTCTTGAGCACGGAGGTGCTTTTTGACAGTGATAGGGAAATAGGTTCCGCCCTTTACGGTGGCATCATTGGCGACGATAACGCACTCGCGGTTATGGATGCGCCCGATTCCGGTGACGACTCCGGCACCAGGGGCAGCTGAATCGTACATGTTGTGTGCGGCAAAGGTGGAAAATTCTAAGAATGGTGCGCCGGTATCTAGGAGAGCGTCAATTCGTTCACGAGCGAGGAGTTTGCCGCGTTCTTTGTGTTTTTCGACATATTTGGGGCCGCCTCCTTGGAGGGTAGTCGCTAGGTTTTGGCGGTAGGTCGCCATGATTTTATCCATAGCGGCGCGGTTTGCCTTGTGTGTGTCGTCGTTGACATTGATTTGGGATGCGATGACTTCCATTTTGCCGAGGTTTGATGTTACTCGGTGTGCGTGGTTTGTGGGGTTGATGAGTTTTTGGAAGTAGGGCTGTCTCAGAATTATCGTAAGTTGTTCATTTGATACCTTCGATGAAGTAGGACATTAACTGGCGAAGGTATCAGTTTTTATTAATACTATGAGTGTTGACTTGCATTAAAGCGAATTTCAGTTTAATATATGAATATGAAATTGATTTTGATTTCGACTGGAGTGGTGTTGGCAGGTTTAGCGCAGGCGACGACGTTGAGTTTTCACGGCGTAGCAGATGACTTTTTTGAGGCTTACATCTCAACGAGCGATACGGTTCAAGGAACTCAGTTTGCTGCTCAGGCGGGAACTTGGCAAGGCGGTGGTGCGGGCGGATCAGTTACTTTGACTCCGTTTGTAACGAACTATTTGCATATTCAAGCGCGAGACGTTTTTGGTGCGCCATCAATGTTTATTGGACAAGCTAGCCTTGACAACACAGACTTCTATTTTGGGAATTTGACCCAAAATCTTTTGACTAATACGTCGGACTGGAATTTGAGCTTGACCGGTTTTGGTAGTAACTACGGAACTCCGGCGGACTTAGGTCAAAACGGTACAGGTGCTTGGGGTACTCAATCACAGGTTGACATTAATGCTCACCGACTTTGGTCAACTCCTAATGGCGGCGGCGGCGAGCAGTACTTCAGTGTTGCGATCTACACCGATGTTGTTCCGGAGCCGTTTACGATGGTTGGACTTGCGGGTGTAGCAGCTTTGGCGTTGCGACGGCGTAAAAAGTAATTTACTTTTTCAGCTAATAAGAAAGCCGCTACCTGGATGGTAGCGGCTTTCTTTGATTATGGGCAGAGCAAAATGGCAACTTCG
>JAPUDU010000158.1:0-8522 GCA_027492935.1 Fimbriimonadaceae bacterium
TTCACAAGTTGACCATTGTCATGGCTCAGAGAAATTGCCCCTACTTCAATTGTTTTTGGCACCTGGGGAAGCTCCTGGCTATGAAGAACTTTCCATGTTTTTCCATCGGATGAAGCGGAAGCGGTGAAGCGTTGGCCTTCTCTCTGGATCTTCATGAAAAGGTTTGGCAGAGTGAGGACATGCTTGGGATCAAATGATTCGGTATTGCCATCTTGAGTAGCTCGCCATGCCACTTGTAACTCACCATTTGGGAAAGTTGAGAGCATGAGGTGGCTACTTTTTTGATCCAGGTTTGACCGGATCATCAGTCCGGCTTTAGTGTATGAGTGGATGTTCTCGATTTCTGGAATTTGGGTGGTGAGTGTGAAATCACCAGTGACGGTTTGATGGAGGAATCGGAAAGAATCTTGGGCACCCCAAACATCATTGCCCGCGCCGTAGAGATTGAATTCTTCATTAGGAAGAAGCTCTAGCCCACCTTTGAAGGCGCCGCCAATATCGGTAGCTTTCCAACCGAGCAGAGTTTGTTGAGGAGCGGTTGTTCGGGCTTTGGGCAACGGCGGAAGGTCGACTTTAGGAGCGACTTTGGCAGTCATGGCCTGTCGCAATGGTTCGTTGATATCGAGAGGCATTGTCGAGAACGACTTGAAGTAAGCCTCGATTTTTTCCTTTGAATCAGTGCGAATATTCAGGTCAGGTAGGGGATTTTTATTGGCAACCATTCCCCATGTATCGGCACCGACGCCCCCACCGAGCTTGTGGATTTTGTAGCTCCACATTGTGGTATGCCAGCCGTTATTTGCATGCGTATCGTAGTATTTGCGCATGAGCGGGCCGCCGCCGGCAGCGGCAAAAACGACATTCATTTCGCCAATGAGGAAGTTGGATTTAAATGGCTTGAGGACTGCAGGAAGGGTGCTGAGGAAATTGATGTGCCGGGCATGAGTGAGGGGAGTTGGGTCGCCACCACCGAACATGCCGGGGTAGTAGTGCATCTGATAGCCGACGTTGTGCCAGTTATTTTCTTCGGGGGTGCCGTAGAAGGTGAATCCATCGTAAAAACCCATGGCGAAGATAAGCTTGTTTTTGTCATGCGCGCGGATCGATTTGTATGACTGGCTGAATACGGCTTTGATTCCTTCATAGGTGCCGCCATACGGTTCATTAAATACATCGTAAGCGACTACAGCGGGGTTATCTTTGTATCTTTTGGCGAGTTCGCTCCAGAGCCAAGCCAGGCGTTTGGGGTTTTCGGGTTCTGTCCAAAGTTTGTTTTGTCCACTTCGCCCGGTGTGGTCATAAACTGATTGCCCGCCTTGGACACCGTGCATATCGATAATGGTGTAGAGACCTTGTTCGGCGGCAAGCTTGATTGCGTGATCAGTCATTTTGAACGCGTCTTTCTTGAGCTTGTAAGGTTGGCTATCGTCTTCGAACATTCGGTATTGGAGAGGAAGTCGAACGACATTGAAGCCAAATGATTTGATGATTTTGAAATCGCGAGCGGTGATCCAGTTAGATTGATAAACATCCATTAAACGATTTTTTTCGGATTCGCCGAATCGCTGGCTGAGGATTTGCTCAATCTCATATTGGTCGGCCGGGTGACCGGGGGTGCTCGTCCAATCGAGCATCCATGGTTCGATAACGAACCAGTTTCCAACATTGACTCCTTTGAGAATAACAGGTTTGCCAGCAGGATCAAGAAGCTGGTCATTGTTTACGCGGAGCGCAGGAAGTTGTGCTGATCCGGCGATGGATAGGGCGAGTAACAACGGCGTCACGGTTTTATGATACAACGTTTTATCATGAAATTGTCACTGTAAATGTGAATATTCATGAAAGTCAATTTGCTTTGAATATGATTTGGACAAAAAATTTTCACAGGTTCATGCATTTGCGGGATTTTGGTAGTATGAAAATTCCCTTCCGGGCCGTGGAATGCTATGACTCCGATGATTGCTCTCGCCGCAATGTGTTTTGCAAAACCAGTTACCACAGATAGTTTGCTGGCAGAAATGACCGATCTTTCGAGGCTTACTCGTCGGTCTGAATTTGGATACAAAACGGTTGAAGCGAGTAGCTATGATCGGGCTTCAGTAACGACGGGGAATGAGCAGTGGTTTGCAAATGCTGATGCGGGGCAGTTCATTCGGGTGGAGCAGCATCAGGGCCGTGAAGAGTTTGTGATGGGTGAATTTACAGGGCCGGGAGCGATGGTGCGTTTTTGGTCAGCAAACCCGATGGGGGTAGCACGGCTTTATTTTGATGGGGAAGTTGAGCCTCGTGTGATAGCAAATATGGTTGATCTTTTGCAAGGCAAAATTCAGCAGTGGGGCGACTTTTACTCTTATAATGCAGCACGTGGTACGAATCTCTATTTCCCGTTCGCGTTTGCGAAGTCGCTCAAAGTTACTGTCTCTCGGAATGCGCCAACTGATCCTGCACCCAGTCTGTACTATCAGCTAAATACTCGGCTTTATGATGTCGGGACGCCAATTGAAACTTATACGCCAAAGACGAGTTGGAATTTGCCTAGTCAGAGTGACCCCAGAGGGAATGAGTTGTTGTCGAAAAAGGTAACGATTAAGGGTCATTCGACAACAGAAATTATACTCTCGGCTTCGACGCAATCACAGGTTGAGAATTTTTCAATAACTCGTTTATCGGCATTACAGGATGCCGTGATCCCAAGTTTTGTGAGCCCGGAGAGCATCATGAATCATATTGAGATTCGTTGGGTGTTTGATGGGCAGGAGTCGGTTCGTGTGCCGCTTCCTGACTATTTCGGGGCGGGCGTGATGCCTTCTACTTTGGAAACCATGGTTTCGAGCGTGAGTGGAGACTCTGAGATGACAAGTCGCTTGCCGCTGCCGTTTAAGAAGTCGGCAGTTTTGAAGTTAGTGAACCATAACGACCTGCCGGTGGAGTTTGATATTGAGCTTAGTGTTAAGCGAGGGGTTAAGGCGGATTATGTTTTGCACGCGGCTTGGCAATCTGATACGAAACAAAGTCGGCCGACCCGAGATATGCGGTTGGTTGAATTTGCTGGTGAAGGGCGATATGTGGGGACGGTTTTTCATGTTCAAAATCCGAGCTCGGCATGGTGGGGTGAGGGGGATGAGAAGGTTTTTGTTGATGGCGAGAAGTTTCCGAGTTGGTTTGGTACAGGCACGGAAGATTATTTTGGATATGCGTGGTGCGACCCAACGCCTTTTAGTCGCCCTTATCATGGTCAATCGCGGGTTGATGGGCCGGGGAATGGAGGGCAAACGGGAAACGTTCGCTGGCATGTGATTGACGATATTCCGTTTAAGAAACAGATTCAGTTTGATCTTGAACTTTGGCATTGGGCGGATACGGCGAGTCGATTCCATACGACAGCGTTTTGGTATGCGGTTCCCGGGAAGTGGACGGCTCCAGTTATTAAGGAATCAGATTTGGAGATCATTGCAGGCGTTATGCCGCCAGTACCGGTGGAAGGAGCGATTGAGGGTGAAATGATGGCTTTGACATTAACGGGTGGGTCAACTGATGTTCAGACTTACGAAGGGCTTTCATTGGCGAAGCAACTTTGGTGGAAGGATGCTGCGGAGGGAGATTCATTGACCTTGAAATTTGAGGTTGAAGAGGCGGGCAAATATAAATTGGTTGGTAATAACTGCATGGCAGTGGACTATGGGATTCATGAGGTGTTTGTGAATGGGAAGTCACTTGGCACTTTTGATTTTTACTCGCCTGAATTGAAGTGGGCGGTCCATGAATATGGAGTAGCAGATTTGCCGAAGGGAACGGCGGAACTGAAAATTATTTCGAGAGGTTCTAGCCCTAAATGCAACCCGGCGAGGCGTATGTTTGCTTTGGATTACATATTACTTAAGCCAGAAAAGTAATTCTGGCTTAGAGGGGTGGTCGTTCGGGTCACAATGGATTGATGCCCGATCACACTCCTTACGCGCCCTCTGAATCTCGTTATGAAACTATCAGTGGCTGGTTTAGGCGGTGTGGGCGAAGTGGTTTGAAGTTGCCGCTTATCTCGATGGGGTGTTGGCATAACTTTGGTGATGCAGGCACGGATGCGGGTCATCATGCGGATGAAGCGTCGTTCCATGCGAATGCGCAAGCAATGCTTTTTGCATCGTTTGATAACGGCATTACTCATTTCGATTTAGCCAACAACTACGGGCCAGTAGCGGGAGCGGCAGAAACACGGGTTGGTCGAATTTTAAAAGAAGATTTTAAGGGATATCGTGACGAACTGGTTATTTCATCCAAGGCGGGTTATTATATGTGGCCCGGCCCTTATGGTGAATGGGGAAGCCGGAAATATTTGCTTTCATCGCTTGATCAATCCCTTGCGCGTTTGCAGTTGGATTACGTTGATATTTTTTACTCGCACCGGTTTGACCCGGATACCCCGCTTGAAGAAACGATGGGAGCATTGGATTCGGCGGTGCGGCAAGGGAAGGCGTTGTACGTTGGTATTTCGAGTTACAACGCTGAACAGACTCAGCAGGCGCTAGCGATTTGTGAAGCGAATGGATTTGTGAAACCGATTATTCATCAACCTTCTTATTCGCTATTGAATCGCTGGATTGAGCCCGACTTGCTGAACACGACAGGTGATTTGGGGATGGGCGTGATTGCGTTTTGTCCGCTTTCTCAAGGGTTGTTGACAAACAAATATCTGAGTGGTGTTCCGAATGATTCTCGGGCTAAGCAGGAGAATAGTTTTTTGAATGAGGAGGCGCTTAAACCCGAACTCATTGGTAAATTAAACAACCTGAATGCCGTTGCGGGTGATCGCGGACAGAGTCTGGCTCAAATGGCGCTTTCGTGGGTGCTTAGGGATGGCCGTGTGACTTCAGCTTTGATTGGGGCAAGTAGGCCAGAGCAGATTATTGAGAACGTTAAAGCGGCGGAAAAGATAACTTTCTCAGATGATGAACTTGATGCGATTGAGTTGATTTTGAAGGGAGAGACAGAATAATTTTTTTAAGCGACTGAATCAAGTTGGTTGCGCTTGAAAGTAATATGGGGGAGTGAAATTGCGTTCTCTCTCCTTGGTCTTGATTGTTTCCTGCTTGATTGGTTGTCAGGGTAGCTCACCGGATTTAAGTGGTCGTTGGAACATGGCGATGGGGCCAACCAATATGCAGATTGAGTTTGGATCGAATGGTCAGTACACGGGCACTATGACTGGGATGGCGGGCGTTGGTAATGTTACGGGCAGTTATAGCGTTAAGGGTAACCGGCTGGAAATGGATCCTCCTACGGTTACTGGTCCGATGGGGGCAACTTCTTCGCCGGGTGGTGGGCGGATGAAGGTGAAGATGATTCCTCAGGGGCCGAATATGATTTTGCTGGATGCCGGGGATCAGAAATTCACTCTGACTCGGATGGGGCCTCCGAAATAGACTTGGCGATTGCTCGTTCGGAGAATCGTACTTGCAAATAAAAATGACGACTGGCAATGAATCACGCGATAAACTGTTAGAGAACAAAAATGTTAGGAAAGAATTCAAAAAAGACTTGAAAGATACTATTCTGTAAGAAAGAAACTTGGATTTTGCGAGGATATTCTTAGTGAAAGCAATTGTTTGATCGACTTTATGATCAGAATGAAGCTAGATAGTGTAACAGTAAAACCTTGGCAGTATTGTGTCTTGCAGGAAGATATTGATTCCTGTCATAAATGCTGTGATGGAGCATTTGGAGATTCGGCGCATGCTGGAATAAAGAGAAGATACTGTTACTTAAGTTATCAGGAGATTGAATAACATGAAAAAACTTACGTTGCTAGGCATTTCGTTGCTAATCACAGGGTGTGCGAAGAATAGCAAGCCGGTTCCCCCGTTTAGCTTTGGGACAATTGATGGCCGGGAAGCTCATTATGCAATGGAACATCCAGACGGATCTACATGGGATTATTCTTTAGATGAACCAATAGGCAGTGTCTATCTGAGAATGAATTCTGAGATCACTTCATCCTTAAACGTTAAACACCATAGGCCACTTGCTAAAGATGGCACAGCGTCATGGACGGTTATCGTGAACGATAAGACATTTTTCATCGTTTTAGTACCAGGCAAACCTGGAGATAAGAATAATATTCAACAAAGAAATCGGAGTCATTGTACGATTCAAATTTTTTAAAACATTAAGTGACCAGTTCCTCGTAGACTGACCAATAGTGAGTTGTAGCATGAGTGGAAAGCGGGTAGTGGGTCAGTTTGATTTCGTGCGAAATTGAATAATCTGAATGTAATCTTAGTGGCGGCCCCGGAGGGAATCGAACCCCCGACGCCCTCCTTAGGACGCAAATTTTTTAGGTTCGTTGAACTAGACCCAAAGTCTCACGTTGAACCTAAGCGTCTCCCTCAGTTTCCTGTATCTGAGAGACTTTTGAGAGACCAATGCTTAGATTGAAATGAGGAATTTCTTGTCATTACTATATTGATTGAATGCAATTGCCTTGACTCCTTAACCTTACTATGGAATGAGAGCACTGTCCCTGCCATTCTGTTTTCAGGAACAGCGCAGGATTATGATCCTCGTCATATGAAATTCTGTCAGCAGGGCTTAATATTTGCAAATGCCATTTCGAGGCAGCCTGTGAGTGAGCGCCAACTTTATATAGACCCGAGCCGGTGTATTGGATGCAATGCGTGCGTTGAAGCGTGTGCGGAGTGTGATACTCATGCGGGGATATCGATGATTCATTTGGAGACGATCCAGCGGGGGGATAGTGTCCAGACGACGCCAGTTCTTTGTATGCATTGCGATGATCCGGCTTGCGCAGCAGTTTGTCCGGCGGATGCGATTAAGCGGACACCGGATGGGGTTGTCCATACTTCGTTGAAGCCGCGCTGTATTGGCTGTTCGAATTGTGTTTTTGCTTGCCCATTTGGAGTTCCGAAATACCATGCGGCTTATGATCAGATGATCAAGTGCGATATGTGTTATGACCGAACTTCGGTTGGGAAGAAGCCGATGTGTGCGACGGTTTGTCCGTCGCAGGCGATTATGTATGCGACCCCGGAAGAGGTTGCGATCAAGCGTCAGGGGACTCCGGTGAATGAGTTTATTTTTGGCGAGAGGACGATAACGACGAAGGTGCATTTGATGATGCCTAACGGCTCGAAAAGGCTCGAAGTGAAGGGTTCGACGCAGGTACGGAAACTTGACATGCTCAAGATGGCGAGGGTTGACTGATGGATAAAAACTTGATTGATAGTTTCCCGGTTGATTGGGAAGATGACAACTATGTAACTCGGCGAGAGTTCTTGAAATTTGGTACTGTGGCGAGCGGGGCCTTTGCGGTGGGATCAGTTGGCATTGCAGCTTGGGGTCGTGCGCGGGAGAATGGCCCGTCTTTTGAGCCTAGGATGATTGCTTTGACAGGCGATATTGAGCCTGGGAATGCTTTGCCGTTTAATTTTCCGCGAGAGAAGGACTTGGCATTGCTGATTCAGAAGCCGGATGGAGAATTCGTGGCATATGCGCGGAGGTGTACGCATCTTTCTTGTCCGGTTGTTTATGAGGCGGCCCAGAGTCGGTTGTTCTGCCCTTGTCATAACGGGGCGTTTTCGGTGGAGGATGGATCGGTTTTGCAGGGGCCACCACCGCATCCAATTCCACAGATAGAAATAGAGATTCGGGGAGATGAGATTTGGGCGATTGGGGTGAAACTCCATGGTGGGCATGCGTGAAACGCGATCATACGGCACGGCTAAGAAGGCGGCAAAAGAGCGCGGTTTATACGGGAATGCAGGTGTTCCAGTCGGTGTTGCTTTTGTTGCAACTTTACTTGTTTGTGAGTGTTTTGGAATCAATTTTGGCGGGGAAAATTTCGACATCGATTCCAGCGGCGGTTTTTAGCTTGATAATATTGGTGGTGAATATTTGGATGTATATCGGGTTGAGAAAAGTGGAGCGGCAGTCCTGATGTCTGCGCCGCAGCGTTTTACTCGGTTTGTTGTCGAGCATCCAGAGATTGGAAAGGCTTATCGGGATTTGGGGGTCGCTATTGGTCAGTCAGGGCCGCTTGATGCGAAGCAAATGGCTTTGGTGAAGGTTGGTATTTCGGCTGGAGCAAGGATGGAAGGTGCTTTGAGAAGCCATGTTAGGAAGGCTTTAGGGGTCGGGGTTAGCGCAGCAGAAATTAAGCATGCGGTTTTGCTGACAACGACGACGGTGGGATTTCCGAACATGATGGCTGCACTTTCGTGGGTTGAAGATTTGTTGGAGGAGAAAGATGATGAGTGAGAGACAATTTCCCAAGAATACTGAACGCACGGCCTTCATTGCGGCGGCGATTGCCGGAGTTGTGGTACTTGCGGCGATCTATTTTGGATCGGGCCAACTGACACGATTTGATTCCCCGTTAGCGGCTTATGCAGCGGCGACAATTTTGGCGGCGTTTGCAATTACGTATCGGTATGTTTCTTGGATTCAGCGTCCGGCAACTTGGGTTTATTTTCAGGCGGGTTGGCGTCTATTTTTGCGACCGGGCAAATTAG
>JAPUDU010000158.1:8532-13262 GCA_027492935.1 Fimbriimonadaceae bacterium
GAATGTTCTTCGGCTGGTGAAATTGATGTTTGACAACATCATTCTCCAGAAATTCATTTCCAATCGGGGAACGAATCGGTGGGTTGCGCATATGTCAATGGCTTGGGGCTGTTTGATTGCATTTGCGATCACGTTTCCTCTGAGTTGGGGTTGGATTCAGTTCGGAGTCGGTGCAAATGGCGTGGACTATATGGTTGAGTTCATGGGGCGTCCGATGATGTCCTTCCCGCACGATAGCGTGTTGGCGTTCTTGTTCTTTAATGGGTTGAACTTTAGTGCGGTGTTCGTGTTGATTGGGGTGGGGATGGCGATGCACAGGCGTTTGTTTGAACATGGTGCTCAGTCGGTGGAGACATTTACGAATGACTTCATGCCGTTGTTTTTGCTTTTTGCGGTTTCTGTAACGGGGCTGATGATTACGGCGAGCTATCGGTTAATGGGCGGGTCGCACTTTTCATTTATTTCAATGCTTCATGCTTTCACGGTAATCGTGCTGCTTTTGTGGATGCCGTTTGGGAAGTTGTTCCACGTTATTCAGAGACCGGCTCAACTTGGGGTGGCCTATTATAAGGAAGAAGGGCATGAGGGTGGACGGGCCGTTTGCCCGCGCTCGGGTGTGGAATTCCAATCCCAAATGCACCATGATGATTTGGTGTTGATCATGAAGGAGGTGGGAATGGATTTTGGGGCGCACCAGGATTTGAGTCCTCAGGAAAAGCGTCGATTGATAGCGTTGAATCAGGCGGCTGAGATTGACGGCGTTCCTTATGTTGGATGACATCGAAGTTGTATTGTTAACGGGCGGGGCGAGTCGCCGCATGGGCGAGGATAAGGCATCCCTGCGAATCGAAGGCGAGGCGATGGGGGATCGTTTGGTGAGGTTGTGTCGTGAAGCGGAATTGTGTGTAACGGTAGTGGGCCGGGAATCGATTGAGGGAGCTGAGTTTTTATGTGATCGGGCCAAGTTCGAAGGGCCGCTTGTTGCTCTGGGACAGTTTGTTCCAAAGGCTGAATATGTGTTTACAATGAGTTGCGATTTGCCGCGGTTTGAGGTGGAGTTGATCGGTCTTTTATATGAGGAATTCGATGATGAGGTTGATGCTTTGATGCCATGCCTGGATGGTCGGATCCAGCCGCTCGTTGGGTTGTATCGGGCGGAGGCTTGGGTTCAGTTGCAAAGCTGTCTCGAATGCGGTGAGAAACGTTTGATGAGTTGGGTAGATCGGCTTAGTATTAAGTCTTTGAGTGGTGCAGAAATAGAGGCGCGGGGAGGTCATGTGCGTTGGTTTATGAGTGCAAATTCTCCCACTGAACTGCAGCGAATCTTGGCTGTTTAGTTTAGAAGAGATTATTAAAATGCCCTTCGCGTTTGAAATGCGAAGGGCATTTGGTTTTTCCCAATTAGCAGGGGGTTGGGGCGTTCTTTCTTGCGTAAAACCAGTAGTTGACGAAGAGGTTAATAACAAAGAATGTTCCGGCGATCATGAAGAACATGGTGGGGTGTCCTTTTTTGGCGATCAGCATTCCGATGGGGACGGCGAAGAGGAAGGGGCCGTAAGCGGCGATTGCCGATGTCCAGCCTATGACCCCGCCAGCTTGTCGCGGGGGGAAGATCATAGGCATTTGCTTGAATGTGCTGGCGTTGCCGACTCCGCTGAAGAAGAAGATTCCGAGCATACAACCGAGAAAGCCGGGCCAAGCAGCCATGGATGTTGGGTTAGTAAAAGCGGTTGCTGCGAAGGTGCACCCGACGAGGCCGAGAGCGGCGAATGTGGTGACTTTGCCACCACCAAATTTGTCGCAAACTGGTCCGGCAAGGGCGCGGACTGCAGCACCAATTAGGGGACCGAGGAAGGCGAATTTGAGAGGTTCAGGTGCGTTTTCGAAACCGCCGAACATCTTACCGATCATGGTGGGGAAGGCAGCGGCAAATCCACTGAACGATCCGAAGGTCATTACGTAAAGTGATGTCATAAGCCATGTATCGCGGTTCTTGAAAATATCGAGTTGTTGTTTGAAATTGGCTTTGACGGGGACGGATTTGAGCCCGAACCAGGCGGCGATTGCCCCGATTACGATGAATGGCACCCAGATGAAAGCGGCGTTTTGAAGGTGGATTTCGGATGAGCCTTTTTTGTCGCTAAAGGTTTGGCTTCCGCCATAGAGTGCGACGCCGAGCATGACAGGAGTAAGGAATTGCACAAGGCTGACTCCGAAATTTCCGATTCCTGCCTGGATGCCGAGCGCAGTCCCTTGCTTCTTTTTTGGGAAGAAAAGCGAGGTGCTGGGCATGAAGGAGCTGAAGTTGCCGCCCCCTAGCCCGGCAAGAAATGCGAGGAAAAGGAAAGTAGGATAGGTTGTTGCGGGGTTCATTACGGCAAATCCCCATCCGAGGGCCGGGATTAGCAAGAGGAGGGTGGAGACAGTAATCGTTTTACGAGTGCCGAAAATTGGGATCAGGAAGGTGTGGATGATTCGTAGGGTTCCGGCTGCGACGCCGGGCATAGCGGTGAGCCAGAAAAGCTGTTGGGTTTCAAATTTGAATCCAATTCCTGATAGCTTGACTACCATTGCGCTGACCATGAACCAGGTTGTAAAACTGAGAATGAGGCAGAAAGTTGTAATCCAGAGGGTTCGCCAGGCTAAGGGCTTCCCCTCAACTTCCCATTTCTCACCATCCTCGGGATTCCATTGATCGAGGAGCGATTCTTTCAGATTGTTTTCAGGTGTTTTAGTCATTGCGATTCTCGATGTAATCCGCAACTAAATTTTTGCCTTAATGGCGGCGTAGTTCTATGATGGCGGTCATACTTTTTCCTGTTGATCAGAGAGGGGGTTATGGTGCCTCACAATTTTTAGAATGACGAGGTGCATCCAGATTAAGCAAGCAATACTCACGAGAGCGAGGAATAACCAGCATGAAGTCCACAGGCCAGTGCCTTTGAGGAGATAGCCGAAGAGGATCGGACAGACAAATCCGCCGAGTCCGCCCAGAACTCCAACGAGCCCGCCGACTACGCCGATGTCGTTAGGGAAATACTCCGGGATGTGCTTGTAGACGGCAGCTTTGCCGATGCCCATCATGATTCCAGCGGCGAAAACGAACCCGGTGAAGATCCACATATTGGCTTGGAAGTAGACGTGAGTTTGTCCTCGGGCGAGGATTTCTTTTTTTGTTACTTTTTGACCGATTTCTACGTTAGGTTCTTGCCAGGAGGTAAAAGTTGGGAAGACAACCGCCTTTGTGTCGCTGGTAGTGAGGGGTCGGTTGGGCTGGGCTTTGAGATCGTACGTTTTGTCGTCAACGGTGATTTGGTTTTTGCTGACTGAAGTTACTGTTCCAGCCCGGTCGGCCATAACGCCTTCTCCGGGGGATCGGATTTCCATGCGTGGGGCGATGAGGAGCAGGAAGAACACGACGCACGAACTGAGCACCCAGTACATTGTTGCGCGCGCTCCGAATTTATCGGATGCCCAGCCGCCGAGCGCGCGAATTACTCCTGATGGGAGGCTGAAAATAGATGCCATCAAGCCTGCTTGGGCTAGGGTCATAGCGTATACATTGAGATAGTAGGGGACAAGCCATTGGGCAAGAGCGACAAAGCCGCCGAATACGAGGAAGTAATAGAAGCCGAATCGCCAAACACGGATGTCTTTAAGCGGAGCGAGCATGGACGCCATTGATTTCTGCTTGGAGGAGTCAACGGTTTTGTTCACGGCGACGATCGCGAAAATAATACACATGACGACGAGCGCACCTGCATAAATCAGAGGGAGTTGTCGCCAGCCTTCGATGTTCTGCCCGGCGTTGGTGAATGTTTTGAGGAGAGTTGGTGCGAATAGGGTTGTGATGGCGGAACCGGCATTGCCGACCCCGAAAATTCCTAGAGCGGTGCCTTGCTTTTCTTTTGGGAACCAGACAGATGAGTAAGCGATGCCGACGGCGAAAGTAGCACCCGAAATACCGAAGAGAAGTCCGCAGATCATGAACATGGCAAATCCGTTAGCGAATGATGTGAGGACAAGGGAAGCGGCGGCGAAAAGCATTGCGCCGAGAAAGACTGGTTTACCTCCAATTTTGTCGGTCAGGAGTCCGAGAGGAAGACGTAAAACGGATCCGGTGAGGATGGGAATTCCGATGAGCCAGCCGATTTGGGCTTTATCAATGAGGAGCACTTGGTTGTCGACTAGGAAAGTAATGAGGACGCCGTACATCGTCCATACGGCGAAGCAGATTGTGAACGCGAGGGTGTTGAGGGCAAGCATCCGACCCGGCAATTTGTCGCTTGACATATTTATCATGTTTTTTCATTTGAAAGATAAGTTCTATGATCGTCGTCATACTTTTGTTGTGAGGGGGTCGCCAGACTTTAATCATGTCCGCCCCTCTTTGCGATCTCCACGGAAGGTCTCATCACTACTTGCGGATATCGCTAACGGATCAGTGTAATTTTCGATGTGGTTACTGTATGCCGGCGGAGGGTTATGTATGGGAAGCGAAGGAGAATCTACTTTGTGATGATGAAATTATTCGGTTAGCGCGAGTATTTGCGGAGATGGGAGTGAACAAGATTCGGTTGACGGGAGGTGAGCCTACGCTTAGGCCGCGTTTGGAGTCGTTGATTTCTCGTTTGGCGGGTGTTGGTGGGGTTGAAGTGTTTTGCAAGTAGACCAAAGGGTCGACGTTGAGTTAGCGCGCCCTTAAATATAAAGAGGCAGGGATGAATTTG
>JAPUDU010000159.1:0-3763 GCA_027492935.1 Fimbriimonadaceae bacterium
GAAACAACCCCATCTCCTGCAACGTCAGCAATAACCGAAATTTCAGCCCCAGGCAACTCCTCTTCCGACTCGGACATCACTTCATCAAATCCGGCTAAAAGCGCACCCGCTTCCTCAGCCGTAATCGCTGATTCTTCATCCGTTTCTCCCGAAGCATTAAAAGCCTCAATCTCTGCCAACAAATCCTGATTATTCGCTTCAAAAATCGCTGTTTCGCTGGTTCGATCTTCTTCAAACCCTGCAACCAGTTGAGACTCAATAAAGCTATCTGTCACTTCAACCGGATGAGCACTCGCCAAATCGATTTCTTCCTGAGTCAATTCTAAAGAAAAACTCTCTTTCTCTAGCGAATTAAACTGCTCAATCTCCCCAAGCAAGCCGGGATTCTTCGTTTCAAATTCAATCGGATCAATGTTGCCAACCTCAACGACTTCATCGGCAATCTCGCCCGCAAAAAAGTCATCCGGAATCAAGTCCGGGTTAGCTTCCGATTCATCAATTTCTTCCTGCGTAACCGGAGGCTGAACTGTCTCGGTCTCGGCATTAAAATTCGCAACTTCCGTCAATAACCCTGGATTACGATCCTCAAAAGCAACGACATCGAACGCTAGGTCACTTTCAACTGCTTCATCCAAAATCTCTTCTGCAAAAAAGTTAGGCGGCATTAAGTCCGGATTGGCTTCTGCCAAGTCAATCTCATTCTGCGTCACTTCCCCAAGTGGAACACTCGCCACGACTGAATTCGAAACCGGCTCCGCCACCTTTGTACGCAGTTCCCCAACTTCCTGCGTTAAAGTCTGAATCTGCGCCATCAACTGCGCGAGCATATCGGCAGGAACCGCAACTGACTCCGGTTGAACAGCCGAAGCCACCTTCGGCTTCTTCGCCGATGGCTGCTTCACTACCGCTTCTTCCGTTACTTCTTGCTTTTTCCGTGCCGCCATAATCTCGTAAGATCAGTTCATATCTAATGAACCTATTGAGATCATCGGCAAAATTACTTAAACCATAACCCCGGATCTACTCATTTTCTGAAGAATCCGAGTCACGACGTTTTTTCTTTGCAGCCAACAAGCTACCTGCCGTCGAGATCGGCTCATCATTTACCGCTTTCTTACGCTTCACACGCTTGGTTTTCGACTTTTTCTCACCTGGAACAGTGCGCTCAGCCACCTTAGCCACAACTTCCTCTTCCTCAAAATCCCGACGACCAAATTTCGGCAAAGGCACCACAACCCGCCGCATCAATACATCAAGTGGCAACAACACAAGTGCCATCCACAAAAAGAATCGCCACAGATCCGCGACGCTCTCACCACTATTAGCAATCACGCGCATCGCATCTCGACCATCAGCCAATTTCTGACCACCAGAAACACTCGCTAATCCCTCCAATAACGGCATATTCGGTCTTGAACTCCGATATTCCGGCGGATAAGGGATTGAGAAACCATTTGCCGCCACCCGGGCCTCACCCGTCGCTGTCGGCTCAACCACCGAAACAATATAACTTCCAACATTACTGGCATCAAAATCCCCCGAAAACATCCCTGGAGCCTCTTGGTTGAGTGTCGCTTTCTGAGAATTCCCTTCCGGATCACTCACCCGCACCTCAATTGAACTGGCTGCCAATGGGTTCCCACTTCGATCCCGGGCTTGCAAAGAAATCTTTCCTTTCCCACCCTCCGGAGTCACCTGCAAATCGTATTGATTCAACGCCGCCCGCCGCGTCAAAGACCGAACCGCTTGTGCCCAAAATTGCCCGAACCCTCCCCATGGCATCCACTCTTTCGCCCATCGATTCTGAGCATCACTCGTAAACGCCATCGATTTACCGAGCCCAAATTGCCAACTCGCAAGCAAAGGGTCATCCTTGTGTGTTCGCATCGTTACCCGCGCCAATGGCCGAGCATCGGTCAAACAGTAAGCCATCAATGCCGGAAATGCCGTAATGCCCCGCGTGACTTCATCACTCCCCAATACCTTTGGAATAAACGCTCCTTCTTCAATTGCCGAACGAGACATCAAACTCACATCCTGAGTGAAAATCTGAGGCAACTTCTTAGCATCTTCAACAAAGTAATACCGTCCGCCCCCAACCGCCGCCAAAATCTTTAAAAACGGAACATCTTTCCCGTCCCCAATTGCAACTGTTGAAACCGTAATCTTGTCCGACTTCATCGCCGAAGCAATCGCCAAACTCGCCCCATGCGTATCACAGTCCGAGCCATCCGCTACCAGAATGAAGTGCCGAACCTTTGAGTTCTCAGCCCTTAGTTTATCGCTCGCAAACTGAACCGATGGTTCTGCAAAAATCCCACCGCCTCCATCCTTCAGCGTTTTTATCCGCTTGATAACCTCGTCCTTCTTCGTCAATTCCGCCATCGGAGCAACATAATCAATTCGACTTCCACTTCCCGCCACCCCAAGCCGATCTTTCGCGCTCAAAAGTTGGGTGGAAAGCACCGCCGCACTCGCAGCTAGTTGGAGCTTCGTCATCCCCCCTACGTTCATCGACATACTCCCCGACGTATCCACCACGATCATTACGGATGTGTTCGGAAACACCTTCCGTTGCCGAACATTCAAATCCACCGGCAGAGCTTCTGCCACCGGAGTACCAAACCAACCTCCCGGCAAAAAGCTATCCTCACCCCCAATCATCATAAATCCGATCCCGGAATCGCGCACCGCATTCCGAACGATCTTCATTTGTATTTCACTCGTTAAGGTCGCATTAAAGTCATTTAAAAGAATCGCATCATAAGCCTGCAAATCTTCTGGCCGCGCCGGCATCATGCTCGCTCCCCCTAACTGCACCGTAATCCCTTGTTCCGAAAGTGCCGTCGCTAACTCCCGCTTGCTCGTATCTCCTTGAATTAGCAAAACTTTCGGGCGTCCTTTCACCGCTACAAAAGCTGCCCCCAAATTGTTTCGATTGTCCGAATCCTGTGGCACTTTCAAATAAGCTCGATAGCGATAAAAACCCGACTCTTTCAATTCCTGGCTAACGACAATTGTTGAAGTCCCCGCTGGCAAGCTCACCGGAACTTGAGATACCGGCTCCCCATTTCGTTCAATAACAAGCTGCCCCGTCTGAGCCACACTCGACTCCACAACAGCCCTCAGCTCAAACGGTTGATCCGCCGCTTGCTCACTCGGAGTTTGCAATTCCAAAACCGAAGCCTCCGCCCGGCTCTTTTCCAATCCCAACGGAACAAAGTCCACCCCAACCCCTTCCGCCGAAATACTTTCAATCGCCCCAAGAGCATCCCCCTTTGTCTCATTCCCATCACTCAATACAACAATCCGACGCCCCTTACCACTCGGAAAACTGGCCATCGCCAACCGCAAACTCGCCGCCAAATCACTCGCCGACCCATCAATCACCGATTCAACATCACCAAATGGACGCCGACCCCCTGGTGACGCTTCCATAACCGGCGAACCACCAAAAGCCACGACCCCAATTCTGTCATCCTCACCCATCGCCCCCATCGCTTCATTAACAATCTGAACAGAGCGCTTACGGTCAACATCACTCACACTATCCGACCGATCCACCACAAATATCGTCGTCAGTCCTCGATTCGCCCGCACCGCTTGTGGCCCCATCAACGCTACGATCAAAGCCCCAAACAATAAAAACCGCAATCCAAACGAAATCCCCTTCCGCAGCGGCACCATCCCATGCACGCGCCGCCAACTAAAAAACAATCCGACCAAAACCGGAATAAACAAAAGCCCCCACAGCGGTTCAATA
>JAPUDU010000159.1:3773-13166 GCA_027492935.1 Fimbriimonadaceae bacterium
TCAATAAATCTCATACTACGACCGCCTCATAAATATGTACCATTCCAAAACCAGCAAGCTCATCATCAAAGCAATCAAGGGCTTCCACAGATCCGCAAACCGTTCCATCGGCTTCGCTTTAACCGGATCGCCCCCCGCCACCGCAAACTCTGCCACCGGAGTAATCGTCGATTCCCGATCCGAAATCAAGTTAACCAAATACCGCTTGGCTTCCTCACCTTCTCCAATCCGGTACTCCCCAACCTGATCAAAATTCCGTAATGTAAATCGACCGTTCAACGCCTTCACATCAAAGGCATCCCCTCTCGGCGGCGTCATGCGCAGTACCTCGCCATCTTTGCCCGGAATCCCCACCGTCTGCCCCGTCACAAGCGTAGAAATCCCCTCTTTATCCGAGCCCACCGCCAAATCAATCAAGTTCCCCAACAGTATCGGGAAGCTCACCGAAAGCGGAAAGTCTCCGTTCAACAAATCAAAGGCAAAATAGACTTGCCGCTTCGGGTTGTCTCGAAAAACAACCAACGGCCCGTTCGCCGCCTGAGCCAAAATCTGCGCCCCCCCTTTCGGCTTAACGGAATAAACATCTTCCAAATAAACCCCTTCAAAGCTCACTCCATCAAGTAGCCCCTGCTCATTGACCGATACCACTTCTGGCGACCGCACTTTTCCATTTACTTGAACCGCCGAGCTCACACCCCCTTGTCCAAATGTCACCACCATCGGTGCCTTCACCGCCACCTCAGAAATGCTATCAAATATCACCAAATCATAACTTCCACCTCCCGCAGAATCCGCTTGCTCAGTCGCCGGAACCGATGCTGATTTATCAAGCACCACCCGAGCATCAAGGCTCAATCCCGTTTCTAAAAACAAATTCCCTTTCGTAACCAATAAGACCCGTAGCGACCCCGCCGGATCACCCGGAACCATTCGCTCATCATCCGCCCTCAAAAACCCTCCTTCATCCAGCTTCGCCCGTACAATCTGCGCTTTCCCTGGTAGCTTCACTGTCCGACCAATCGTTTGCCCAGCCCCTACCGAAACCCGTTCCGAAAAAACCGATTTCCCATCCGCATAAACCGTAAGAGCAGACTTCCCATCCCCCAAACCAAAATTCTTCACTCCAACGTAAGCCTGCAAGCCTGCCGGAGTCTCTGCTGTGCCGAGCGCTTGAATCCCCAGATTGTCCGATTTTTCACCAATCGGCTCAAACAATATCTGCGATTTGCCACGCGCTACCGCTCCCACCGAATCAAAGCACCCATCGCTCAAAAGCACGATCCTCGACTCTGCATCCCGCCCCACCAACGCCATCGCTAAGCGCAAAGCCTCGCCCACATCACTCGGCGCATCCCCTCGATGCAAAGCAGCAACCCCTTGTCTCAACTTCGCCGGGTCGTCACTCAATCCCACCAATACGCGAGGGTTCGCCCCCGCTTCAATCAAAGCCATTCGATCGCCTGGCTTCATCGCTTTCACAAGTTCTTCCGCCCTGTCAATCGCCACCCCAAAGCGATCCGGAGAAACATCGGTAGCTCCCATACTTGCACTCGCATCCACAATCACGACCGATGTCAAACCCTGAACATTCTCCTGCCGCATCTGCCAGCGTGCCAATCCCAAAACCAAAGCCAACAATGCCAGAAGCTGCAACACCCACAGCCAATTAAATTTCAACTTTTGAAACAGCGAATTCGCCCGAACTTCATCTTGCCGTTCCGGCCATAAAAAATTCGCTGGCACCACAAAATCCCGCCGTCGCAATCGCAACAAATAAAGCGCAAGAATAAATCCACCCACCGGCAAAAACCAAAGCAACGCTAACGGTGACTGAAAACTCACTCAACCCACCCCGCTTTCTTAAAGACATCACTGAAAACCTTCGCGACCGAATCACTACTTGAAACCAAGGTATATCGCCCGCCATATCGTAAAACTGACTGCTTCAAAGTTTCGTTGTGAGCCGCTAAATTCTTACGATAGGCCTCGAGAGTCGGCCCATTTGCCGTTATCTCCACCGCCGATCCACTCTCCGCATCAATCAGCCGCAGATCCCCTTCAATCCCCGGATCAATTTCAAATGGCGACAAAATCTGCACCACCCACATCTCATGCCCCGCCGCCGACAGTTGTCCCAACGAAGAAGCAAGGTGTTCATCCATCCCATCTGTCAGCAAAACCGCCAACCCCGTCCGCCCCATCACTTTCCCCGCTTGTTTCAAATGGAAAGCCACCGGGCGGTCCCCCTTTCCCCGAATCGAATCAAGCCACCCCATCAAAGTCACGACTCCTCGACGGCCTCTTAAAAACCGCGTCCGGCTCGGTGTATCCGTCAGCGAAACACCCTGAACCGAATCCCCTCCCCGCGCAGCCACAACCCCAAACGCTGCCGCCAACCGCAAAGCCATCTGTAATTTCCCCGGCTCACCGTAATCCATACTCTTCGAAGAATCAACCAAAAGGTAGACCGGCAAATCTTCTTCGTCCTGATAAGTTTTAACTATTGGCACACCCAACCTTGCCAAAACATTCCAATCAAGATGCCGCAAATCATCTCCGTCCGAATACTCCCGGTAATCCTTAAACTCCAGCGAAACCCCTTTTTCCTTCGCAAGACGTTCCCCCCTAACCCGACCCGTAAAACTCTTCCGAGGTTTCAGGCGTAATCGCTCCAGCACCCGCACATCGCGGATGTCCAAAAGCGAGGTCAAGGTCTGTTCACTCACACTCTAATCGGATCTTTGTCGCCCGCATTGACGGCATCAACAATGCCATCAACCACTTGGTCAGCCGTAACACCATCTGCTTCCGATTCATAATTCAAAATCAATCGGTGTCTCAAAACAGGTTTAGCCGCTTTCTGAATATTCTCTTTACTCACATTGAACCGACCCTCCAACATCGCATAAACCTTGCCCGCCGAAATAATCGACTGCGCCCCTCGAGGTGATGCACCATAACGCACATATTTCTTAGCGATATCCGATGGCTTTTCACTATCCGGGTGACTCGCCACAATCATCGAAAGCGCATAGTCCAAAACTTCCGGGCTCACCGAAACTTCGCGTGTAATCCTTCGCGCCTGAATCAAATCTTCCGCCGAAGCAACCTTGCTCACCTGTGCCATCTCACCTTGAGTCGTCCGATTAACCACCTCCGCCAAAACCGCCTTGCTCGGGTTAGGAACAATCAACTTAAAGAAGAACCGGTCAAGTTGAGCTTCCGGCAACGGATACGTTCCTTCCTGTTCAACCGGGTTCTGCGTGGCCATGACCATAAACGGCTCGGTCAAAGCATGGGGTGTTCCCCCAATAGAAACTTGCCGTTCTTGCATCGCTTCTAGCAAAGAACTCTGAGTTTTCGGTGTCGCCCGATTTATTTCGTCCGCTAAAACAAAGTTCGCAAAGATCGGCCCACGCCGAAATTCAAATCCACCGCTCTGTGTAAAAACGTTCGTTCCCGTTACGTCCGCCGGCATCATATCTGGCGTGAACTGAATACGCGAATAATCCAAATCAACCGCTTGTGCCAGCGTCCGAATCAAAAGCGTCTTGCCCAACCCCGGCATCCCTTCCAGCAAAACGTGACCGTTTGCTGCCAAAGCCACCAAAACCCCCTCAACAACTTCTTCCTGACCAACAACAACCTTGCCGATTTCTGCCCGCAAGTTCGTCCAAGTCTTCCTAAACCACTCTGCCGATTCTAGTCCGTTCATTTACCTTTTCCTCCAGACAACTGCTCAAAGTATTCGCGAACCCGGTCGCGATGTTTCCCTTTCACCTTGTTATTGCTCACCGCCGACTCCGCTGTTTTTTTATAACCCGGCAAAACTTTGTCATAAGGCACACTTGTCCGACTACCAACCATCGTCGGAGCCTTAATCTCCGTGTAAGCATCCTGCCCTCTTTTCTCATCGCGCTCTCCGCGAATCGCCGTGATCTTCCCTTTGCCTTCTAGCTCCATTGGGTCACCTTTCTCATTCTCCCCTTCCCCCTGATAATTTCCGCCTGCCGTGCTTCCGCTACCATCCGGGCCAGAACTTCCCATTCCCATCCCCATCATCGACATCATTTGTTGCATCGTTTGAGCATCAATATTCCCCTGTTTCATCTGCTCAATCATCTCCTTCATCGCCTGACGCATCGCTTCTTTAGCAGCTGGATCCTTCATTTGCTCAGCAAGCTGCTCCATCTGTTCCTGCATCTGCTTAATCTGTTCATCCGTTAACTGCTTCCCTTCCTGCATCTGCTGTTGAGCCTGTTGCATCTGCTGCATCAACTTCTGCATCTCCTTAAATTCTTTCATTTCCTGAAGTTCTTGCAAAGCCTTCTTCACATCGTCCGACAGTTCAAGCTTTTTCGCCAGCTCTTCCATCGTTTTAGCTTGCTGTTCAAGAGCCTTCCGTTGCTCATCAGACAAATTCCCACTCTCAAGCTTTTTCTGAATATCTTTCTGAGCCTGAGCCATCTGTTCCGCCAGCTTTTGTTTCTGAGCGTCACTCAAACGCGCCATTTCACTCGCCGAATTATCCGCCCCCAAAGCCTTCATCATGTTCTGGTCAAGCTGATTATTCGGCAATTGATCCGCCCCCGATTCCTTCATCAAATCGTTGAGAGCTTCCATTTGCATCTTGTCAAGTTGCAAATCTTTCAACATGTCGAGGTCACCACCTGCCTCTTCAAATTTCTCCTGCAACCCCCTTGCCTGAAACTGTTCCATCTTCTCCTGAGCTTTCTCTAACCGTTGTTCGCTCAGTTTCTTCGCTTCCTCCGCTAATTTCTGTGCCTTCTGCATCGCCTCTTCACGATCCAGCCGACCCCGCTCCAGTTCCTTTCCAAACTTCCGCAACTCTGCCGCGAGTTTCTTTTCTGCTGTTTTGTCCGCCGCCCCTTCCCCGACTTCCAATTCACGCACAACCCGCTCAACCTTAGCAGTCGCTTCCTTCAATTCCGCCTTAGCCGCCTTCTGACCGGCCGTCAACAGCAAGTCATTATCAATAACATAGACCGCCGTAACCAAAACCGCCAAAATCGCACACGCCGACATCTGCTGTGTCCCAAATCGAATCGGATAGAGCCGCTTCGGCTGAACATCACCCAAATGTTTCTCTGCGTCCCCACTCAATTCATCCGCAAAAAACTCTCCGCTTTCCGCTTTATGAAAAGCACTAGCCGTCCGATCCTCAAGCCCCGCCCGGCGATCAACACTCTGCGCTACGCTCAACTCTGAAATTTTCAAGAAAAACCCGATCCCCGCGCCAACCAAAGTCGAAGCACATGCCACGATCAAGCCCATAACCGGCGGAAAGTTGATTAACAATAAATAGTCAGCCGCCACCAAAGCCAGTGCAATAGCTGAACCACTCAATAGCCCGAGCCACGCTCCACGCCACATTCGCACCAAACGAACGCGTCGTCCAAACCGTTTAAGCTGTTGCTGAAGTAATTTCATCTCGATCCACCAAGTATCCGTTTTTCCGCAAAATCTGAAGATTGTTACGTCTTCGCGCCTCACCCATTATTAAAAACAGGACGCCTCCACCAATCAAAACCACAGATTTAACGAATATGTCCCCCATGCTATTTGAAAAAGGCAAAAAAGGATTGAGAACAAGCATATAAAGGGTATCAAATCCTTGACTCACGCCATCTAATGTCAGGCCAACGAAGTAGCAGACTGCGGACATCGCTATTAACAGCCCAAAAGTAGCCCGACGCGCTGGCGTAACTAAGTCGAAGAACGTACTGACATGCCAGCACAAGCCGAGTAAAAACGTCGTAAAGCCGATACTCCAAATCAACCCCGCCAGCACTTCATCAATCTTCACGACACCTTGTAAAAGCATGGGGAGAGCCACACCACCAACGATGGCTAACGTTACCAACAACGAATAACCAATCGCTCCACTCGGCCTCCCTCTAAATGTATCCTGCAAATCAAACAGCCGATCCGCAAAAAATTTCCGTTCTTCTAGACGTCCATGACCCGTAACAACTAAGATCTGAAAGAAGCCAAGTAGCATCGGCATCCCCAATATCATGTTGATTGTCCTCGCGCGTGCTACACCACTAAGCCCTACAATTGGAAAAAATGAGAATCCGATGCCAATCAGGGTCGCAAAAAGCGCTGTCAAAACCAATCCGTGAATCCGCAAACTCAACGTTTCCTTCGATCCCACCCGAGTCATCGCCGACCCAGCCCCGAGCAGAATCACTTTAACCAAAAGCACACAAATAATTAAAGACACCAACCAGTTAGGCACCAACATTGGCCCAATGGGAGTGGATTGCCCAATCGAAATTGCTGACAAAAATGGAATCAAACCAGTTAATGCCGGAAAACCTGCGCCACCCCCACTTGCAAACATAACCCCAACGAGAATCGATGAAAACAGCATAAACATTAGCCCAATTCCAATAACTCCCGCCACCGCCCTCACAATCGACTGAGTAACGATCGCAAGCGGCATGGCAATCGCTGCAAAAATCGCTGCCTGCATTCCAATATATGCAAATTGCTCTAAAATCTGTGGCCAGCTTGCTCCCCCCAGAGTCACCCCAACCGCCGCAATTGGAAGCGCTAAGAACAGCAGTAACAATATCTGGCGTAAGCAACTAATAAACTTACCGACAAAGAAATATTTCGTCGAAACCGGCGCACATTGCACAAGCTCAATCGAACGCAATTCATACTCGGTCATGATCGCGGACGCCGCCATCATGGGTGCAATCAACAACAGTGCCGCATGAATAAATCCAGTAACAAGCTGATAATACGTTGTCAATGCCATCTGCACTGATGTCGGTGACATATCACCCGTAGTCGCGCCGATCGAACCGTAATTCGCCAAAGCAACCAACACCAAAATCCCAAGGTAGATGCCCCAATACCAAACTGTTTTCGTACTCCGCAACTGAATCCGGTACTCCTTCACCGAATTTGCATTGCCAAAATAGATTCTTTTCTGTTCGGCGAGCCACGCGGTCATCAGTTGAGAGCCCCCTTAGTCACCTTCATAAACAGGTCTTCCAAGTCCGCTTCCTCATCCAGAAACTCAAGCACAGGGAACCCACCATCAATCATCGCTTTGAGCAACGCTGCCTGATCCTCCGGAGTCCCAGTAAAGTCAAACCGAAACTCATTCGGATTCACAAATTCGGTTGCACTCACATGGTCTTTGCCGTGCAACCACATGCTCGCTTCCGCTCCCTTCTCAAGCAACCGAACTTGAATCTTTTTCGCCGGAGTCAAAGAGCGAACAACATCCTTAACCTTCCCGAACGCCAACATATTCCCGCGCTCAATAATTCCAACCACCGTCGAGAAATCGGCTAACTCCGGCAAAATATGCGAGCTAACAATAACGATCTTCCCCATCCGACCAAGCTCACCAATCAAATCCTTCAACTCTGCCCGAGCCCTGGGGTCAAGACCACTGGCCGGTTCGTCCAACAAAAGCAATGTCGGGTTATGAACCAAACATCGCGCCAAACAAAGCCGTTGTTGCATTCCCCGACTCAACGAATGAGCAAACTCATTCTTCTTAAAGCTCAGATCCGTCAGTTCCAAAACTTCATCAATCACCTTCGGACGATCTATCGCGAGAACACCATAAAGACTCGCAAACATATCCAAATACTCCCAGACTTTAATATCCTCATACAGTCCAAAATAGTCAGGCATATAGCCAATCTCTTTTCGAACAATTAAGTCATTACTATTTAGCAACCGACCATTCAGAGTCGCTTTACCAGAAGTCGGCTCAAGCAACGTCGCCCGCATCGTAATAGTCGTGGTCTTGCCCGCACCGTTCGAACCAATGAACCCCATAATCTGGCCCGGCTCAAGCGTAAAGCTCACATCATTCACCGCCTGAAACTGCCCGTACCGCTTGTCTAAACTCTCAACCACCAACATTTCTTTATCCCTCTATCCCTTTTTTCTTCAAATTCTCCAGTCGACTCGCCGCAAAGGCTAGCCCCAAAAATCCAATCAAACCCTGTATCCCAAATCCAATCACGAACATGATTACCAGTGCAACCATGTTCACTCCTTTCGATGCGGCTACTACCGTCGTCAAAGCAACCATCCCATAGGGATGCAAAGCCGCGAGATATGAGATCTGATTCCCGCTTTGGCCAACTATCGCCATGTAGATTGGAACCACTATCGCCGGCAGAATCACATATATCAACACTAAAAGACCAAAGCTTCCAACCAATGAAGCTACTGCCGAGCGAGTAACCGCCGAAACCGCCAAACAGATACCTGTCACCGCAAAGGAAAATACGAGGTAAACCAATATTCCGCAAGGAATCGCGATCCAGCCCGATAAAAAGTCATCTCCTGAATCATCGCCATAAAAAAGCTTCCCCACCAGCAAAATAAGAATCAAAACAAGAATCGCTCCCAAAGTAGCCATTACGGGCATGATCGCTCTCAAAGCTTTTGCGATCACCAACTGACCAGTTGTTAATGGTGTCGCCAAAAGCGATTCCATGCTCCGCTTCTGCATCTCACCCGAGATCAAACCACCCATCACACCCGGTAAGACAATGGAAATAACCATCGGCAAAAACATCACTGGAATCGAAACATGAAGGTACTTAGAAGAGACCATAAAAGCGTAAACCGTTATCGAAAAAACTGAAATAATCACGATCAGAGAAGCGATCTGATTCCCTTTCATCGAACTCGAAAGGAAGCGACGTGCTTGTTGTCGCATTTCGTAGTAAATCGGTTTGTCCGGAATCTTCTCTTCAAAAAATTTCATCACTGCCCTCCATTCAAAATCGAATAATGTATCTTCACTCCGTCCTTTCCAACTGAGCTACCATACTGACTTCCAATCACATCGCCACCAAACGATGCCTGTATCCAAACATCCGTATTTGCAGAAATACCCTTGATCTCAAAGTTCTGTGTCGAGCCATTTCCAATTGTTCCCAAAACCTTATTTTTTCTTCCCGCAAACACAGTTACGTTGTTCATCGGGCCACCGAATGGATTTGTAATCGAACCTCGAATCGTCGTACCATCCGATAACCGTTCCGACCTCACCCAACCATTAGCAAGTGGAATCCTTTGAGTAATTGAAAGTTGCCGGAAGGATAAGTTATTGACCGAATAAGCCGGTGCCGTAACTTCCCCCATATCAATCAGTTCGTTCTGAACCTGTGATCGTGCGAACGGACTTTCATCGTAGTAACTTTCCCCCGAACCCGCAAATTCAACTCCCTGAAGCCCTAAATCATAACGCCCCGTTCCTGGGAAAAATATCTGCTGACTGCCAACAAAAACGGCTTCATCAACCCCATCCCCCGCCAAAAGATAACCACTGCTATACCGCGTGGCCTTCGCCGAGTAAAGCTGACCCGCAAACCCAAACAAGAT
>JAPUDU010000160.1 GCA_027492935.1 Fimbriimonadaceae bacterium
CAGATTCTGGTCTGGATATTGATGCATTGCAGACAGTTGCTGCCGGTGTGAATGCTTTGCGTGACCCCAATCGTGCTTTTGTAGTTGTTACTCACTACCAACGGTTGTTGAATTACATCGTGCCGGACTATGTTCATATTTTGATGAATGGGCGCATTGTGAAAAGTGGCGACAAGAGCTTGGCGCTTGAACTTGAGGATAAGGGTTACGGCTGGCTTGATGAGCTGGTGGTGAGCTAAGTTGAGTAAATCGCTGGTTTATGAGAGCCAATTTGGGCCGGTGCTGGATGCGGTTAACCGTGACCAGGAACCCACCTGGTTGGTGAGCTTGCGCGACCGTGGAGCGAAGATTCATGGCGAATTAGGCGTTCCGACGACTCGAAATGAGGAGTGGAAGTACACACCGCTTCGTTCATTGGCGAGCGTGAACTGGAATCCGGGTGAGCCAGGGCCGGCGGTTTTTGAAACAGATCCGACTTTTTATGCGGAGACAACGATTCGGGTTGTGATCGTAAACGGTCGTTTTGATCGGAATCTTTCTCAGGTACCGGTGACACCGGGTTTGACATTGATGTCTTTGCGTGACGCTATTTATGAGAAGCCCGAAGTTGGCGATCATTTGGGTTCGATTGCTAAAATTGACGATCACACTTTTGCAGCGTTAAATTCGGCCGTTTTTGTTGACGGGGTTTATTTGCACTTGAAAGCTGGTGCGGCGGTTGAACCTGTTATTGAGATTGTTCATGTGACGAGTGGTCAAGATCTTGTAATCGCGCCACGGATTTTGATCGTTGCGGAAGAAAACTCGACGGCGAAGATTGTTGAACAGTACTGCTCAAATGGATCAAGTACGAATTTGACGATCCCCGTCACTGAAGTTTTTGTCGCTAAGCATGCAAACATCGAACATGTTCGTTTGCAGGATGAGTCACTTGAGTCTTATCATATTGCGCTTTGGGAAACCAAGCAGGCGGGTGAGAGCGAGTATCGAAGCTATAACGTTGCGTTTGGTGGCGGTTTGGCTCGGCTTGACCAGAACATTGATTTGAACGGCGAGCACATTACGGCCCGATTGGATGGCGTGGTTGTGGCGCGCGGCGAGCAGGTTATTGATAACCATACGAAGCTTGACCATGCGTTGCCGAATTGCAACAGCTTTGAAATTTATAAGCAGATTATTGATGACAAGGCGACAGTTGTTTTTAATGGCAAGATTTTTGTTCATCAGGATGCGCAGAAAACGGATGCGAAGCAGACTAATCAAGCTTTGTTGCTATCTCGAGATGCGACGATAAACAGTAAGCCTCAGCTTGAAATTTTTGCTGACGATGTGAAGTGTACGCACGGCGCGACGGTTGGACAGATTGAGGAAACGTTCCGGTTTTACATGCGGTCGCGCGGGATTCCGAAAGCAACAGCAGACGCGATTTTGGTTTATGCGTTTGCGGCGGAAGTTTTGGAATTGATGAGTGACGAGGTTGTGAGAGAGCGGCTGGAACGCCGGCTTTATACGAAGCTGGGCATTGATTTCGGCGAATAATTAAGTTTGGAAATTGCCCGGGCACTCGTTGCTTGGGCAACTTTTTTAAAATTTTAGCGGTTTTTGGTGAAACTTGTCGGTAGAAAAGCCGTTTCACTCATATGCTCGCCGGAATTGCTTCTTTTGTTTTATTGACTGTCCAACAGGATCCGATGCCACAGTTGGGAACACCGCCCTCGCACCGTGGCCCGGTGATGTTAGGCTGGAACGATGAGTGCGACTATACAGAAAATTGGGCACCGCTTGCGGCCGACAACAAGGCGGGCACCGTTGCGGATAAGGGTTTGCTGAAGCTAATGTTAGGGCCGGTACCCGGGGATTGGCCGTACGAGTACCAGTGGAGCGGCGTACAGCGCGATGTGCGTATTGATGTTGCTCGGTATCCTTATGCACTTGCGAAAATCGACAAGCTTTCGGGCTATGCGCACATGGATATTGATGTATTGGACGCCAATGGGGATGCGGTTAAGTCGTTCCGGGCGACGACTTTGCAAGAAGCAGGTGTGAGCTCAATTGATTTGAGCAAGCAGTTAGATCCGGCTATTTACCGCCTTCGCGTTCGCTTAATTGTGGGCGGGCCGAATTCGGGCTGCTCGGCTGCGTACGACTGGCTCCGGTTTACGAGTTCGGAAGACGGTGAATTTTTGCGGAAGAATCCGGGCTACGAATTTGTGGCTCCGATTCACCGGGCGGGATTCCCTCAAGATTGATACTCGGCGGTCGATTGCGCCGATAGCGACAGGCGGTTGATCGCGTAAGAATTGAGTCCCCGCTCCTATGATTGGAGAGGGGACTTTTCTATTTGCACGTTTAGTGCGAGGTCATGCTGAACCAGTTGCCGAATGGATCTTTCATGATTGCTTCTTTGCCGTAGAACTGCTGAGTCGGTTCGGATTTGAACTCAACGCCTTTAGCAGTGAGGTCAGCATATGTTGCATCGCAATCTTCGCATTCAAAGACACCAGCACCGAGAGAGCCTGATTGGATCAGACCTTTTAGCGTTGCGGCTTGATCTTCGTTGAGTGCCATTCCAGGTTCAAGAAGCATAAGGACAAGTTCGAGGTCGGGTTGGGTTTTGGGGCCGACGGTAAGCCACCGGAAACCATTATCCATTTTCGCATCGGTACGGACTTCAAATCCGAGCTTGATGACATAGAAGTCGTAGGCAACGTCGTGGTCGAGTACCCAGATGGTGGCGTGAGAGAGTTTTGTAATCATGGTCAGCTATTAGATTGCATGATTTTGGTGAAGTGATAGTTATTCTAGTTTGCTGTTTTTGGCGGGTTGTGTTTGCCCGAAATGCAACTGGGGATGACGGGGTTTGTTGGGCTTCCGGTTTTTGAGACATGGAGCTGGGCTGATTTTTGGAATTGGACAGGGGTTTTCCCGGTACGTGATTTGAATCGGTTGGAGAAGGTTGGTACAGAGGTGAATCCGACTTCGGTTGCAATCTGTTGGACGGGGAGGTTTTGGCTTGCGAGGAGGCGGATGGCTTTATTGATGCGAAGATTGGCGAGGAAGTCGCGAGGGGATTCGCCGAACTGCTTGGTGAATTCGCGGGTGAAGTGGCTGGGAGAGTATCCGGCGATCTGTGCGGCTTGTTGGATGGTGATGGGCTGATCGTAGTTGAGGGCGATCCATTGGCGGGCAGCTTCAATCGGTTTAAGGGCGGGATTTCGGGGGAGCCAGCGGATAACACCTTTTCTTATTTCCATGATTCAACCCTTCTTGCCCAGGTAAACCGGCGCATCCTCCCGACCTTTTGGAGAGGGAAATATGGATGGCACCATTTGAGTAAACCCTAGTACTGCACGGAAGGAAGGATCATTCATTGTCCAGGGGCAGTGTGGGGTCAGCGGAGTTTTTGGGTGGGGTGAGGCCGAGGTGACGGAAGGCGTGGTCGGTGGCGACACGGCCGCGGGGGGTGCGGGCGAGGAGGCCGCATTGGAGGAGGAACGGTTCGCAGACGTCTTCGATTGTTCCGGAATCTTCGCCGGTGGAAGCGGCGATGGTTTCGAGACCGACGGGGCCGCCTTTGTATTTTTTGATGATGCTTTCGAGGACTTGGCGGTCGAGATTATCGAGGCCGAGGTTGTCTATTCCGAGGGCGTCGAGGGCGTGGTCAGCGATTGGTTCGGTGATGATGCTGTGACCATCAACTTGGGCGAAGTCACGGATTCTTCTCAGTAGGCGGTTGGCGATTCTTGGGGTTCCTCGGGAGCGTTTAGCGATGGTTCTTCCGCCTTCTTCATCGACTTCGATTCCGAGAATGGTGGCAGATCGTCGGACAATGTGGTTCAGGGCATCGTGATCGTAGAAGCCGAAGTTCATGACAATGCCGAATCGGTCGCGTAGGGGGCCGGTGAGATTGCCTTGGCGAGTGGTTGCGCCGACGACAGTGAATGCAGGGACATCGAGGCGAATTGACCGAGCGGCGGGGCCTTGGCCGATCATGATATCGACCTTGCGGTCTTCCATGGCCGGGTAAAGGATTTCTTCGACTTGGCGGGAGAGGCGATGGATTTCGTCGATGAAAAGAACCGCGTTCGGTTCGAGATTGGTGAGGATGCCGACGAGATCACCCGGGCGCACGATTGCGGGGCCGGAGGTGACATGGATGATCGTCTCCATTTCGGTGGCGACGATGTGGGCGAGAGTGGTTTTGCCGAGTCCGGGAGGACCATAGAGGAGGAGGTGATCGAGCGGTTCTTCGCGTTGTTTGGCGGCTTTGAGGAAGATGCTGAGGTTGCCTTTGACATTTTCTTGCCCGATGAATTCCGTGAGTCTTCGGGGACGAAGGGAGAGTTCGTCTTCGCCGGGAATTTGCTCGGGAGTGATATGGTCGTTACGGCTCATTTCTTCAAACTCCTTAGGGCGTGGCGAAGTTGCTCTTCGAGATTATCAGATGCTTCGCGGGCTTGGGCGGCAGCTTCTTCGAATTCTTGTCGTCGGTAACCGAGACTGAGCAGGGCTTCGGCGAGTTGATCGTCTTGCGAAGTTGATTTGAGGGGGGTGACGGCGGCACGACCGGAGATGGGGGCGATTTGAAGTTCGAGAATTTTATCTTTGAGTTCGAGAACGATGCGTTCGGCGAGTCGGGGGCCGATTCCGGGGGTAGTAGCGAGCGTTTTGGGGTTTTGGGTGAGGATTGCTTCAACGGCTCCTCCTTCGGTAAGGGTGCTGATGAGAGCGATGGAGATTTTTGCGCCACAGCCTTTGACTTCTCGGAGCATTTCGAAAAGTCGACGTTGGCGATGGTTGGAGAATCCGAAGAGAGTGTGCTCGGTTTCTCGGATAACGAGGCAGGTGTAGAGGTCGATCGGTTCGCCGACGATGCCATGTTCGACGAGGACAGAATGGGGGACGTGGACTTCGTATCCGACGCCGTGGCAATCGACGACGATTGGGCTGGAATCGGCTTCGAGCACTTCTCCTCGTAGTCGGGCGATCATTGGGTAAATGTTAGCATATGTCTAGGTGTTTTTGGGTTTAGGTATTAGGATTGTTCAGTTTGTTTGGCTCGTATGATAGACTTGATTGAGACGATTATGGATACGAATGCAGCGGCGGCGAGTTTGGGGCGGGTTTTGGCGGACAGTTATGTTTTGATGTTGAAGACTCAGAATGTGCACTGGCACGTTGTTGGGGGGGCGTTTGTTGGGGTTCACACTTTGACAGAGCAGCAATACAACGATTTATTTATGGCGGTGGATGAGATTGCGGAGCGGATTCGCGCTTTGGGGAAAGTTGCACCGGGGACAATGGCGGAATACTTGCAGTTGGCCCGCTTGAGCGAAGGTTTGGGGGGGACAGATGATGCTTCGATGATTCGAGGTTTGGTTGAAGCACATTCAACAATGAGCGATCTTTTGCGGAAAGAGATCGACATCATGGACGACCTTGACGATTACGGCAGTGAGGATTTGTTTGTTCAGCGCTTGCGTGTTCATGAGAAAACGGCTTGGATGTTGCGAAGCATTTTGGAGCAGATTGGGGGCGGGAAAGCAGTTGCTCAGGTGAAAGCGGATGCTCCAGTTGCAACAAAGGTTGAGGCTGTGAAGGAAGACAAGCCGGAGAAGAAAGCGAAGAAGAAAGAGAAGAAAGTGAAAGCTCCGGTCGCGGTAGAGGCGGCAGTGCCCGTTAAGGTTCCGGCTACTCCGAAGGTAGCGGCTAAGAAAGAAGAGACCGTGACGGCTTCGAATAATGGGGGCGGTCGGCGGAAGCTGTTCGGGGTTAAGGCAGACGGTTAGTTTATGAAAGATTTGTAAGGGACTCCCTCCCCTTTAGGGGAGATGGCACAGAGCTCAGTCCAAGTTGTGTTTGAGGAACCAGGTGCCGAGGGATTCTTTTTGGTAAGCGTTATCCCAGGAGTTGTGGCCGACGCCGGGATATTCGGTCATTTTTGCTGAGCCTCCGGCGGCGTTGATTGCTTCGACGGCGGCACGGCCTTTTGAAATGGGCACGGCAGCATCGGCATCACCGTGAAATGCCCATAAGGGCATATCTTTGAGCTTGGCCGCGGCTTGGGGATCATCAATCCAGCCGCAAACGGGAGCGGCGGCGGCAAATTGCCAAACGAGAGATGTGGCGAGTTCAAACGTGCCGTTTCCGCCTTGGGAGAGGCCAGTGATGTAGCGGCGGTGCGGATCAATTTTATGGTTTTGGTCGGCAAATTCGAGGGTTTGGTTGATGCGTTCTATGAATTTTGGCCAGAGGAGGTTGGCATCGGGTTTTTGAGGGCAGATGACGATGAATGGCCAGTCGGCGGCACTCATTCGAATGGCGTTACCGAGGCCGACAGCGGTTTGTTTGATGCCGTCTTTGCCGGATTCGCCCATGCCGTGGAGGAAGAGGATTGCGGGGGCGGGGGTTGGAAGTTCGACGCGGGGGACGTAGATGACGAAGTCGTTGCCATCGACGCTGTGGTTGATGAATCCGGTTGTGGGCATGGCTTATTATTGTAACTTGCGGGGTAGGGAAAATGCTTTATGGAGCCGTATCTAGGATCGCGGGGTCAAAGCCGTCGGGAATCCAAGCAGCCGGGGCAAAGGGTTGTTCGCTAAAACTATTTGTAACTTTGTATGAATCAGATTGATACTCAAAGACTCCTTGCTTATTTTCGATGCCAATAAACCATTCGGTGGGAAGATTTACAGTTTGTTCTTTTTGATAGCCACTAAATTGTTGGCTTGCAGATTGGATTCTGCCACCAACATAGTCGTGGAATTTAGTTTCGCTGATGAGGTTTGTTTTGGGATCGAGTGTTACATGAGTGAGAACACCCTTTATTGAAACGGCAAATGTTTTCTTATCGCTCTCTCCCCAAAGGACTGCGGAACTGGGAGCCGTGAGGAGCGCAAATGGGTGGCGCATGAACTGTGCGCGCAGGGCTCTTCTTTCATCGGGATGGAGGGGAAAGGTGGATTTGCCGTCAGTCTCCCATGACTGACTACCATTCACACCACTGATGAAGCCTTCAGTTCCTACGGTGAATTGGTGTTGTAAGAATGAATCAATTCCGGAGAGAGCATGTAACTCTCGCCAAATCTTTTCTTCACCTTTTGATTGGTATTTGAGGTCGTGTGTCCATCTGAGTGTTCGGTTCGGATTTTCGGGGATGTTGTGGGCTTTCCGGGCTAGATTCCAAACTTGAAGTCCGGAGGCTTTGCTCCCAGTTTTTGGAGTGATGAACTTTATTGGCTTTGAAGTAAATGTGGAAGGGTTTTTGAGAAATGTTTTTCGGCAATCCTCAGAAGCAAACACGTAAATTTTCTGATCAGCGATGGCATAAAGTGTTATGTGCCCTCGTCCGGAAAGTGGCCCCATGTTTCCGCAAGCACCACCGAGTTGGATGCTGTATTTCACTTTATCGTTTTGGAATTTATCGAGGTTTTCTTGTGAGCTGAAGGTGTAGGTGTATCGGAGATATGTGGCGGTGAATTCAGGTTTTCCGGCTGTTTCTTGACCTAATGTAAGAGCGACTGGATCGAGGCCATTGAGAGCAGGCTCTTGGTTTGCTGCAAGTACAACAATGGCTATAGTCATTCCAATCATGTCCGTATTGTACGTGAATGTTGAGAAAATTGGTACTTAGTTGGTTACTTCGCGGACTTGGAGATCGAAGTCTATATGAACCTCGTAGGCGCGGGGCCAGGGGAGTTCGACGACTACATTTTGAAGGGCGACAACGTTGTAGGTTTTATCTTTGACGTGGAATGGATTGGCAACCATTTGGTCAAGAAACATTTTTCGCAGTCGTTCTTCCATGTCTTTTTTCACAAACGATTGGACTTTGGCAATGTTTTCTTCGGTCGAGATTTCTTCTCGGTTACCGTTCTGCATTTGTTCGATCATTTTGTAAGCTTCGGGGCGGACGTATCGGTTGTAGAAGTAATCAGTAACCAAACGGTGGAGAACGAATTTTCTGGCGGCAGTTTCGCGGCGGAGGCCGTTGACGTTGGTGTGGAGGGCGATGAGATAGGCGTTGGCGGCGGGAATGGTGGTGCCCATCGTGTTGCCGGCCGTGTTCCAACCCGCGTAACTGACCAATTGCGGCCCTTGACGCTTTGCAGTGAGGGCATCGAATAGTTCGGGATCGGCGGTACCGCTCCACCCGAGGTTCGTGTCAGCGATGGCGATGTGCTTTCCGGCAGTGATGGAGGCAGAGAGATCGCGGACAAAGGTTTCGAATTGATTCGGGTCGCGTTTTGGTGTGTTGAGATAAAGAATGTAGTCAGCGGTGTCGGCGTTTTGGGTGATGGTTGCGCCGCTGGTTTTGATTTTATATTTGAGGGCTTCGCGAAAGGGCGCGGATTAATAAACCGCGATTTTATAAAATACCTTGGTATCGGCGGATCGGATTGCGACAGAGGGTTTCCAGTTGGCTTTATCAGAGATCGCGCGGCTGACGAGGCAGTTGGAAACTTGATCAATACCCATGCAGATTTGGGATCGGGGTTGGAGCTTGAGGCGAGCAATTTCTTGATTGAGAGTGGCGATTTCGCGTGTGTTTGGCCCGGCTTGTACGGCGTCATCTTGACCAAGAGTAATGTGGGTGAACGCTCCGTGGTACGTCATGCGGATGAGTTCGGCTTGGACGGCGACATTGCGGGAACGGATGAGGTCGTACCTTTTGAGTTCTTCTTTAGGGATGTTTGCGGCGTACGATTCGGTTTTGCGTTTTGCTTCGGGATCGTTATAGAGTCGGGCGCGTTCTCGGTTGATTGCCCAATAGTAAAGGTCTTGTCGCCAAGCGCGGTTTTCGGCGACGGCTGTAGGGGCAATTCTTGTGAGTGTGCTGAAGACGTAGAAAGGGGTTTTGAAGCTGGTTTTACGGATTTTCCAGAGATCGCGTAGGCGGTTTTTGGCGAGGGTTTCGGAGGATCGATCTGTCCTTGAAGCAATGAGGCCACCGTAGGCGATCATGTCGGCGGAGACGATGACGGCTTCGTACTGGCTGATATCTTCTTTGGCGAGCCAGGCGAGGATGGATGGAGGGGCGCCGGGTTGCTTGAATTTGCCAAGGAATGCTTTTGGTGGAGTGACAATTTGGACGCCAGCAATATCACCGATCATGGCGGCGAAGTGGGCGACAGCGGGGCGGTCATCAACAGGGATGAGGAGGATTTTGCGTTGGGGTTCAGGTTGTGACGGAATTGCTGGGGGATCTTGCTGAGCGAGAGCAAGGGTGGGGAAGAGGGAGAGGGCAAGGAGAAGAGATTTCATCTCTGGGGTTTATTATGGCGGAGTGGTTGGGCTCGTGTCGGTGCTTTCCCACACCTTAGAGGGGTTACCGGGGTTGATGGCTTTTAAGTTATGACCGGGGGTAGATGTTGAAGAGGTAGCCGTTTGGATCGCGGACGAAGACTTCTCCGGTTTCGGTTGTTAGGTCGGCGTCGAGTTCGCATCCATTTTCGATAAGATGTTCGGTCGCTTTTTCGACATCGGGAACGGTGAGACAAAATGCGGGGACTTGAACTTCATCTTGACAGAGGTAGAAACTGATCGCTCCATTTTTTGATTCAATTTGAACCCAGGAAGAGTTTTCTGACTTGATTGTGAAGCCGAGGACTTGGGTGTAAAAGAGTTTTGCTTCTTCGAGGTTTTTGACACCGAGGGCGACGTCTCGGGAGATGATGTAGTCAGGCTTCATTGGGGATATTTTACGGAATTTCGAGGGAGTCTAAGGGAGGGTTCTTAACCAAGTTCTTAACAATTGCGAGGATAGAATAGGGAGTGGCACAGAAGTTATCACGAAGATCATTGTTGGCGGGGGCGGGTACGGTATTGGGTTCAACGATTGTGAGCCTGCCGGGAGTCGCGAGCTTTGAACGTCCGGCGAACGCAAAGAAGCCGAAGAATATTATTTTTTGTGTGAGCGACGGGATGAGCATCGGGGTTCCGAGCATGGCGGATCAGTTTATGGAGATGAGCCATGGTCAGTCGGGGATTTGGCTCGAAGCGGCGCGGCGGCAGGACGTTGTGAAGGGGAGGATGGATACGCGAAGTTTGAATTCGATCGTGACGGATTCGGCGGCAGCGGCAACAGCTTGGGGATCGGGGAGCTTGGTTATGAATGGCGCAATTTGTACGTTGCCCGGGATTGAACTAACGCCCCTTTATGATGTATTGGGTCGGGCGGGGATGATGCGGGGATTGGTGACCACGGCGACAGCAACACATGCTACACCGAGCGGATTTGCGAGTGCGGTTACGAGTCGAAGTGCGCAACCTGAGATTGCAAAACAGTACCGAGAGCGAGGAGTAGAGTTTGTGATGGGGGGTGGGCACGAGAATTTTTCTGGTGCGATCCGAGCGGATAAAGTTGACCAATATGAGCTTTATGAAAAAGCAGGCTACAAGGTAGCAAAAACTAAAGCTGAGATGAAAGCAACTGCGGGGGCAAAGAAATTCTTAGGGATATTTAATACCGGTCAGATGCCTTACACGGTTGATTACAACAATAATAAAGAAATCTCTGACCGCGTTCCGACGCTTTCGGAAATGTCGACTTTTGCGATTGAGCACTTGAGTAAGGGAGCCAAGGGATTTGTTCTGCAGATTGAAGGTGGACGTATTGACCACGGAGCTCACGCGAACGAATTTGCAGCTTTGATGTTTGACCAGTTGGAATTTGAGAAAGCAGTGAAGGTCGCCTTGGACTTTGCGGAGAAGGACGGCGAGACATTGGTAATTGTGACAACAGACCATGGCAACGCTAATCCGGGGATTACGAGCAACTCTGATTATGGTGACGACAACGGATTGATGATGTTGCACGGCATGAAAGCAAGTTATGACGCGATGGATGCTCAACTGAAAGCGCTTAAGTCAGCAAAGGATGTTCAAGATTTGATGCTTGAGAAGTTGAGCTTGAAATTTACAATTAATCAGGCGGAGTGGGTTTTGAATGCCTATGGTAAGAGTTCGCATATGTTGGAATTAGGGAACGGTAATTATGCTAGTCCGACTTCGATGCTGGCAATGGCGATTGGGGCACATAATGGCATTGGATTCACGAGCGATGGCCATACAAGCGACTGGGTTGAGGTGCTGAGTTTTGGTCCGGGATCGGAACTGTTTGCGGGGCCGATTCGCAATCACACGGTCTTTGATAAGATGCTGAGCTTGAAGGATATTAAGTTCAGCAATCCTAAGATGACGCTTGAGGAAGCGAAGAAAGCAGCAGAGAAACTTGCTTTGGTTACAGAGCAAGATGACGTGCACTGGCTCTAGTTTTTGACTTTTGCGGCCCAGAGAATTCCGCCGAGAACATGTTTTTGGAAATCTGGGTCGGCATAGGTTTCTTGCGTGTGCCCCATTCCGGTGTACCAGGATCGACCTTTTTCGATGGTTTGGTACCATGCGATGGGGTGGTTTTCGCCCATGGTGTGGCCCTGGTAGGTTGAGGTATCAAGCTTGGCGAGGATTTTGGCTTTGGCGGGCGGAAGTGCTTTGTAGTCGTACCATTCGTCGGAACGCGTCCAAGATTTAGGGAGGTGGGCGGTCGAGATATGCTTTTGATCTAGTACTTGAACCGTTGCCTGTTGGATATGGGGGTGGGATTTGAAGTATCCGCCGACCAACTCGCCGTACCAGGGCCAATCGTATTCTGTGTCGGCTGCCGCGTGAATGCCGACATATCCGCCTCCCTTATTAATGTAATTTTGTAAAGCATCTTGTTGGGATGGGTCGAGGACATCGCCAGTGGTGTTGAGAAAGACGATGACTTTGTATTTGCTCAGGTTTTCGGAGGTGAAGGTGGCGGAATCTTCGGTGGCGGTGGTAGTGAAATTGTTTGCTTCTCCGAGTTTAGCGAGGGTTTCGATTCCTACGGGGATCGAATCATGTCGGAAGCCGTCGGTTTTGCTGAAGACGAGGACGCCAAATGCGGGTTGGGTGATGGCGAATGCGGCGGCGAAGAACATGGAATTAGTTTGACACGTTCGTAACCTTTACGTATTGTAGAAAGAGATCAATAAGGCGATCCTAGCTTTCGTTAAGGATGACGGTGAGTGTTGCTTGCTATTCGTTGGTTGAGCGGTACTGGACGGCTTCGGCGAGGTGGGTGCGGGTGATTTGGGGGCTATTATCAAGATCGGCGATGGTTTGGGCGACTTTAAGAAGTCTATCGAAGACGCGGGCGGAGAGGTTGAGCTTGTGGGCGGCGGATTGCATGAACGACTTGCATTCATCATCCATTTGGATGATTTCTTTGAGTTCACGAGGAGTCATTTTGGCGTTGGTTTTGCCTTCTCCGAGACGGTCGGATTGTTTAGTGCGGGCGGCAAGAACGCGTTCGCGGATTTGATGGCTGGGGGTGCCGGAAGGGACGGCGGTAAGTTCTTCGGGTTTGAGACGGGGGACATTGACGTGAAGGTCGATGCGGTCGAGGAGAGGGCCAGAGATTTTTGCGGCGTACTTGAGGCACTGGGCGGCCCCGATGCAGTTGGCTTCGGGATAGCCTTTGAATCCGCAGGGGCAGGGGTTCATGGCACCGACGAGCATAGCAGCGGCGGGGAAAGTGAGGGTGGATTGGACACGGGCGACGGTGACAACGTTGTCTTCGAGAGGTTGGCGGAGGGCTTCGAGGACGTCGCGACCGAATTCGGGCATTTCATCGAGAAAGAGAACTCCGTTGTGAGCGAGCGAGACTTCACCGGGTTTTGGGGTTTTGCCGCCGCCCACGATGGCGGCGTAACTGGTTGTGTGGTGGGGGGATCGGAAGGGTCGCTTCCAGACAAGTCCACTCTTATCGGGGAGTTCGCCAGATGAACTGTAAATGCGCGTGACTTCGATGGCTTCGTCGAGGTGGAGGGGTGGGAGAATTGTGGGAAGCCGACGAGCGAGCATGGTTTTGCCTGATCCGGGGGGGCCAGTCATGAGGACGTTGTGGCCGCCGGCGGCGGAGATTTCGAGGGAACGGATGGCTTGAGATTGGCCTTTAACGTCGCTAAAGTCGATTGGCCAATCTTCCGATTGACCGTTTGGTTGAAG
>JAPUDU010000161.1 GCA_027492935.1 Fimbriimonadaceae bacterium
TCGACTTCATGACGTTGATATAAGAATCGAATCGGCGTTGACGGAATTTAGGAAGCTGGAACGCGAACAGATAGATTTGGTTTCGAGTGCTTCGGTACGCCGCTTGCGCGAGAGACGTTTTAACATCGCATTGGAAGCGGAGTTGATGCGAGTTCGATTGATCCGGGAGGCGATAGTGAGCTCAAGCGGCCTTCAACGAGCTGGGTTCCGGCCATCGGCTTGGTGGTTCCCGTTGGTTTGTCCGGATGGAACTTGGTTCCGTTCAACGATGATGAAGTCGGAATGTCGTTTAGAACCACTTGTTGTGCGGGCTGAGGTGAGCGCTTAGTGTCTGGGGTGGTGGTGCCGTTTACAAAACTGGAGACAGTAGGCAACGATTTTGTGCTGATCAATCGGGAGGAAGTCGGGGATGCCAATTGGAATCAGATGGCGATTGAGGTTTGCGCACGTCGATTTTCGGTGGGTTCGGACGGCATGTTGGTTATTTGGCGAGAAGATAATGAGATTCATCTCAGGTTCTTTAATCCAGATGGTACGGAAGATTTTTGTGGAAATGGCCTTCGGTGTGCGGCTTGGTATGCGTACCGGCAAGGGTGGACGGGGCTAGAGTTTGTGGTGCATCAATTAGGAAAACAGATTGCAATGACAGTTAATCCCGCGGGGAGAGTCAAAGCTTTGATGCCACCGGCAAGCTATGACCCAGCGATTATTCCGACTACTTTTGGTGGTGAGATGTGGGAGGTGCCTGTTGGCGGCATTACTGGGACAGCAGTTACTACGGGAAGCGCGCACTTTGTTGTGTTTTGCGATGAATTACCAGGCGATGAAGAATTTTTGAGGTTAGGGCCGAAGGTGGAGAATGATGCGGTGTTTCCAGAAAGGGTAAGCGTCATGTGGGTGCGGCCGGATTCTGATCGACATTTATCGATGCGGATTTGGGAACGCGGAGTGGGTGAAACGATGGGCTGCGGAACGGGGGCAATTGCTAGCGCAAGTGTTTGGTTTAGAAAGATGGGCTTGAATGGCGAAGTTGAGGTTCAGAGTAAGGGTGGGGTTCTTGAAATTGAGATGGATCGCTGGGATGCTCCGATTAGTGTGGAGTGCGACCCAGAAGAGATGTTTGTCGGTGAGGTCTTTGTTACGAATAGCGTTTTTGCTGGTGTGACGGCTCAAGCATAGCTTTTAACAAAGCTGGCGGTATGTCAGGAGGGTGGGGGCTTGGCTAGAAATGAGAGCAAAAACTTCTTCTAGGGTTGGAATGCTTGCTGTCGCTCCGAATCCTTGGCAGGCTAATGATGCGGCTGCGGCGGCGAAAGCGAGGGAGTCGGGCAGTGAGATTTTGTCGTCGAGGCTTTGGAGGAGTCCGGCTCGGAAACAGTCACCTGCTCCAGTTGAATCAATTTGATTAGGGGCACGAAATGGGGGAAAGTGAGTGGCAGGGTGATCAGGGCCGCAAAGAACAAATCCGTTTTTGCCATCGGTGAGAATACACATGCATCCAACTTTCAAGTGGATTTTTTCAATGGCGGAAAGGTTGGCTTGAAGATCACCTTTTATTCCGAATCGATCGGTGGAGTTTTGCCAGATGTCGGTTGGTTGGTATTCGGGTATTTCGGGAGGATCAATAGCTGCATCCATCCAGTAGATTTTTGCGCCTTTGGAGCGAGCGACATCGGCGAATTGAAGCGACTTTTCGCCGAGGTTGCCATCACTGGTGAACCATTGTCCTTGAATTAGATCGGCATCTTTTATATCTGAGAATTGATTGAGGTCATCGAAGCCGATACCGAACATTGTTCGTTCGCCATCAGGGGTGACATATATATCGCAGATAGGGGTGAGCTGATTATCCTTAGGTTCTACAGGTTCTTCTAAACTCTGTTCTTGAAGCAATTTGCGGACAATGTCGGCTTCGAAGGATTTTCCGATGCTATTGGTGATGAGTTGGCGGGGGCGGTTCCACTTTTGCAGGGAAAAGTGAGTGTTGTAAGCTTCGCCGCCAACGGCAATGCGAGTGCTTGTGATTTCGACGTATCCACCAGGGTGAGGGAGGCGTGGTACTCGGTGGAGGCGGTCGAGACAAAGGGTGCCGTAAACAGTGATCACTTTGATTCAGAGTGTAACTCTTGGTGAAGGTAGATTGTTGGGGATGATTTGGGCTCAAGGTGCGGCTTGTTTGGTTTTGTGGATAGGTTTTGGTTATTGGTCTTCGAAGAAGGCAATGGCGACAGATTTAAGCCGTAAGCCTTGGGCGGGGATTGGGATGATGGTTTTGGGGGCAATTGTGATGTTTGGCGGGATGGCGTTGATGGCATCGAACGGCGGGATGGTCGACGGAAGGCTGACAATATTAGGTTGGATGGGAGCAGGGGTTTTGGGGATGGTTTTTTGCGGAGCGCAGAGCTATGGTGCAGTTTGGGTTTTGAAAAGCGTGATAGGTTCCGAAACGAGGGATAATGAAGATGCGTCCAAAAATGAGGATTTAAAGAAATGAAGTTGATTGCGATTGCTTTGGCGATAATGGTGTTCGGGACAAGTATTGCCGCTGCCCCAACTGTTCAACGAAAGTCGAATCCGGATGCGGATCGGATTGCGTTTAAGGTTAGACGACTGCAGATATTGGACCAGTTGTTGCCAGTTTTGATGACAAAGAGTCAGATTAGAGAATTACTTCCATTGATTGAAAAGGCTCGACAGAGTGAGCTTGATATGGAAGCAAAAGAGCTTCAGGAAATGAAAGCATTTGAACCGAAGCTGGATGCAGCCTTGGCGGATTCTATCAAGGAACAAAAAGTTCCAAAGGACGAATTTGTTGTTGAGTATTTGAAGCTGTTTAGTTCTTTTAAGAATAAACGCGTGCTGTTGGTAAATGTCTCATCAGGTTCTGTGCTGGCAAAGATGAGAGAAGTGTTGAACGAAGGACAACTGAAGACAGCAGAGAAATCACTTGACCCACGCTTGTTTGGTGAGAAGGATCCTGAACAGATGAAGAGCGAAGAGAAATTGATGTTGTGGGTTCGCGAGGTTATGCTTGATCGAGCGTCTTACGACATTCTGGTCGACATGAGCATGTGATGTTTGAAGAATCGTTTGGGGAAGCTTGGCGCGTTCGATACGGTTCGGATTCTCCGGTTGAAGGCGAGATTGCTGATCGATTGGGTCGCTTTTTGACTCATCGGAGCGTTAGAAACTATTCATCTCGGGAGGTTTCCCGAGATGTTATTGCTGGTTTGATTGCTACAGCGCAGAGTGCGGCCACCAGTTCAAATTTGCAACTTTGGAGTGTGGTGAGCGTGCAAGAACCGAAGCGCCGGTCGGCGATTGCTGAGCTATGCGCCGACCAGAAGCATATTCATGAGGCGCCATGGTTTTTAGCATTTTTCGTAGATATGTATCGGTTGGGTAGAGCGGCGGAAGCGGCGGGCGAAGATCCTGCGGCTTTGGATACGGCCGAGTTTTATACGATGGCGGTGGTTGATGCGGCCTTGGCGGCGGAGCGGCTTGTTTCGGCGGCGGAATCGATCGGAATTTCCAGCTGTTACATTGGCGCACTGCGAAATGACGCGTTTGGAGTGCGGGAGCTGTTGCATTTACCGGAACGAACTTTTGGCCTCTTTGGACTCTGTTTGGGCTATCCCGCTGACGATGTGGTTGCGGACATCAAGCCGCGTTTGAACCAAGAATCAGTTTGGTTTGAGGAAGAGTACGATTTGGAACGGGGAATTGGTAACTTTGATGCCCGTATGGTTGAGTTTTATGAGTCGCAAGGGATGAACCCCGGGGTGAACTGGAGTATGCGCAGTGGTCGGCGGGTCAATGGTAGCCAGATGACGGGTCGGGAAGTTATCAAACAGTTTCTGGCGGAACAGGGTTTGGATTTACGCTGAAGAAGGTTTAAAAAAAAGCCCGGCTCATGTGGGAACCGGGCCATTCGTTGGACCAGTACGATGCTCGTTTAAGCCGTACTTGTTGTTATTTTTTATGTCTTCTAAGAAAACTTGGGATGTCGAGGTCGATTTCGGCGAGCTCGATAGGTTTGGATTTTGCTCTTGGTGCGATCAACTCTGGTTCGGGTTGAGTGACGCGCGGGGTAGGAATGGTGGTTTCAAAAACCGTTGACTCCGGGGCTCGGCGAGCGGGTTGATCCATGCCAGCAGCTAGAAGTGTGATGATTACATCGTCGCCCAGTTCTGGATCGGTTACTTGGCCCATGAAGATATCAGCTTCTTCGGAGTCAGCGAGTTGATTGATGTATTCCATCGCTTCGCGGACTTCGCCGATGCTGAAATTTGAACCAGCAGAGATGTTGACAAGAATCTTTTTGGCACCTTGAACTTTTGTTTCTAGGAGCGGAGAATTTGCGGCGGCTTCAGCAGCAAGGCGGGCTCGTGAATCGCCGGAGCCTTTACCCATTCCCATGAGGGCGATGCCGGCGTCCTTCATGACTGACTTGACATCGGCGAAGTCGACGTTGATCAAACCTGGCTTGGTGATAATGTCGCTGATTCCTTGAACGCCTTGGCGAAGGACATCATCGGCGGCGCGGAAGGCGGCAATCATCGGAGCATTTTTATCAACGACTTCAAGAATCTTGTCGTTGGGCACGAGGATGAGCGTATCGACTTGTGCTTTTAGGGCTTCGGCACCGTTGTTAGCTAATTGCTTTCGTCGGGGGCCTTCGAAGATAAATGGTTTGGTGATGACGCCAACGGTGAGGATGCCCAATCTTCGGGCGAGTTCGGCGACAACAGGTGCAGCCCCTGTTCCAGTTCCGCCACCCATACCAGCGGTGATGAAGACCATATCGCAACCATCAAGGATGTCGTTGATAGCCCGTTCGGATTCACGTGCAGCTTCGGCGCCTTTTGCGGGGTCTCCGCCAGTTCCGAGGCCACGGGTGGAAATATCTCCAATTGAAAGTCGGACGTCTGCGAGGCTATTTTTAAGCGCTTGCGTATCCGTATTCAACGCAACGAACTCGATACCGGAAACCCCGGCCTCGACCATTCGATTAACGGCATTACATCCGCCGCCACCCACACCAATGACCTTAATCACTGCTTGCGATTCGAAAAGATTGATTGGCGTCATATCGTCCATCCTGAAATCCATGAAATTGTGTTAAGACCGATTGGTCTTGTGATAGGGGACGCAGTATAAGAATAGAAAGCATCGGGGCCCGGATGAATTTGATAAATTTTTGACTGACTTATCCACATTAGATTTTTTGAATTTGAGTGAGTAGACTAAAGAATATATGGCGCGTGTTGTGGTTGGGATCATCATGGGGTCGGATAGTGACTTGCCGACTATGGAATCGGCGGAGGCGGTGATGAAAGAATTTGGAGTTGGCTATGAACTTCATATCGTGAGTGCTCACCGGACTCCAGACCGAATGGTCGAATATGCCAAGACGGCGAGGGAGCGAGGCTTGCAGGTGATTATTGCGGGAGCAGGAGGGGCGGCACACTTACCCGGAATGGTGGCGAGCATGACAACCCTGCCCGTTATTGGAGTTCCGGTGCAGAGCAAGGCTTTGAGTGGAGTTGATAGCCTTTACAGTATTGTTCAGATGCCAGCGGGGATCCCAGTGGCGACAGTTGCCATTGGAAATGCTCGGAATGCAGGGTTGCTGGCGTTGCAAATTTTGGCTTGTGGCGGTGGCGATCTTGCGGATCGGCTAGAAGAGTTTAGGGCCAAGCAGGCGGCCCAGGTTATGGAAAAGGATCATCAGAATTCGCGCCGAAGCGATTAGAATGGACTTGTATGACATCAACACCAGTGATTTTGGATGGGAGAGAGGTTGCACGTGAGATTCGGGAAGAGTTGAAGGGTCGGGTGGCGGCGTTGAAGGAACGGGGGGTCGTTCCGCGGCTAGAAGCGGTTGTAGCGGCGCAAGATCCAGCAAGCCTGGCTTATGTTGAAATGAAGAAAAAATGGGCTGGCTGGGTGGGGATTGAAAGCGGTACGTTTATGGTGGATGACTCGGTTAGCGAATCGGCGGTTATGGATCAGGTGGCTAAGCTCAATGCTGATTCGACAGTACATGGGGTTTTGATTCAGCACCCTTTGCCTGGCCATATTGATGAAGATCGGGTGTTGGAAAGCTTGGGGGCGGAGAAGGATGTTGATGGGATTACAAGCGCGAGTTTGGGGCGGTTGACGGCCGGGATTCCTGGTTTCCGATGTGCGACTCCTCTGGGAATAACCAAACTGATTGATCGTTTTCAGATTCAATGTGAAGGGAAAAATGCGTTGGTGATTGGTCGGTCTAATATTTTAGGCAAGCCCATGGCTCTGATGCTTTTGGAACGGAATGCAACGGTAACTATTGCTCACTCGCGTACAAAGGACTTGGCTGAGTTATGCCGCACGATGGATATTGTGGTGGCGGCGGTCGGCCGAGCTGAGCTTGTGAAAGGTGATTGGATTAAACCGGGGGCGGTTGTCATTGATGCGGGATACAACAAAGTTGAAGGCAGAGGGCACGATGTTGGGGATTGTGATTATGATGGTTGTGCGGCAGTTGCAAGTGCGATCACCCCTGTTCCTGGTGGAGTTGGGCCGATGACGGTTGCGAGTTTGCTTATGAACACAGTAGAGGCAGCCGAAGCGACCTTGGTGTAACGTGATTTGGCTGATCCTGGTGGGAATAGTTGGGCTTTATATTGGGGGATGTTATTTGATGGCCCTTGCCTATGTTTCGCCGGTTCGATTGAATTCAGGTGAGAGGCTATCAGGGTTTAACGATGCGAGCTTTCCGGGCAAGGAATATGAGATTCCGGCTTGGCGGGGGGGAGAAGGTGATCATGTTTTTGTCCTGGTGCATGGCTACGGAGGAACTCAAAGTTATTGGAATCCCTTGGCGGCGGAATTAGTCAAGTTTGGGGAAGTTGTTGTGCTCGCTACAATGGGTCAGACAGTTAGTCCGGCGAAGCAAGTAGGGTTTGGCGATGGGGAATCGGAGGAGATTTTGGCGGTTGCGCGGGTGTTAAAGGGGGGAGGAAAGTTTGTTCATTTGGTCGGTGTGAGCATGGGAGGTGCGGCTAGTTGGATGGCCGCTGGGAAGGAGCCTGCCTTGATTTCGAGCGTGACAACGGAATCGGCTTATGCCCGGTTAGATTGGGGAGGCGAAGATTTTTTAAGTGTGAGCATTCCTGGAGGAGCAAAAATTTTTAGACCGATTGTTCTTATGGCTCAAAGGAGGAGTGGTGTGAAGAGTGCGGAGGTTCGTCCGGTTGACTATGCGGCGAAATGGAAAGGGCCGAGTTTAATTCTGCATAGCCGAGATGATGGGATGTTTGGGGCTAGGCATCCGGAGGCACTGGCGGAGGCAACGGGCAATGAAATTCTTTGGTATGAGAAGTTGAAGCATACGGAAATTTGTCGCGACCGGGCACCAGAGGTCGCGAAGAGAATTTGGCAGATGGTTAATCATGTGGAGTGAACTTTCGGAGCGGCAGAAAGGCGGTTTAGTTGGGCTTGCGATTGTGTCTGCTTTAATCGTGGGATATTGGCTTGGTCAATCGGGGAACGACAAAAAACCCATGGCGCAAGAGCCATTGGAATTAGGAAGTGGAACGGTTAGTCCAAAAAAGCCAGACGAGCCAGTTGAAGTAGTAATGATCCGGGTTAGCGTCAAGGGGACGGTGAGGACTCCTGGCGTTTACGATTTGACCAAGGGTTCTCGGGTTGAGGATGCGATTGAAGCGGCAGGGGGCGCATTGGAGGGAGCAGACTGGGAAAGTGTTAATCTGGCAAAGATTTTAAAAGATGGGGATGAGGTGGATCTGAAAGGGCAAATAGTTAAAAGGTTGGATGATGTGGCTTGGCCCATTCGAATTAATGAGGCACCGGTCGAAGTGATTGAGCAATTGCCAGGAATTGGGCCAGTGATGGCAGGCGAAATTGTTCGATACCGAAGTGAAGTTGGGATGATTCAAGGGGTGCAGGATTTGGAGCGTATTCCTGGATTTGGGCCGGAAATGAGTCGGCAGATACTGCCTTATATTCGGTTTGACTGATTAGTCTGTTATTGTGACGGCCGTGTAGCGCCCACGCTTGTCGATGATCATTTTATTGTTGTTTTGAACATCGTGGGGGATGAGAGAAGTGGGGTTATCTATATCGCGATAGATGATAATCGATTGGGGCGGGAGCGTGTTTGGCTGGCCCTCGTGAACAATGATTGGACGGCGGAAATAAAAACCAAGAGAAGGGTGACCCGCGTCGTTGATTTTGCCTTGGAATTCATTGGTTGATCCTTCGGGGCGGCCAAGGTTTCCTTCGTAAAGTTGAAAGCCTTTGAGTCGGGCTTCAGTGGCAATAGATTGGACATCTTTGAATCGTTTAGACCAATCGGTATAGAAAGCATATTGGGCAACGATAAGAGTAACAATGGATACGATAGATGATATTTTGATCAGTCGATCTAGACCGGTTGTATTGGGTTGAGGTTCGGCTGTTTCCTGGGCAAGAAACTTGGAGTGGCGTGTGAGCAGAGCATTGGCTATTAATATGACGAGAGGGGGAATTGCGGGGAGAATATAGTGAACCAGCTTTGTTCCGGAAATGGTGAAAAAGATTAGTACGACTAAGAACCAAATAAGGAGACAGGTTAGTAATGGGTTTTTAGACTGATCAGTATTGGTGGTTTGCCAGAACTTAGACTTGATCGCTCCGGCAACCCAAGGGAGAGTGGCAAGAAGGAGAACGGCAGGGAAGAAGATCGGATTAGCCCAGCCGGGGACAGTGTGGGCCGTATCGCCACCTTTGAAACGCCCGATGTTTTGTTCGATAAGAAACTTATCGATGAATGACTGTCCATTTGCGAGATAGCAAGGGACATACCAGGACGCGATGATTGCGGCGAGGATGAGCGTTCCACTTGTCCAATACTTTGTCCAGTTTGACCGGGTTTCTGGCAGTCGCCAGAAAGAAAAAATACCGATTAGTCCAAAAAGGACAAGTGCTACGGGGCCTTTTGCGAGGACAGCCAGACCAAGCGTTGCGGCAGTGATTAAACGCAGTTTTTGGTTGCCCTGAATACTTTCGTAAAACGTGGTGAAAGCGATAGTCAAGCAGAGCACAAGGGGAGCATCGGTCATCATCATTCTGCCGATGGCGACGACGAGAAGGGAAGAACTGTAAACGAGAGCGGACGCAATTGCAACTTCTTCGCTCAGGTGTTTTTTGACGAATCGGTAAATAATCCAGATTGTTGCGAGGGTGCAGAGAAATGACGGGAGTCTCGCCCCGAATTCGTTGGGCATGATGCTCACGAAGGGCATGGATAGCCAGTAAGCGAGGATGGGTTTTTCAAACCATGGAATGCCGTTGAGAGTGGGGGTGATCCAATCATGGCGTCGGAGCATATCCATGGTGACCGCACCGTAAAAGCCTTCGTCGAGATCGGTTAGTCCATAAGTCCAGAAACCCAGGTAGGGGAGGATGCAAAGCACATACCAATATTTACGAAGTAGGGTGATCATACAGATGTTGTTACGGAGTGGTCGAGGAGAGCGTATCGCCAACCGCGAACGCTAACTTTGCATTCTAAAGCATGGGTGGCTTGGAGGAATCTTTCGAGGATAAGGGCCCCAATATGGATAGTTCGCTCCCGCCCTTTTTCTATTCCTGGGATTGCGGCGCGTTGCGCTTCGGTCATATCGCACATCCATCCAACAGCGCGCGAGATTTCTTCAAAGTCCAGAGTTTGGCCGTGGACAAGCTCGGGCTGCCATTGAGTGAGTTTTTCGCGGATGGAGATGAGATTGGTGCCGGTTGCGCCGAGGACTACGACAGTGCCGCATTGGTGGGGGAGATACTCGAAACCGAGAGTTGAATCGATTGTGTCGAGAGCAGCGAGTCGTTGAGCGAAATTGGGGGTTTCGTCAGGGAAACTGGTTTCGATAAGGCCGAGCGCTCCGATAGGGAATGACCTTTTATATAGGGTGCGCCAGGAATTGCCTTCTTTTTGGGCAGTCATTAGTTCTGTGCTGTGCCCGCCGGGGTCGATAATGGTGAGTCGGTTTGAATGGCTAAATAGAGGGTCTTCGGATACGGCTAGAAATCCGAGGAGAGCTTCGTCTTCTCCGCTGAGAATGGTGAGAGGAGTGCCTTGGTTTTTAGCGCGTTGGAGGAAATCGTTAGCGTTGCTGGCGATCCGGAGGGCCATGGTTCCGGCAGCGTTTATATCGGAAACACCATGTTTTGTGGCTTGTTCGAAGCAGTACTTGAGGGCTTCGAGGGTTTTGGTGGCACCGAGTTCACCGATGAGTCCGGTTTTTTTGGTGTTTGCACCTAAGCCAGTGACAGCAGATGTCTCGTGGATTGTTTTCCAGACTTGACCGCTTTTTTCTGCGATAAGGAGAAGAACGGAATTTGATCCGACATCGATGACGGCTTTGGGCATTGGTTTAGGAGTTTACTGCTGGTTGGTTGATCGAGTTGGGCTAGGTTAAACGTTATCGTGGGATAACGTAGCCCAAAACGTCCTGTTTTGAGTTTATGCCTGCGCTACAATAGGCTTCGACAAATTACGGCACCTGGGTTAATGGATATTTTATTCAGATTTGGGGGCCACACGACTTGAGAACCTTATGATGACTGAAGAAAATCAGACTCCGGAAGAGTTGACTCCTACTGAAGAGACGACCGCGGAAGTCACGACGAGTACGCCCGAAATGGCCGAGACGCCTGTAGTTGAATCTACACCCGCAGAAACCCCTGCGGCCGAAGAACCTGTTGCGGAAGCACCTGTGGTTGAAGAAGTTAAGGCTGAAGAGCCGGTTGCTTCTGCTCCTGTGGCCGAAGCACCGAAAGCTGAAGCAGCTCCGGCGAAATCAGGTCAGACGGAAGATGAGCGGCTTTTTGAAGCTGCAATGGCGAGCCTTGGCGGTGAGGATACAGAAACCGGTTCAACCTTAACGAAAGGTGAACGCATTACGGCAAAGGTTATCCAAGTTGAAAACGATCGCGTTTTGGTTGACATTGGTAAGAAAGATGAAGTGATCATCCCGATTGCTGAACTTGCAAACGAAAAGCTAGAAACGGCAATTGGTCACGTTCAGCCAGGCGATACGTTCCAAGTCATAGTTTTGAAAACGAACAGCGCGGAAGGTAATCCCGTTGTTAGTAAGCGAAAAGCAGATTTTGATGTTCAATGGCAACGCATTTTGGATTCGTTCGAAAGCGGCGAAATTTTCCAAGCCAACGTAATTGACCGCGTAAAAGGCGGATTGGTTGTTGATATTGGTGTCCGTGGATTCGTTCCGGCGACTCACGTCGGTAGCGGTAAGTTGCGCAACATTGAAAAATATGTCGGCCAGGTAATGGGCGTCAAGATTATCGAAGTTGATAAAGAGCGCAAGAAGGTTGTTCTTAGTAATAAGGCAGCTGAGGATGAGCGACGCGACGAAGTTCGTCAGAGCTTGTTTGAAACGACAAAGCCGGGCGAAATTCTGGAAGGTTCGGTTCGCCGGCTGACCGACTACGGTGCGTTTATCGATTTGGGTGGCGTAGATGGTTTGCTTCACATTAGTGAAATGAGCTGGATGCGCATTGACCATCCGAAGGAAGTTTTGAAGGAAGGCGAAGATATCAAGGTTATGGTTCTTCGACTTGATGAAGGCGGCGGACGAATCAGTTTGGGTCTTCGACAGGTCATGCCTGATCCTTGGAACTTAATTAAGGACAATTACAAGCAAGGCGACAAGATTAAGGTCACCGTGAGCCGCATGGTTCAAGCCGGTGCTTTTGTTCGGTTGCCGGAAGGGGCTGAAGCGTTCTTGCCAGTTGGTGAGATTAGCGATGAGCGCATCAACAAGCCGCAAGACGTGCTTGAAGAAAAGCAAGAAATTGAACCGACGATTATTGATCTGCGACCGGATGAGCGACGAATGGTTTTGAGCCTTCGATCGAATCCGCAAGTTGGTGGTTACCGAATGGATCCGAGTGTTGGCGCAGCTTTGCGACCAGGCGGAGGCCATGGTGGTGGTCGCGACAACCGAGACAACCGCGATGGTGGTCAAGGTGGCAAACGACGTGGTACGAAGTTCCGACAACCCTCGGAAGATACGGCACCGTCACAACGCGTGGCAACTGGTGGCGCGACGATCGGCGAACGCCTTGGCTTGTTGAAGGGTCTTGTCCGTAACGAAGACAACGACGGCGATAAGTCAGAATAAATCGGAAAGTTAACCGATTGGGAATCCCTGGAGAATGAAAGTTCTCCAGGGATTTTTTTGTTCGGCTAGACTGAGGAGGTGAAATGCGCTTTGGTGGTTACGGGCGGGATTGCAAGCGGGAAGAGCACGGTTGGTCGGATGTTTGGGGAGTTAGGGTTTTCGGTTGTGGATTCGGATGTGGTTGCGCGTGAAGTGTTTGAGTCGGAGTTTGTTCAGGGCTGGCTGGAAGAGGCGGTCGGTGCGAGGGATGATTTGAGGGTTGCTGTGCGGGAGCGGATGGGAGATTCTGATTTTCGACGGCGGTTGGGTGCGGTGATGCATCCTTTGATTCTTGAGCGACTTTATGCTTCGGATGCTGATGTGGTGGAGGTTCCTTTGCTCATCGAAGCGGGGTTGGTGAGTGCCTTTGGAGCGGTCGTGGTTTGTGATTGCCCGTTAGAAGTGGCCCGTGGGCGGTTGATTGAGCGTATGGGGAGCGTTGAGGCGGCGGATAAATTGTTGTTGAGTCAGGTTAATCCTTCGGTTCGCAAAGTATTTGCAGATGAGATAATTCGAACCGATTTGAGCGTTGAATCCGTCCGTGATATGGTTCAAACCGTTGTAAATTGCCATTTGTGACGCAGTTTTTTTAAATTCTGCTTGTCATTGGTGAGTTATTTGCAACAAATGCCGTGCTATACTCCCCCGGGAGTTGATTAAGACAGCTTTTTGTTGCCATCTTGCGTTTTCGCAAAATTGGTTGCTTAGAGTGGTGTTAATCAGCTAATATTGGGCTCAGGCCCGACAAAGCGGACTCATGGGACGAGCCGGTTTTGGGAACGTGAACA
>JAPUDU010000162.1:0-548 GCA_027492935.1 Fimbriimonadaceae bacterium
TTTAAACTCATTGGTGAGTCAGATCAACTCTGATAGCCGATTTAAAGACTTTGTAGTTGCGAGTAACGATGGTGGATCTTTGAAGATCGAAAGTAAGCGCTACGGCACAGCGGGCAACTTTACAGTAACCAGTAGCTTAGCTGAGGGTGCGAATAACTCCGGCATTGGTATGACGGGGGGCACGAATGTCGCTGGGGTTGATGTTGCGGGAACAATCAACGGCGAAACGGCAAAAGGTAGCGGACAGTTTCTGCTTGGTGACAGCGGCAACGCAACGACTGATGGTCTGCAGATTCTGTATAAAGGCACGGCAACAGGTTCGATTGGATCGATATCTTTCAATCGCGGGGTTGCGGCGCTTATGAACTTCCAAACGAATTCGTTTACTGACTCGGTCAACGGTTTGCTATCAACAATTGATCAAACATTGACAGCGCAGGTTCAGGATATAAAAGATCGAATTACGAGCTTGAACGATCAGTTGGTTCTCCGAGAAGCAAGCTTGCGCGCTCGCTTCACTGCGATGGAGCAAGCAATTAGTCGAGCGA
>JAPUDU010000162.1:558-12664 GCA_027492935.1 Fimbriimonadaceae bacterium
AATGCGCAAGGCGCACAGCTTTCGAGCATGATGAGCTCAGGCTAGACGCGAAGAAGGATTTCTTCTTTCCGGAAGAGCTGGATTGAGAACCGTAAGAAGATTGCGGCAAGAATTAAGTTGACGATCCAAACCGGAGCAAGTTGGCCCATTGTCGCGGAACCCAAAATGAGGTTTTTAATGACCACCGCCGCATTTAGAACCGGCGTCCAGTAAACCCACGTTGCGGATTCTAGCCCGGTGAAGCCGATGATTTGGCTGAATACTGCGGGCATCAGGATGATGAATGTGAGGAGGCCGAGATGAGTTTGTGCTTCCCGGATATTTCTTGCTCGGGCGGCGATTGTGACCATGAGAGTGGCGAAGAAAGCCACGAGGCTGAGAATTGTCACAATCGCAAAGATGGTATCGAGTACTCCGATGCTGACACCAGTCGGAAATAGATTTTTGGTAAGAGGAACTTTGATTGTGGCGGCAAGGAAAACTCCGGCAAGCGTCGTGAGGCTACCAATGAAGCAGACGACCATTACGGCGAGGATTTTGCCGAGGGCGACGGCAGCACGGCGAACTGGGCTGACCAGGAGAGTTTCCATTGTGCCGCGTTCTTTTTCTCCGGCGACAAGATCGGCAACAACACTCATGCCACCTTGGAACGCCCAAAGGACGATGAGGTAGGGAAGAAGGGAGACGATAATTGAACCGGCAAGTCCGTCATCTTTGTCCAGGTTCTCTCTGGCGATCTTGTTGTGATCTGTCTGATCAGGGAGGTTGTTTACTTTGAGGGTTTCTTTGACGAGGGCAATATTCTTTTTGTTGAGTTCGTTTTGAAGTGTGCCGAGGGCAATTCCCGACAAAGGAGCAGATTCTAGGAATCCAACCCGGTAGTTAACGCGAGTGTCTTCTTTGATTTCAATGACGAGCTGAGCACTTTTATCGCGAACCAATTGGGCTCCCTCTTCCCAACTGCTTACTGGGGTAATTGCATCCAAAAGAGGTTCAGGAATGTACTGACTTGTGTCTATTCCTGCGGCTGTCACCACAGCGATTTCTATTTTTGGCTTATCACTGACGCTGGATTGGATGATTCCGAAAATGAAAATGAAAAGAGCGACCATGAAGATCGGCATGATAATACTGGCTTGAAGAACCCGGCGGTCGCGGGCCATTTCTCTGAGCTCTTTGAGGAAGACTTGCTTGGTTCCAGTACTGGTTTTCATGCCATGGCCTCTTGGGGGCGAATGAGGCTGAGGAATGCGAGTTCGGTTGTCGATTGACCCGTTTGTTCCTTGATTTCCGTGAGAGTGCCTGTGCCTTTCACTTCGCCTTGGTTGACGATTGTGGCGCGGTCAGCAAGGCGTTCAACCTCGTTCATGTTGTGGGTACTAAAAACGATTGTTTTTTGATTTTGGCGGGCGGATTCGAGGAATTCGAGAACGGTTTGGGCGGCGAGAATGTCGAGTCCGGCGGTGGGTTCATCAAAGAGGAGGATGGGTGGTTCGTGGACGATGGCGCGGGCGATGGAGATGCGTTGCTTTTGTCCGGTGGACATGCGGTCGCAGAGCTGATCGCAGAATTCTTGGGCTTTGGTTTGGGCGACAGCACTTTGCACCCGGTCATTCAACTCTGAACCTGAGAATCCGTAGAGGCTTCCGAAGTATTTGAGAAGCTCACGCCCGGTTAGTCGCCCATAGAGAGCGGTTGACGTGCTGAGGAATCCGATTGACTGGCGGACTTTGGCGGCATCGGTATCGATGCTGAATCCTTGGAGAGTTGCGGTTCCAGTCGTGGGGCGGATAACGGTTGAAAGCATGCGGAGCAGAGTGGTTTTGCCTGCTCCGTTTACTCCAAGTAATGCGTGGATTTCTCCAGGAATGGCGGTGAAGTTGACTTCCTTCACCGCCACGATTTCCTTTTTAGCGTCGCGGAATGTTTTGCTAATCGCCTGGGTGTTAACCATTTGCGCCCGTGTCTTGTTCGACAATAGGGTCTTTGTGGAGTTTGACTGGCTTTTTGCCGTGCCCGATCTTGATGTTGAGCAACTCAACAACTGTTGCAAAGGCCATCGCAAAGTAGGTGTAGCCTTTGGGAATTTCTACATGGAAGCTTTCGGCAACGAGATTGACTCCGATGAGAATCAAGAACGCGAGAGCCAGCATTTTGATCGTTGGATGCTTTTCAACAAAGTCTCCAATTGAGTTTGCGAATGCCATCATGACACCGACGGCGATAACAACGGCGGTGATCATAACGGGAATGTGCTTGGCCATTCCGACGGCGGTGATAACGCTGTCCAAACTGAAAACCACGTCGAGAATCATGATCTGCACAATAACGCTGTTGAAGGTAGCGGCTTTAACACTCTTTTGAGTCTCTTCGTGACCTTCGAGTTTATGGTGAATTTCGTGAACAGACTTCCAGATGAGGAAGAGTCCACCCCCTAACAAGATGATAGCTTTACCGGTGGCGTCAAAACTGCCAATTGTAAAGAGAGGCTTGGTTAAGCCCATTACCCATCCAAGACTCAAGAGAAGGAGAATTCGAGTGATTAGTGCGGCAGCGAGGCCGAGTTGTCGGGCTCGTTTTCGCTCTGCCTCCGGAAGTTTTCCGCTTAGGATCGAAATGAAGATGATATTGTCAATTCCAAGTACGATTTCGAGAACCGTCAAGGTAAGTAAGGCTATCCACGCATCAGGCTGGGAGATCCAATCCATAGTTGTCTTGATAATTGACGAAACGAAGGGGGGTTAGGGATGCACGACTGAGGCGAAGTTCTTGAAATGTTGTTCTGAGAACAATGATAACGTTCATGGATTTTAAGGTTGCAGATAGGGGAGAATGGACTTAATGAAACGAAGAGACTTCTTGCGCGGGGCGGCAGCGGCCGGGATGGGATTGGCAGGAGCGACTGCTTTTGGGGAATTGGGGGGACAATCAGCTGCCAAAGCACCACAAAGAAAAGGGAAGAACGTGGCAGATTTGCGGCTTGCCCCAATGGAGAAGGTTCGGGTTGCAGTTATTGGGGTAGGTGCACGGGGAAGCGGACACGTGAGCCAGCTTTGTGCGCTTGATGGGGTTGAAGTTAAGGCGATTTGCGATCTGTATCAAGATTGGGCCGATAGTGCGGCGGCGAGTGTAGTTAAAGCTGGTCAACCGGCTCCGACGCTTTATGTTGGTGATCCTTACGGCTACAAGAAGATGCTTGACCGGAAGGACATTGATGCCGTGTTTATTGCTACACCTTGGCAGTGGCACACACCCATGGCTCTGGAAGCGATGCGCAAAGGCAAACATGCCTTTATTGAGGTTCCGGCCGCTCTGACGCTTGAAGAATGCTGGGCATTGGTGGATACGGCAGAAGAAACTCAGCGGCACTGCATGATGATGGAGAACGTCAACTATGGCCGAGAAGAGTTGATGGTTCTCAATATGGTTCGTAAAGGGGCGTTGGGCGAATTACTGCATGGTGAAGCAGCATATATTCACGATTTACGTGGGCAGATGCACGAAGAGCAACGGGGGACTGGCTCGTGGCGCACCTTGGAATACATGAGCAAAAACGGAAACTTGTATCCCACCCACGGCCTTGGCCCGGTCGCCCAATATATGAACATCAACCGCGGCGACCGGTTTGATTACATGAGCTCGGTGAGTTGTAATAGTCGTGTTCGTGCAATTTATGCGAAGGAGAATTTCCCCGAAGGTCATAAGTGGCGCAAGAGAGCTTTTGTTTGCGGGGACTTGAACACCTCGATTATCCGGTCGGTGAAAGGGAAAACGATTATGGTTCAGTGGGATGAGCAGCTCCCTCGTCCTTACACTCGACATAACTTAATTCAAGGAACTAAGGGTGTTTGGGCTGGTTTCCCGGGTCGCGTTGTTATCGAAGATAAATACAAAGACAAAGATGGCAAGGTTCGGGGTACGGAGAGCTGGATTCAGGGCGGTGACCTCAATGCAATTTATGAAGAGTTTGATCACCCGCTTTACAAGTCAGAAGGTGAACTTGCGGTGAAGATGGGCGGCCACGGCGGAATGGACTTTTTGATGCTATGGAGGATTATTTACTGCTTGCGAAACGGGGAACCGTTGGATCAGGACGTCTATGATGCCGCGGCATGGAGCGCGGTGACGCCTTTGAGTATTGATTCGGTAGCGAATCGAGGCAAGAGTGTTGATTTCCCTGACTTTACACGTGGAGCATGGAAGACGACAAAACCTCTAGCTATCTTTGATCCCAAAGCGAAATAAATTGAGAGAAGCATCCGGAGATAGTTGACTAGCTCCGGGTGCTTACTTATTTTTTTCGTCGCCGCAATGCAGCAACTGCACCAAGCGCGAGCAGGGAAAGTGTTGCTGGTTCGGGAACGGCTTCGGCATTGATTTGCATTGAGTTCCCTCCAATTAGGCCAGACTGTTGATTCCACGCAATGGCGTTAAATGTGAATTGGTTAGTATATGTTGCAATGCCTGTGTAAGGTGGTCGGGGATTTTCAAAAGCCCATTCAATAGTGTTTGCGCCTTGGGATCCGCGCATCACGGCAAAATATTCTGTGCCCGGCAGGAGGGGAAGAGAATTGGTTGCAGTAAATGTGTATTTTTGGTAGCCGGTTGTATATGTGGTCGGCGAACTGAAGAGAATGTATTCGCTACCAGGTTTTCGGATGTTGGGCTCACCAGTGACACTCGTATAAATTCTCATGACTGGCATAACCCCGTTGGCTATATCAGTTGAATTCATACTTATAACAGCTTCGATTGTATTGACAGTGTACGAGCTACCAGCAGCAGGCATCTTAAAGCCGACGGCTTTATAGCGGTTGCCAAATAGTACGTCGCTAGAAAGGGTTGCGCCGCTCAGAGGCAAGTTTGTTAAAACGATATCTGCGTTTGCAAAGGCAACCGCGATAAGACCAACTCCGCATAAGGTGAATTTCACCATCAGTTTAAACTCCCAGTTTGACTGTTGTTCATTCTACCTTCTTGAAAATGCTCGTTTTTAAGAGCACTTTTGCCAGTTATTCTGCTAATTGACGAGTGAATTTGACTTCACAGACTGTCCAGCCGAGACGATTTTCTATTTTGAACGTTCCGCCCAATGCGCCGGAAAGTGAGCGGATAATCTGCAAACCGAGCTGACCACCTTTAATCGGGTCGAAGTCGGGAGGGAGAGGATCGCCATCGTTACTGACCCATACACCGATCTCATTTTCTAGTTCTTCGATGGTGATGTGGATTTCGCCCTCGTTGGCGTTTGCAAAACCGTGCTCAACCGCGTTTTGGATCATCTCGTTGAGAACAAGTGCAACCTGCGTGGCCTGGTTTGTATTCAGATGAACATCATCGCCGCGGACACTGAACTGGATGTGTTTACCGGGCATGATGAACGATTGTTGCTGGTGGTGGCCAAGCATTTCCGCAATGTGCTTTACACTCACGTGGTCGAGGTCATCGCGGCTTAGAAGTTCATGCACAGCAGCAATAGCTTGGATTCGGGAAAGGGAATCTTCGAGGGCATCCTCCATTGACTTGTAGTGGGATTGCCGGATTTGAAGTCGGAGCAAGGAAGCAATTTGCTGGAGGTTGTTTTTGACACGGTGATGCATCTCTTGCATCAGCGTATTGCGTACCTGGAGTCGGGTGTGCTCAATGCTGACGGCAGCTTGCTGGGCAAGAGTTTGTAGAACCGCGATTTCGTCTTCGCTGAACTGGCGGATTTCGCCGGTGTAGCAACTCATTACCCCGACTGGCCGGTTTTGCACGATCAGGGGAATACAGATCATGCTGCGGAGGCCTTGTTCTTCGGCGAGGTCATGACCAATGTAGTCAGCTTCGTTTTGAACATCGTTAATGAAAACCGGTTTTTGGGATTCGATCGCTTTGCCCGCAATACTCTCGCCAAGTTTGATGGCGCGCTTGCGTTGGTAGGCTTTGTTCGTGGCTTGGGTTGCGCGGAGGATTAGTTCATCACGCTCTTGATCGAGAAGTCGGACAGTTACAACGCGGTAGTTAAATCGTTTAGCGGTGAGGTGTACGAGAAGTTGAAGAACCTCTTCGAGATATGGGGTTCCGGTGAGACTCCGGGCAACTTCGCTGAGTGCATCCAAGCGATTGATGTTTGAGCCAGTATTGAAGCCAGCCTGAAAGGCAACAAACTGGTTTAACTTTGAGTTCAGTTGCTCTGTCTTTGGTTTATTTTTTGATGGCTTGAGTTTGCGGGAGAAAACGATTCCTTGAAACGAATCGGTGATGCGAAAAGGATAAATGTATGCGGAACTGTATTTTGGGTCATCCCATTCGGGAACATCTTTATTTTCAGGGTGGTTGCTGAGGTTATCTTCGATGATGAGAGGTTTTTCGCTTTGAAAAACGGTGCCAACCAGTCCGACACCTTTTGCCAATCGGATTCGCTCAATCAGCTCAGGATTTGTTGTACTCGATGAGAGAACCAGTGATCCGCCCGTGCTGGCGAGGAAAATGTCACATGCATCGGATCCAAGATCGTCGCGAAAATACTCGGCCAAAGAGGTGAGCCGCTCCTTATCAGTAGAAGCGGCACTCCAGTAATCGAGCAAGGTTTGCTCCTTCATTTTTGTGGGCCGATGACGGTGGTTCGCATTTGCTCAGGCCGGAACATTTTTCCTGCGAGTTCTTGAATTTGTTCGCGTGTGATCTCGTTGATTTTGGAAACAGTTTCTTCCATAGAGATTTGGCGACCGTGAACGATTTCGTTTTTGGCCATGCGTTGCATGCGCGCAGATGTTCCTTCCATACCAAGAACAAGGTTTCCGGCAATCTGCTTTTTAACTTTGGCGACTTCGGCTTCAGTTGGGCCTTCTTGCATCATCTTATCAAGTTCGGTGCGAACGACATCTTGGACTTGATCCCAGGTTTGGGCGCCAGTGCCGCCATAGATGCTGAATGCGCCGCCTGCGGTGTAGCTGAGCATGTAGCTTCCGATGGAGTAAACCAGCCCGCGTTTCTCACGGACTTCTTGGAAGAGTCGGCTACTCATACCGCCACCAAGGACGCCATCCATAACAACAAGGGTGTAGAAGTCGGTGTCGTAGTAGTTGACGCCGGTCGTTCCAATGCAGAAGTGGACTTGCTCGACTTCTTTGCCAACGTAGTTTTCGCCGGGGGTCGGGATTGGTCGTTCGAGAACTGTGCCTCGGTCACCGGGTTTGAGGTTGCCGAGATTGACTTTGGCCCAGTTGACAAAATCTTCGTGGTTGACATTTCCTGCGGCAGTGACAAGAACGGTGTCGGCGTTGTAGCGACGATCTATGTATTTTGTTAAATCGTCACGGGTGAAACCGGAAACGGATTCTTTGGTTCCTATGATTGGAAGACCGAACTTGCTTGATGGCCACAGGCCTTCGATATGAAGGTCATGAACATGATCGCCGGGCTCATCTTCTGATCTTTTGATCTCTTCGAGGACGACACCTTTTTCTTTTTCAAGTTCATCAGCATCAAGAAGAGCATTTGCGATCATATCTGAGAGAACATCGAATCCGACACCAGAGTCTTCGGCAAGAACGCGGCAGTAGTAGCAAGTTCGTTCTTTATCCGTGAAAGCGTTGAGCATTCCGCCGCGCCCTTCGATTGCTTCGGCGATTTGATGGCTGGTTCGTTTTGGTGTGCCTTTAAAGAGCATGTGCTCAATAAAGTGGGTGATACCGGCTTCGTGCTCGGTTTCGTGAGTAGAACCAGTGGTACACCAGATGCCGATGCTGGCACTGCCAACATAAGGGAGGTTTTCGGTGAGAATTCTGACGCCATTATCGAGTTTGGTTTGTTGAATTGATTCCATGTGGTTTTTGTTTAGCCGACGGTGCTGGTGATTGCGCCAAGTCCTTCGATGACGACTCTGATTTTGTCGCCCGGTTCGATGTTGCGTTCGAGGTCGGTCGCCTCGAGATCGGGAACGGGAAGAGAGGGCCAAGCGATGACTTCACCGGTAGAGAGTGGAGATCGCAAGCTGGCGCGTTGGAGCAGATCGTAGAATTCGACATCGAACGAGAATGTTCGATCGACGATGATAGGAATTTCGTTAATGTAGATGCTGTAAACGAATTGGAACCCTGATTTGGTTTCTCGGATGAGATATGCACTCATTTCATCAGGAGTGATGAGGAATGGTGACAGGAGAGCACCAATGTCGTGCGATTCTGTCCAGAGTGCGGGGCTGGCATCAGATTCGAGTTGAAGCGAGCGATCGGTGAAGCAGAGCATAAAAGTGTAACCGAGCAGGTAGCTTTCGGCTTCTTTCGGCTCAATCATCTGGTCACCATCTTGCAAGACACCAGCAACTCGGATTTCAAATCCCAGTTCTTCAACTTGCGGAGGCATTGAAAGGGTGTCGTTGGTGCCTTTCAATTGATTCGGATTCATGAAGAAGTAACTCATGATCCATTCGCCGGAGCTTTTTTCGAACTGTTCGAAAAGGCGTACGGCGGGAGGAAGCCCAATTGGTGAAAGGAACTGCACGTTGGCAGGCTCGTGGATTCCGGCGGCGGATGTGCCGTCGGTTTCATAGATTTTTCCTTCGTGGTAGACCCCAGTTCGGGGTTCATCGGGGCGATTGACGACAAGGAACCGACAGAGCTTCATTGATTTTCCTTTCCGAAGACGGTGTTGTACGAGACAGTCTTTGAATATCCTTCTTTTGATAAGACATATCCTTTACTTACATGTGAATCGGGAACATAATCCCACGCGTCGCCTATGGCTTTTTCGTTCATGATTGATTCTCCTAGAATTGATATGAGTTTTTTTAGCAAGTCACAACAGCCAGTCTCTCGCCCATTTATTTTCACAAATGGTTGCCATTCAAATCGATATGGGGGTAGCAGGCAACCATTCTCGTCAATTTCAATTGGCGGTTTTCCTCTGGCTTTAAAATGACTTAGTGGAATGTTCAAGCTCATATCAATAAAAAGCGTAGATTTGACATGGGTTCTATCATAAAGATCAATTATTGTTCTGTGTTCCAATACGTTTCTAACATTATTCAGGACTAGAAGTGGATGTTCTAAGCGTGTGGAAGGACTTGAATTGTAGGGCTGAACTGCTTCGATTGCCTTAATATGTTCTGAATTTAGGCCACGTAATGCTTTCCCGAGTGATTTCGGATTTGGGTCACTCAGTATCGGAAAATAGTTTTCGCCGTTATCTTCCGTGGGTAATCCCGTGTTGAACTCTTTAAGGAAGCAAACAAGGTGATCTAGTGAGCTGGCAATGTGACTAACTGACTGCGCGAACAACTTGTTCAACACTACCCGAGGAATTTCAGGCAAAGAGCCTACAGGTCGTACTGATCCGTCAGATGAGAATACTAAGCATTTTTCTATAGCAGATCGTTGTATTTCACAAAGGCTCAAAAAATCATTCACGTCAATAAGTGCCCAGGTGACTTTTTGCCCCCAGATGCTACTGTGAACTAGATGGTCAGTGTTCAATTCCAAATTTTTAGTCAATCTGCACCATATCGAAAGCGGTAACGAGATCGCCTTCTTTGAATCCTTCCCAGTTGACGAACCGTAGACCACAATCTTGACCGGCAGTCATTTCGCGGACGTCTTGCTTAACGTTGCGGAGGGATTCGATTGAACCGTTGTAGATCAGCTCGCCAGCGCGCGTAACGCGGACTTTATCGTTGCGGATAACCTTGCCATCGGTGATGTGGCTTCCGGCGACCTTTCCAGCTTTGGTGAGCTTGAAGACAGCTCGGATTTCGACGGTACCGTGGTATTCCTCTTCGAACTTGGGTTCGAGCATGCCCTTAACGGCGGCTTCGATATCTTCGATCAGTTCGTAAATGATGGTGTAAGTTCGGATTTCGACTTTTTGTTGAGCAGCTTCGGTTTTAGCCTTGGGCTCGGGCTTTACATTGAATCCGACGCAGATAGCGTTTGCGGTGCTGGCAAGAAGGATGTCGCTTTCGGTGATGCTCCCAACACCAGCGTGAAGAATTCGGACTTTGACTTCTTCGTTTTCGACTTTTTCGACGAGTCCTTTAACAGCTTCGACCGACCCTTGAACATCGGCCTTGATGATGAGGTTGAGGTCTTTGAGGACATCGGCATCAAGGTGCTTGCGAAGATCGCGGAGAGAAAGCTTCTTTTTAGGGCCCGAGTTGAGCCTCGCTTTTTCAGCGTCGATTCGTTCGCCAGCGAGATCGCGTGCTTCACGTTCATCATGAGCGAAGACGACTTTGTCACCGGCGCCAGGAACATCGTTGAGACCAAGGATTTCGACAGGTTGAGAAGGGCCAGCTGTTTTAACTCGCTCACCCGCATAGTCCGTCATCGCTTTAATCTTTCCGTAGGTGTTGCCAACGGTGATGATGTCGCTGATTTTGAGGGTGCCTTCTTCAACTAGGATCGTGGCGACGGGGCCGCGGCCTTTTTCGAGTTGGGCTTCGACCACGACACCACGGAATTCCGCTTTCGGGTCGGCTTTAAGATCCATCACCTCAGCTTGGAGGAGGATCATTTCGAGAAGTTGGGGAACACCTTCGCCTGTATGAGCGGAGACCGGGCAACAGATGATATCGCCGCCGTATGCTTCGGGGACGAGCTCATATTGCGGGAGGGCCATGAGAACTTTCTCAATGTTGGCTCCGGCTTTATCAATTTTGTTTATAGCAACGATGATCGGAACACCCGCGTTTTTCGCGTGGCTGATTGCCTCTTGCGTTTGCGGCATGATTCCGTCATCGGCGGCGACCACAAGAATCGCGATGTCGGTGACTTGGGCTCCACGGGCGCGCATAGCTGTGAATGCAGCGTGACCTGGAGTGTCGAGGAACGTGATTGTTCCTTCGGGAAGATTAACTTGGTAAGCACCGATGTGCTGGGTGATGCCACCGTGCTCTCGGCTGACAACGTTGGCCTTACGGATGTAGTCAAGTAGGCTGGTCTTACCGTGGTCAACGTGACCGAGGATCGTGACGACCGGCGGTCGGGTGATTGCACCTCCACTGGCTCCGGCAGGGATTTTCGGAGCAGATTTTTTGGCGGGGGCATCTTCAGCCCATTTAACGGTTTTATCGAATTCGGCAACGACCTTGATGGTCAGTTCATCATCAAGAACGGTGGTGAGAGTAGCCATCGTCTTGAACTTCTTAATCAAAACGAGGATGACTTCTTTATCGGGGACTCCGAGGGAAGTGGCGATATCGCGTGGGGTTCGCCCTTTCGGCATGACAACGGATGAACCGTCATCGGGAGCATGTTCGCGGCAATAATCTTCGATTAACTCTTGAGTATCGGCGTCAGCTTCGTAGACATTATCAGCTACGGTGATGTCAAGTTCGGCCGTAGCGTCGACCACCACTTGGGGCGGGACACCGATTTTTTTGGCGACTTCGTTGACATTGAATTGCATTAAACTTGACTTTACCTCTGTTGGCATACTGGGTTCTGGATGGCTGTGGCTAGGGTCTCAGCCGAGACCTGTTTTTTGAGGACGCGAGATGCGTCTCTGGGATTGGCTTTGGTCAGACAATCAGGGTTTTTGCAGATATAGAAGCTGCGCCCGTTTGGCTGACGCGGGTTGATGTTCAAGACTCCGCTTGGATTGATGTTGAAGCGGAGTAATTCTGTTTGGGGCAATCTAACCCGGCAAGAGATACATGTTCTTACCGGGCTAGCGATTAGTTCGTGCCTCCTTCGGCTTTGGCAGCTTTCTCTTGGTTAGCTTGTTCTTCGCTGCGGATGTCGATTTTCCATTCGGTGAGGCGAGCGGCGAGGCGGACGTTTTGTCCTCCGCGACCGATGGCCAAACTGAGTTGGTTATCAGGGACGACCACGTAAGCACTCTTTTCTTCTTCATTGAGCCGGATTGAGTTGACCTTAGCAGGACTCAAAGCGTTGATGATGAAGGTTTTGGTGTCTTCGCTAAATGGTACTACGTCGATTTTTTCGGGTCGAAGTTCATCCATTAGGACTTGAATTCGTGAACCGCGTTGACCAACACAGGCCCCGACAGCATCAATTCGTTCGTCGTGGCTGATCACGGCGATCTTTGATCGTTGACCTGGTTCGCGGGCGATGGCGCTGATTTCGCCAACACCTTAACCGATTAAGGGGACTTCTTGATCTAG
>JAPUDU010000163.1 GCA_027492935.1 Fimbriimonadaceae bacterium
ATTTTGTCAATTTTTGTTACACCAATCAGAAAACGACTTAGAGGCTAGTTAGTAGGTTGGTCAGTGCAAATAGCCTGAATATGATTTTATGTCATGAAAGCCTGGGGCGGACGAATGCGGTTAAGCATTGTTGGAATGAGTTGAAAGGCTCGAGCTTTGACCGGGTAGCGATTAAGGGGGCGATGGCGGCCTATGCGCATCCGCTTGGGCTTAAGACGAGAACTTCGTTCTTGGCGGATGTGAACTACAATGACGGCCTGGCGAACGAGGTGCAGAGTTGGGATTACGATGCGGCGGGCAATCGGATGTATGCATCAGCGAATACGGGGACTTGGGCTTACGACAATCAGAATAGGAGGTGTATCTGCAAGGTACTCATAGGACAATAACTGACTTAATAGCACCGTTTGAGGCGCAATACTCTTCATTCACATCGAAGGGGAGGTTGGTTCAAATCCAATACCGAGCACCATTCGATTGTAAATTATTCAGTTGCACACATGAATCTGAGGTTGGAAAACCACGATTCATTGGATTTTGAATCCGTTAATGTATTTTTAATAGCGCATAGACAGACTCTTTGCGTGTTCGTTTCATTGGTGGTTGGATGCTTATTGGCTTCTATGCAGAGTGCGCCGGAGCCGGTTGCGCATTGGTTGATTCGGGAGTCGCGTTATCAGGATGGGCAGATTGTAGCGGCTCGGGGGCCGAACTTGATGGTGTCGGGTTTTCCGGCAGTTCGAACACTTGATGGGGTGGAGGGGTATCAGATTAAGGATGAGGAAGAGTGTTTTATCTATCCTTGGGATGACCGTTCGAAGTGGGCGGCTATGCCAAAGAGCGAATTTACGATTTCGGTGGAATTTGCGGTAGAGGATGACCAAGGGACGCATGGTTTGGCGGCTTGCATCTTTCAGCCGAGTGAAGGATTAGGGGGTTGGCGGGTGCTTATTAAGAATGGCAAACCCGAGTTCACAGTGGCAAAACCGGGTTTGGGATCAGCGGTTGTGGCGGGAGCGGATGTTTTAACTCCCGGTAAGCGACATCGTTTGGATGCAAGCTATGATGGCGGGCTGATTAAGTTATATGTTGATGGGAAGATGCAGGGTTCGGCAGAGGCAAAATTTGGTGACCTGATTTACAATGGTCGGGCGGGGATTTGTTTTGCGGACTGGTGGGAAGGGCCACGCAGTTTTCGATTTAAGGGAATGCTGTTTTCGGCGGCTTTGTTTGATAAAGGTATTACCCCGGAGCAGGTGAGTTCGGCGTTGCAGAGTAGCAAAGTTTCTCCGATGCCAGGGGAAGAAGGGGGGAAGCTTGGAATATCGATTGATCCGTTTTTCCAGTATCCGACAACTTCGGAAGCGACAGTTGTTTGGGAGACTTCTCGGATTGCATCAACAGTTGTGCGGTTTGGATTATCGGCTCGATCGGCAAAGGAGATGAAGGGTGAAGACTCGAAGATCCATACCGTTCGGATGAGCGATTTGAAACCAGCAACGACCTATTTTGTTCAGGTGGAATCAACAGTTGAGGGGCAAACAGTTACGAGTGAATGGCAAAGTTTTAGGACAGCTTCGCTCCCGGGAACGGGGGTGAAAATAGCGATTGTTGGGGATACGCAGGATCATCCTGAAACCAATACGATTGTCGCGCAGAGGATTTTTGAGGAGCGGCCTGATTCGCTGATGATTGTCGGTGATTTAGTTGGCATGGGTTGGAAGAAAGAGCAATGGGTTCATGACTTTTTTGCGAGCATGAGGCCGCTACTTTCGCATGTTCCTTTGTTGCCAGTGATTGGCAATCATGATCGGAATGCTCGGATTTACTACGACTTAATGGCGGTTCCTCAGCCGGAATATTGCTATTCATATAAGACCGGGGATGTTGAGTTTTTTGCGATTGATACGAACCGAAGTGTACAACCGGGTTCTGTGCAGTATAAGTGGCTTGAGTCGGCTTTGAAAGCTTCGACAGCGAAGTGGAAAATTGCGGCGCACCACCATCCTCCTTATTCATCAGATACGGATGACTTTGGCGATTCGGCGACCGGGCCGACCACGGATGGAGAGATTGGATTGCGGTCACTTTCGGGCTTGTATGACCGGTATCAAGTTGATCTTTGCTTTACGGGTCATATTCATTCTTATGAGCGGACTTATCCGCTTAAGGGGGGCAAAGTGGTCGGGGAGGGCGAGGGTACGGTTTATGTTGTCGTCGGGGGTGGCGGTGGTGGATTAGAGAAAGCCAAGGCAACACGATCTGTGTTTAGCCGAGTGGTTCGGTCGGCGCACCATTTTGGGATGATTTGGGCGGATTCGAATCGGCTTGAATTGCGAGCCTATGATGATCGAGGGTTGCTTTTTGATACTTATGAGATGAAGAAGTAAGGGTCTTATCGTTTTGCCGAGTTCGATTGCAAGTGGTTGAAAGTCGTTGCTGCGGAGTAGCAACGACTTTCAACCGGGCTTAAGAGGTTATTGTTTTAGTGAAATTCGCGTACTTCGACTGGTGCGCGGCAAGCGATGACGGCTTTTCGGCCCCATTCCACGGCTTCTTCCATCGTGGCGGATTCAAGAATCCAGAAACCGCCTATGTGCTCCTTGGTTTCCAGGTATGGCCCGTCGGTCACGAAGACTTCACCATTTGGCTGAGCGCGTAATGACTTTGCAAGATTGGCTTTGTGGAGTCCACCAGCGAAGAATCTTGCGCCTACAGAGATCATTTCTTCGTTGAGGACATCGATGTCGTGGTGCATTGCCTCGTCTTCCTGGTGGGGATCGTAGTCATCACGGTGGTGGATTGCAACTAAAAATTTGGACATGATTTTTTCCTGTGAGTTTTTTGAAGCGGGATGAGTACCCTTACTTTATTATTAGTCGAATAGTGATGTGGGAATTCGACAGCACTATCAATTTTTTTGCGTGATAAAAAAATCGGAGCTATTTATAGCTCCGATTTTTCAGTTAACTCAGCTTTGACCTTACTTTTTGTTGAGGAACGTTTGGTAAGCAACGCCGAACCGTTGGGTTCGAGGAGCGGAGTCGTTGTTGGGGAAGTAAACGCGGACATCAAGTGACCAATGCTTGTCGAAGAAGTAATCGATGCGACCAGCACTTCGACCACTGGGGCCGGTTGTGTGGTCTACGGTGAGGCGGAGATCTTCACCAAACCAGCGTCGGTAGCCGATGAATGCTTGGCCTTTTGATTTGTCGATGAAGCCAGCGTGTACTTCGAAGTCGTCAAAATCTTTGACTACACCCATGTAGAGTTCGGGGTCATCGAAGAGATCTTGAGCACCAATGCCGAATTTGATTTTTTGGGCTTCGTCAATCACAATGTTGTACTTAGCACCGAAACGAGAATTGCCGTCGAGATCGTTATCAAATGAAATTTCGATATCTTTGGTGAGGCCGTAAAGGAGTTGAAGATTCTTGACGTACCGGCTGTCTAGTTCGGAATCAAGGGATGTTTGTCGAAATTGAATTTTTAGTTCGTTGTGCTTTTGGGTTTTGACGGAAGGAGCACCAGCGAGACCGGAATATTGAGGAAATGCTAGGGCGGCAAATGAGATGAGTGCAATGGGCGCGAGCCCTCGTGCCAGAGTTGAACAAAGCATGAGCGATTATAGAATATTAACGAAAGGTTAATATAGTCGGATAGATTGCGTTTTACGAAATATTAACAATTTAGTTTATGGTGCAGTAATTCCTTGCATTTGCACGACTTCGAAGTTTGATCCGGCGATTGACTTGAGTCCGTTGAGGTCGTTATCGTTCCAGCGGGAATCGGGAGCACCCGAGATGTACCAGTTGGAGCCGTTATCGGCAACGATCATTCCGTATTTTTTGAGTGCGCGGAGGATGACTTGGGTTTGCGGTCCGAAGCTGGAGATATCGAAAGAAGCTTTGAGGCGGACGCGCATTCCCATGGGTGGGAGATTGGGGTTGGTGTTGTTCGATGCCCAGTGGCGGGCAGGGAATACGTAGGCGCGGCGTGATTGGGAAACGGTGAATCGGAGGGCGTGGTTGATTTCCCCGGCGGCGACTTCATCGTAGCGGGCGAGTCCAGGGAGAATGGGGAGGCCGGCAGCGTCGGCTGAAGTCCAGCCAGCGGGACGGGTGGTTCCCGTTTGGAGGTCGAATATGGCACCACTTCCGGCGTGCCAGGAGCCATCGGGTTGAGGGTGGGCGTCGAATAGTTCGTATAGCTTTTTGTTGGTTGAGTCGACAACGAGAACATGTCGGTCGCCAGTTGAACTTGCACCGCCTTCGATGGGTGCGTTGGACGGGATTGGGTACGGTCCAGGATCGCTTTCATCATCGTAATCGAAAGTGACAGCTTTGCGTTTTTGGGTTCCGGGAACAATTACGTAGGGGATTCCGAAGGGGCCACCGTTCCAATTTGCGCCAAAGTCGGCGTGGAGGTTGGTGGAAAGGCCGATGTTGGCGATGAGGTTAGCGCTGTTGGGGTCAACAGGAGAGTTGTTGATTGGAGTATTCCAGGCATCGGAAGATGGGAAAATTTGGATTGACTGCAGGCTGGCGTTGGGCGTTCCAGTATCGGTTTCTCCGTTGCCTAATGTGACCCCTCCGCCCGATGCTCCGCCGCAACCGATTACCGTCAGTGTGGCGAGCGCGATATAGGAGAGCTTCATGAATTTTTTCAACATACTGAGGACGGTCATTTTTGGGTGACCCGTTCTTGGTGTGTTCCTTTATTGACTGTTTTTGGTGCTAGTGTTGTTTCGGTGATTATGCGCCAGCGCCATTTTCGACTAATGGCTTGAACTGACCCTTAACGAGGTTAAAGACGTGTGCGGATTGGCCTTCGTAATAATCAGCGGAGATGATGACTTCGTAGTTTCCGTCGCCAGTCAGGTCAGCGATGGTTTTGAGGTGAGTGAGCTGGATTGGTTCTTGGTTGCCGCCAGCAGGAGCATAAAAGAAGAAGATGGGTTCGGTGACGGCTTTGCCGTTTTTAATGTGACGTAAGAGAGTGCAACTCATGGTTGCGGTTTTGGTGGCGTCGAACGAGAAATCGTTGGTTAAGCCTTGGTGTCCGGCTTCGATGAGGACTTCCTCTTTGCCGTCACCATCTAGATCACAGCGGATGATTGAGTTGATCTCGATTTTGAAGTCAGGTTCCTTTTTGGTTTGGGATCGGACGAAATCTTTGACGAGAACATTGTAATCGGATTGATCTGGGCTAACGGTGCGGATGCTTCTCGGGTATTTGGGTTTGGGGCCAGACCAGAAGACATGAGAGGAATAAGGCGAGGGGAGAAAATTGCCTTCTACTCCTTCGGAATAAACGAGTTCGAAAATTGAAGTTGAGGCGGTAATGTGGACGAGATCAAGACCGTAGGCGCGGAAGGGGACGGTCACTTCCATTTTGCTGAGGATTGGAGTCCAGGTTTTGCTTTTGTAAGTTGCGATGGCAAGCCCGTCGACGAAGAGAGTGGGGGTGGGAAGGAATTTGGCCTCTTGAGTGGCCAGGCAGGCGGCAAATAAAGCAGTTAACATTGTTCTCTTCCTTTTGACGTATCAGTCTTACCGTTGGTTGTGGCGCAAATCATGCTGGTAACCTATTTCTATTCATGAGCCGCCCGTTGATCAGTGTTTGTATCCTTTCTTATAATCGAAAGCCGTTTTTGATCGCGACTCTTGACCACTTGATTGAGCATCGTGATCGGTTGAATTTGGAGATCATTGTGGTTGACAATGCTTCCAGTGATGGGTCGGCGGAGATTGTCCGGGAGTATGCGGAGAAGCACGGAATCGTCGGTTTGCCGCAAGATAAAAATTGGGGGGTTTCGCCGGGGCGCAACATTGGTTACCGGGCCGCCAGTGGTGATTTTTTATTGAGCTTGGATGAAGATTCGATTCCGAGTGTGGAGTTGCTGGAAGCGATTCCGGAATATTTGAACAATCGAAGAGATGTGGCTTTGCTAGCGCCGCTGATTTTGAATGCGGAGACGGGGAAACGTCACTTTGATTATGGAGATGAGCCGCGAGCGGTGGCGAACTTTTCGGGAGCGGCTTACGCGTTTCGGCGATCTTTGCTGGAGGCGACAGGCGGACTTGATGAGAATCTGTTTTTTGGGGGTGAGGAGCTTGATTTTTCGATGCGGGCGCACGGGATTGAAGGGATTACGATGTATGAACCGGGCTTAACGGTGCGTACGGACATTCCAGTTCGGCCGGGCGGGATACCGTTTGATCGAACTTTGAATTGGACGTTTAGCTGGCATCGGGTTCTGGCCAAAAATCTACCGCTTGATGTTGCGAAGCGGTTTAGTCGGAACTATATGTTGCCGACATTATTACGGCTTTACTCGAAGGGGAATTTTGGGAAAGCGAAAGAGTATTTGGGAAAGGTGAAGGAAGGGTTTGCTTCTGGAGCGGCGGATAATCATCCGATTCCTGCGGATTCGGTTTCTTACTATTCTGATCCCAGTTTGGAGCCAGTTTTTGGGAATCGTTCGATTAGTCAGAAAGTTATCCGTAAGCTGTTGAGATAATTTGGTGTAGGACAAAAAAATCCCCCTTGCTTTTAGCAAGGGGGATTTTTGTTTGTCTAGGATTAGCCAATCATTACACGAACATAGTCTGTCGTGTAGGTGAATGGAGTTGGGTTATCACCTTTGCGCTTGAGTGCAGTGAATGCCATGCAGCGAATCTTCATGTTTCGAGTATTCGGCTGAATGAATTGTGTTAGTTTCTTTTCTGCAACTTCAAATGTGATTGTGTTGTCGCCTGAGAGCAAGCGTGTGCTGCTCAAGGTCTCCCACGCTCCAGTTGTGTAGTTGTATGCGGTTACGTATTGAGTTGCACCGCTTCCGTTACAACCTGACTCTACAGTTACCTTGATGGATCGCACGCGTCCGATGGTTTTAGTTGAGGTCATGCCGACTTCAAATGCAGCATATGCTCCACGTGTAAGCACTGACTCGGTTGTGATTTGAGCTCTTACGTTGTCGGAGTTCAGGATTGAGGCCAAGTTTCCGGAGTTTAGCGTTCCCATGATAACGTTGAAGCTATTCATGTTTGTCGGTCGCGGTGGACCTTCCAATGCATTAAGGGCATTTACGCGTCGTCCACCAGCAACAAAGTTGTTCAGGGCGGTAACTCTATCGGATGAAGAAATCAAGAGATCGAGTGTTTGGCGAGCCGTTAGGCTGGGATATGCACCTCGAATAAGTGATGCGATACCAGCGGCCAACGGTGTAGCCATTGATGTTCCATCAAAGAACTCGTATCCATCGCCTACGACGGTTGACAAGATTGCTGAACCCGGTGCACCGATTTCGATGCGGTTGCCCCAGTTAGAGAAGCTTGACAGCGTATCGTTTCGGGTTGTTGCGGCAACGAAGATGACGTTGGTTGCAAGGTCTCGAAGTGCTTGACGTTGTGGGTTTTGTTGTGCGTTGTTACCGGCAGAGTTGAGATAAACAACGTCAGCGGTTTCAGCGCGCTTGATTGCGTCTACGAGGGTGTTTGTGAATCCATCGATCGCATAGCTGACGGTAATAACATCAGCGCCGTTGGCCCAAGCGTAGTCAATTGCGGTTGCGAGATCGGACATCCAGCTACCTTGACCAGCGTAATGCCGCATGGACATGATTTTTGCTTTAGGATTAACACCGGAAACACCAATGCCATTTCCTTGTTCAGCAGCTACGATCCCAGCAACGTGGGTTCCGTGTGTGTCGCCGCCTTCAGGTCGGGGGTCATTGTCGTTTGCAGCAGTATCCCAGCCGTAAACGTCGTCAATGAATCCGTTGCCGTCATCATCAATTCCGTTGTTAGGAATTTCACCTGGGTTTTCCCAAAGAACATTTTTAAGGTCTTCGTGGTCGAGGTCGACACCATCATCGCAAACGGCAACAACTGTTTCAGCAACCGAAGCAAGGTTATCCCAAGCTTCTACGGCATCAACGTCGGCATCAACTTTTCCACCGGACTGACCTGTGTTGTTGAGATGCCATTCTTGCTTGAACAAGGGGTCGTTAGGAACAAAATCGGGTTTGATTTGAACGTCAAGCTCGGCGTAAGCAACAGCGGGGTTGTTTTTGAGAGCATTGACAAAGTTCGCAGGCGTCATGCCTGCGCTGAGAACTTGCTGGGAAAGATCCAGGCGGGTGAAATATTTGTTGGAGTGGTCAGCGTTAATTTTGAGACCTAACTGTTTAGTGATGTCATCAACGAGTTTTGAGCTTGCTCCAGCTTTGAAAGAAACGATGAGGTGGGTTGGTGCGGTGACAACATTCGGCTTAGGAGTACCGAATGTCGGATTTCCGCCGGCAAATGACTGGGCGCCGGAGATTCCGATAAGGAATAGCCCTGCAGTCATTAGCATGGGTTTAAGGTTCGATTTCATGATTTCACTTGCAAGTGGGTTTGGCTTCCGAAGGAGCACTTACTACAAACGATGGCACAAATTCGGCCAAAAGTACATGTTTTTGAATAGGAAAATGCTATTTTTACGCGAATTTTCGCGCCATCACGTAAAACTACGGGGTTGAAGCTGAATTTTGGGTGATAACGAGTAGTTCTGCCAGGTGCCGAGGGTGCGTCATATGAGCCATTGCGTCGGTGCCCTCATAGCTCCAAATGTGAAGATTTCCCTTGTCGAATGTTCGTAATAGAGGATAGATTTGATCTTTGCTTGCGGAAGTATTTGGATCGGCGGGTTTCATTGTTCCACCATTCTTTTCTACGATTGCTTGGACAACTTCCCAGGAACCAGCGTAGGTTTCGGGAGTGATTTGAGTTGTGGTGAAGATGACGGTGGATTTTCGGTTGATGGCGCGCGTTATGAGGGGTTGCCAGATGTTGACATGCTCGGGGAGGACGGATCGTTTGTCGCCAATGCTGGGATCAAGCGAGCCGTAAATGGAATCGCACTGTATGACCGTTTTTAGGCGTGAGAGTATTTCGGTGTCTTGAATTAGGTTGCGGACAGCACCAAATCCGGCGGAGAAACTTGTGAAGTTGAGGTCTGTGATTTTTGTTTTTAGATGCTTTTCGGATTCAGCGAGGAAGGGTTGGAGAGTGCCTATCTCGATAAATGGTTTGGAGTAAACAGTTGAGCCTTGTCCGAGATTAAAATTTAGGATCGGCAACTTGTAGTTGGCGCGTTGATACTCTTGAATGATGAACCAGTCGGCAGTGTGGAAATGAATCCAAATAGGGGTTGGCTTTTGGCTATCGAAGCCTTCGGGAATAAACAAGCTCGCGGAAGTTTCGCCAACAGTGATACGGTGGATATTGCCTGCAGTTATTGGACTTTCAGGGCCAATTTGGCGGATGGTCATGACAGGCGGTTCCATGGCGGTTTGACCTAAGGCGAAGCTTAGAAAAAATGAGGATATGAACATCGATATCCGATTATATGTAATATATGGCTCAGCATCCTTCAAAGGCGCAGATATTGGCCGCATTGAGTAAAGCACTCGATTTGGTTGAAGGGCAACCAGACGGTCACGCGGTACGAACTTGTGCGTTGGCACTTCGCCTCGGGAAGATTTTGGGGTTATCTGAACAAGGATTATCGGATCTGTTTTTTGTTGCGATTTTGAAGGATTGTGGATGCTCGAATAATTCGGTTCGACTGCAGAAAATTTTTGGTGGGGATGAAGTTTTGATGAAGCGTAATGTTAAGCTCATCGACTGGACATCCACAACGGAAAACGTTAAGTTTGCCTTTGTTCATACCGAGCCGGGTAAGAACTGGATTGCGAAGCTAAAACGTCTTTCGTCTAATCTGGGAACTCCGAAGAGCATCATGGATGAAGTGACTCAGGCACGTTGTACTCGTGGGGCAGCGATTGCGCGAAAGCTTGGATGTTCCGAGGCGGTAGCGACAGGAATCCATGCGCTAGATGAGCATTGGGATGGCAAGGGCTCGCCATACGGTTTTCGTGGTGACTCGTTGCCAGTTTTGAGTCGGATCGTTTGCTTAGCGCAGACGTTTGAAGTATTTATGTTGGCTTTTGGGTTGGAGGCGGCTTATGAGATGGCTCGTATTCGTTCTGGCACTTGGTTTGATCCGGAATTAGTTCGTTTATGCGAGACGTTACGGACAGACCTCAAATTCTGGGAATCGGTTGGGGATGCGACTTATGCGAAGATCGTTCCGCAAGCGCTTTCAGGTTCTGCAATTGAAGCGGATGTTGATGCGATTTGTGAAGCGTTCGCGATGATTGTCGATGCGAAGTCTTCTTTTACTGCGGAGCATTCAAGTCGGGTGGCGGATTATGCGGTTTTGATTGGTCAGCAGTTAGGGTTCGGTAATAAGCAATTAGTGGAATTGCGACGTGCGGGATTGCTGCACGATATTGGTAAGTTAGCGGTTTCGACATCGATTCTGGAAAAGCCCGGTGCGCTTGATGACGAGGAGTTCGCCGTGATTAGAAGTCACCCTAAACATAGCTATGAGATTTTGAATCGGATTGAGAGTTTTTCTGAGATTGCTGCACTTGCCTCGGCGCACCATGAGCGTTTGGATGGTCGGGGATATTGGCAAGGGTTGGGGGCAGATCAGCTGACGACTGAGATGCGGATTATGACGGTGGCGGACGTTTACGATGCTCTATCAGCAAAACGCCCCTATAGAGATGCGTTGCCGTACGAAAAATGCCAAGAGATTATGGAAAAGGACTCCGGAACGGCGTTCGATCCGGAGTGTTTGGCGGCGTTGTGGTCGGGCTTCGCGGCAGATTCTAGCCGAATTGCAGCTTAATAGGGCTGGAATTCGCCGTCATCGACAGCGTTGTTTGTCAAGTTTGTTAGACCAGTTCCATCGTTGTTGATCGAGAAAATTTCTCTTGTCGCACCGCTGTTAGCTATGAAGATGACTTTTGTTCCATCCGCATTAAACTTTGGCATTCTTTCTGGCCCAACTCCCGAAGTTAACTGAACAACATTTGTCCCGTCACTGTCCATGATGTAAATATCGTTAGAAGTCGCACCGTTGACCCTTGAGAATGCCACTTTTGATCCATCGGGTGAGACGGCGGGTTGTCCATCGTCTTCCGGTGCGGATGTGAGGGCAGTTACTCCGGTTCCGTTGAAATTCATTGAATAAATGTTGAAGTTCCCGTCACGGTTACTGGCGAAAAAGATTTTCGATCCATCTTTTGAAATAGTAGGGAGGAGATCATCGGCAGGGTTATTGGTTAGATTAACAGTGCCAAGACCATTTGAGTTCACGGCGAAAATTTCAAAATCTGCACCTGCGTTCACATAGAAAATCTTTGAGCCATCGGGTGAGAACACGGGGCTGTAATCGGTTACGGAATTGTTTGTTAGGCGAACAACGCTTCCGCCGCTGATGTTCATTGAATAGACTTCATCATTGCCGCTTCGGTTTGACATGAACAGCACCCGATTTGTATTGGTGTTGTATCCGATGACTTCTTCGTTAAAGTTGTTGTTTGTGAGTTGGGCGAGATTGCCTCCGGACTCGTTCATTGAATAGATTTCAAAGTCATTTCCATCATTCAGCACGAAGAAATAAAGCGAGCCGTCGCCGTTTGAAATAGGATAACGTTCTTCAGAGGATGAAGATGTGAGCTGGGTTAATCCTGTGCCATCATCATTCATCGAATAGATATCGTAGTTACCATTGATCTCGGTGTTGAATACGATTTTATTCTGAGCACTGCTCGATACGCCTCCGCCTCCGCCACCGCATCCGAGAATAATTGCAAGGGCAACAGTGCCGATTGTCCAGTTGATAGTGCGGTTGGTCATGTCGTTAATCCAGGTAATTATTGTAGCTGACTTTGGACGTGAGCCACTTTATACGTGTGTTGGTATGCCAGTACTTTTGCGGGATTGTGCTCGAGAAACCTGAACAGTTGCTGAACAGAGGATAACTTTGACTTAAGGCCTGTATTGTTTCCGTATCCGGTTATCCGGGATTCTTGGAGAAGACAATGAAAATTCATTACACAGCTGTTATGCTCACAGCACTCGGGATGGTTGCGCAATCGGCGCAAGCAATTAACGTTTACGGTTTGACTGATCGTGACCAACTGGTCACATTTGATTCGAGCAATCCAAATGCTTTGACCAATTCAGTTTTCATCTCAGGTTTGGCGTCGAACGAAACGCTGCTTGGGATTGATATTCGCCCTTCCGACAACGCGCTTTATGCCGTTGGTAGTTTTGGGAATATTTATACTCTGAACCGCACGACGGGGATGGCAACTTTGAAGTCGACTATGTTTGACTCCGTAACGAACAATCCTTTTGGTTTGATGGGAACAGAGTTTGGTATTGACTTCAATCCGGCAGCTGATCGACTTCGCATTGTTAGCAACGCGGGCATGAATCTGCGGGTTAATGTAGCGACTGGTTCGACCATTTTTGATGGCGCGTTGAACCAGCCGGTGGGCACACCTTACTTGGTGGGGGCGGCTTACACAAACAACGATAATGACCCGAACACGGGTACAGCGCTCTA
>JAPUDU010000164.1 GCA_027492935.1 Fimbriimonadaceae bacterium
GAGGAAGCGTTTACCAAGAAGTTTGGGGGGACAAGCCGGACAGTAGCGGATATTGTTTATGAGGTGAATATGGTCAATGACCACGTGGGGTTGACGATTCGGGGCGAGGAGCTGTTTGATTGGCCGGAAGGGGGATGGATCACAGCACCTGAGGGGTTTGATAGCAAAGAGGTTGTTATTGCGGCGTTTGAGAAATCTTCTCAGCTTATTATTGAAACGGTTGAAGGATTTTCGGAAGAAGAGATGCTGGGCATGGTCGTCACCGAGGAAGGAGAAACAAATCGATTTGAGCGATGTCGATTTATGGCTTTGCACGTTTGGTATCACAGCGGGCAGTTGAATTTTATGCAGACGCTTTTAGGTGATTCTGAGTGGCACTGGATGGGTTAGAGTTTTGCGTCTGGGGGTAACGCTGGCCCTGCAAAAGGGGCGGTGAGTACGCGCCACCATTGTTTGGCTTCGCGCGGTTTAATGATGAGGCGGAGAAGGGCTCCGTGGCGGTTAATCGAGAAGCAAAGAAACTGGGCGATCGGGCTGCCGTGGATTTTGAAATAGAGTTCCTTGCCTCGGTTGTACATGGCGATTGACCACCATCGGTTGCCGGATGAGGATGCTCCGAGGGCATGGGTGAATTCGGCTTGGGGGACATAGAATATTCGGCCGTGATTTTTCAGGCGGTGGCAAAGTTCGGTGTCTTCGCAGTAGAGGAAGAATCGTTCGTCAAATTTTTCGATCGGGCGAAACATAAGACAAGCGCCCATTACTTGGGCTACTTCGGTAGGTTGATCCGTTTTGGAGACAATGCGGGCGGATTGCCAGTATGGGCTGAAGAAAGTGGAGCGGGGAAAGAGCTTTTCGAGGAGGAACTGCTCGCAAGCGACCGCCCAGAGTGTGAGTTGGCTACATGCGGATTGCTGAAGCGTGCCGTCGGGGTTTAGAAGTTTCCCGCCGGTAGCTATGACTTGGGAATCTTGGAATGGCTCGGCGAGGGTGGCGATGGATCCGGGCTGGGAGATGCAATCGGAGTTGAGGAGGAAAGCGAGTGTGCCAGTCATGGCGGCAATGCCTTGATTATTGGCGGCGCCGAATCCACGGTTGTTGGGGTTTTTAATGAGTTTTACTTCAGGGTGGTTTTGCTCGATGAATTCAGGAGTGCCATCTTTGCTGGCGTTATCAACAACGATGATCTCGTGGATGCTTTGATCTTTTAAGGCATTGAGGCACGATTTGACGTGGTCGAGCGTGTTGTAGCTGACGATAATTACGGAGACAGTGTTTTGCACGGGATTAATCGTTTATGGCGCTTTCAATGGCGGCCTTCATGGGAAGGTAGTTATGAAGCCCGTCGTAACGGGCGCCGTTGATGAAGAATGTTGGGGTGCCGTTGACTCCGCTTCGGATGCCGCTCATGAAATCTTCGGCTACACGCTCGGCTTTTTCGCCATTGTTTAGATGGACTGCGAAGTCGATGGGGTCTATGCCTGCTTCCCGGGCGTATTGGACGATGCTGCCGTTGTCGAGGCTCTTTTGATTGTCGAGGAGGGCATGATGTACGGGCCAGAATTGATCGTAATCGGCGGCGATTTCTGCGGCTCGGGCGGCAGTTTCGGCGTGGGGATGGACTTCGGTTAGCGGGAAGTTACGGAAAGCGAAGAATATTTGATCGCCCATTTCGCGAAGGAGTTTTTTGACTACGGGGTGGGCAAGACCGCAGTAAGGGCATTCGTAATCGCCGTATTCGACGAGGGTCACTGGGGCATTAGCTGATCCGATGGTGTGGTCGCGGTCGGAGACGGGGATGGTGAGGCCGCCGGTTGTTTGGTGATGATCCATTTGTTCCAAGGCTTTGAGGATTCCGTCGGCCCCAGGATTAACTCCGATTGGTGAGACGTAGCTCCAAATAATGATCCCGTCGGCATTGATGACAAACAAAGCGCGCTCAGATATTCCTTCGGCTTCTCGGTAGACGCCGTAGCTGCGGGCGACTTCGCCTTTAGGTTCAAAGTCGGCGAGGAGGGGAAAGTGAAGATTTCGAGCTTCGGTAAATGCTTGATGGCACCAGGTTCCATCAACAGATATGCCGAGTAGCACGGCATCGTATTTTTCAAATTCGGAATAGACTTGGTTGTAGAGAGCGAGTTGGTCGCCGCAGACGGGAGACCAGTCGGCGGGGTAGAAGGCCAGGATTACGGGGCGGCCTTGGAATTCCTCGAGAGTAATAGTTTGATCGGGGGTGGAGTTAAGGGTGAAGTTCGGTGCGTATGTGCCGGGAGGAAGCGCATTGGGCATGGGGCTATTCTAACCTATGGGAAGCTATTTAATTGAATCGATCTGTGTGGTGGGGTGAACTTTCAGCCTAAATTGAAAATTCGTTTGAGTGAGGGGAGTAGAATTGTAGTGCGATGGCAACGACGGTCAGCCCGACTATATCGATCGATACGATCTCGGACAAAGTGTATGGAGGCGAGCGGATTTCAGCGGAAGATGCTCGGTTTTTGTTTGACCATCCGAATTTGAACGATTTGGCGACATTGGCAAACTATCGTCGCGAACAGGCAAGTGACCCTAATGTTGTGACCTATATTATTGGGCGGATTTTGAACTACACAAATGTGTGTTGGGTGCGCTGTAATTTCTGTGCGTTCTATCGAGTACCGGGCCATGACGAAGGGTACACGTTGCATGAACAAGAGATTTTAGAAAAGGTTCAGGATACGGTTGATAAAGGCGGAATTGAAATTTTGTTTCAGGGTGGTTTGAACCCGAAATTGAAGATTGATTATTACGAACATATATTTAGCTTGGTGATGGAGAAGTTTCCGAATGTGATTTTGCACGCCCTAAGTCCGGCGGAGATTATCTACATTGCGCATATTAGCAAGCTGACTTTGGAAGATTGTTTGAAGCGGTTGAAGGCGGCAGGTTTGCATTCGATTCCGGGAGCGGGCGGCGAGATTTTGGTTGACCGGGTGCGGAAGATTATTGCGCCTTACAAGGATACGACGAACGAATGGCTTGAGTGCATGAGGGCAGCATCGAAGCTGGGAATTAAGAGCACGGCAAGCATGATGTTTGGGCACGTTGAAACGCTGGATGACCGTGTTGAGCACTTGGGCCGGATTCGGGATTTGCAAGATGAGTGTTCGCCATTCCGGGCATTTGTGACTTGGAGTTTTCAGCCGGAAGAGACGAACCTGCCGATTCCGCATAAATCATCGAGTTTTGATTATTTGCGGACTTTGGCGGTGAGCCGGATCTTTTTAGATAACTTTGCGAATGTTCAGTTATCGATTTTGACTCAGGGGCCACGAATTGCTCAAATTGGTCTTGGTTACGGAGCAAACGATTTTGGTTCAACAATGATTGAGGAAAACGTTGTTTCTGCAGCAGGAAACAAATTTATTTTGAGCTCGGAAGAATTTGAACGATTGATTCAGGATGCAGGTTACGAAGCGCGTCGTCGGAATACTCGTTACGAGTTGATCTGATTCTTACAGAAGTTTGACATTTGGTTGAGCGGATCGGCATACTCGGGCCGTGAGCGAAACAACGATGTCTCCAGATGACAAGAAAGGGCTGAATCGAGTCATTACAGCTAGTTCAGCCGGGACGTTGATTGAATGGTACGACTTTTACATTTTTGGGTCGTTGGCGGCGACTTTCGGGGCTCACTTTTTCCCGAGCGGCGATTCGACAACTGAGCTTCTTAAGGCGTTTGCGACATTTGCGGTTGGGTTTATTGTTCGTCCGTTTGGGGCGATTATCTTTGGGCGGTTAGGGGACTTGGTTGGTCGTAAGCATACGTTTTTGTTGACTCTGCTTTTGATGGGGGGGTCGACGTTTGCGATTGGGATTTTGCCAACATATGGTCAAATAGGGGTGTTTGCGACGGTCTTGCTTGTTCTATTGCGGGCGGTACAGGGGCTGGCCTTAGGGGGTGAATATGGTGGGGCGGCGACTTATGTGGCGGAGCACTCGCCGGTTGGGAAGCGGGGGTTCTATACGAGCTTTATTCAGACAACAGCCACGCTGGGTTTGTTTGCATCTATTATTGTGATTATGGTGACGCGAAAAGTTGTGGGGACGGAAGCGTTTGAGGATTGGGGTTGGCGAATTCCGTTTTTGCTTTCTTCACTGTTGGTTTTCCTTTCGTATGTGATTCGGCGGAAGATGAACGAGTCGCCAGAGTTTGCGCAAATGAAAGCATCCGGTAAGGGGAGTGTGAACCCGCTTAAAGAAGCTTTTGGGAACAAAGAAAATTTGAAAGTCGTATTGTTGGCGTTGTTTGGGGCCACGGCCGGACAGGGCGTTGTTTGGTATACAGCGCAGTTTTATGCGCTTTCCTTTATGCAAGATGCTTTGAAGGTTGATAAGTCGGTGGCGGGGACAGTTATGCTGGTGGCGTTGGGCTTGGCGACGCCATTATTTGTCTTCTTTGGTGGGCTATCGGACAAAGTGGGCCGGAAGAAGGTGATGATGTCGGGGATGGCATTGGGAGCGGTTGGGTTTATTCCGTTGTTCCATTTGCTGACTCAAGCGGCAGGCTATGATGCGGTGACGAAAGCGAGCCCGAATCCGAATTTTGCGATGATGGTGGCAGTTGTTTTTGTGATGGTTGTGTTTGTAACGATGGTTTATGGACCAATTGCCGCGTTTTTGGTTGAGCTTTTCCCAGTTAAGATTCGTTACACCTCGATGAGTGTGCCTTATCATATTGGGAACGGAATTTTTGGTGGACTGGTGCCGTTTATCAGTACTGCTCTTGTGGCGGCAACGGGGAACCTTTATGCGGGCCTTTGGTATCCGGTCGGGATTGCGGCGTTGACGTTTGTTATTGGTGTGCTTTTGTTGAAGGAGCGTGATGTTGAAGTGGTTAAGCCGCTAAGCGAATAAGTCCTTGAGTAGGTGACTTGATAGGGGCCTTTTCCAAAGGGAAATTATTATTAAGGGTAGAGTGAGTTTCCAGAAGCGAATGGAATCTAGACTGCTTTTGGGTGATGGGTTAGAAGTTACGGGGCGACGGCTTGGGGCAGCCGGAGACGCAATTGGGGAAGTTGTTTTTAATACCGGAATGACCGGGTATCAGGAGATTTTGACCGACCCGAGTTATGCCGGTCAGATTGTTGTTTTTACTTATCCGATGATCGGCAATTATGGAATTAATGAGGATGATTTTGAGTCGGATCGCATTCAAGTAGCGGGGATTGTTGTACGAGAGGCGTGCGCGGAACCGAGTAACTGGCGGTCGAGAAAATCTCTGCATCAGTTGTTAGAAGAACGGGGAATTCCGGCGATTGAGGGGGTTGATACTCGGGCTTTGACAAAACGAATTCGGTCGGCGGGGGTGACTATGGGATTGGTTACAGATGGGATTTCGGGAGCGAGGGCGCGGCTGGAATCGGCACCGGATTATGGCGATCGGGAGTTTGTAAGTGAAGTTTCAACGGGAGAAGTTTATGGGTGGGGATATTCGGGGCGAGAGGACTTTTCTGAACCGGCTGATGGTTACAAAGCGACGTTGGCGGTTTTGGATTGCGGGTTGAAATTTAATATTCTGCGTCGGTTTGCGGCTTTGGGGATTCAGAGTAAGGTTTTTCCGAGTTCTGCGAGTGCGGACGAGATTATGAGTTGCAATCCTCATGGCATTTTGTTGAGTCCGGGGCCAGGTGATCCCGCGAAGCTTTTGGGAGTTGTGGATACGGCAAAAGAGTTGCTTGGTCAGCGACCGATTTTTGGAATTTGCTTGGGGAATCAGATTCTTTGTCAGGCGGTTGGAGGCTCGACTTACAAATTGAAGTTTGGCCACCGCGGTTCGAATCATCCGGTTAAGGACTTGGAAGATGGAACTGTGACGATCACTAGCCAAAACCATGGCTATGCGGTTGATCCAGAATCGCTTGATGAAGCTTTGGCGAGTGTTACTCAGCTGAACGTCAATGATGGGACGGTTGAAGGGATCCGCGTTAAGGGTGCGGATGCAAGCTCGATTCAGTACCATCCTGAGGCAGCTCCGGGGCCGTGGGACAGTCGGAAGTATTTTGTTCGGTTTGTAGAACAAATGATTGCCACGAAATAGTTGCCATTTAGCCTTAGGTTAAGGGTAGGGTTGAGGGCATGAACGCTCGGTCACTTTGTGTGATAGCTCTTGGCTTGATGGGAGTTATTAGCTCCGCTTTTAGCGATAACTCGATTGACGATATTTTGAAAGCGGAAGGATATATTCGTCCGTCGAAGACTATCGAAGATGCGGTTACGGCTCCTTGGGGAAATAATGTTGCGGGAGGCAACCTCAACTCCTTAAATACTTTGATGTTGATTACGGAGAGCGACGGAATGCCGCTCCTTTCACGAGTTGGGCAGACGCACATTAATTTAGGTGGGATTCAGATTGATACGGTGGCGGAACGTGACCGTTCGATGACAATGCGCTCCCAGTCTGGGATTTCGATTATGGAAGTTGCGACAGGGAAGAAGACTTCGATTGCGATTCCTAAAGGGGTTCGAGTTTTTGGGCCACGTTGGTCTCCTGATGGATTAAAGATTGGATTTGTTGGTCTGACGGAAAAAGAAACTGCACTTTATGTTGCGGATGTTGCTTCGGGCCGGGTTAAAAAGCTGACCGGCGATTTGCGAATGACGGACGTGACGACATTTGAATGGCTCAGTGATTCAAAGCGGATTGTTGCACCGTTGCGCCCAAGCGGAATGCAGATGCCGATGTTGCCGAATTTGGCAACAGGTCCACGGGTTCGATTGAGCGATTTGAAGGTAGATGATTATCCGACTTATCCTGACTTGTTGAATGATCCGGAAGAAGTTGCTCATCTGAAGTATTTGTTGACAGCGCAGATTGGAGTCATTGATACGGGAAGTGGCTCAGTGAAACGGGTTGGGAAGCCGATGATGCTTTCTGCGATTGATGCGGGGCCAGCCGCAAAAGGGTTTTTGGCAACCGAATTTCAGGGCGAGTTCAGCTACATGTATCCGGCGGCAAACGGGGCAGCTCGTCAAGTGCTTTTGGGTGAAAGTGGTGATGAAGTGGCGGTAATTGCTTATCGCGGTCGTCGGGCAGTTGAGATTAAAAAAGATGATCAGCCTGCGGCGCGGCAAGGATTGACGTGGCGACCAGATGGTGCTGGCTTTAGCTACATGCGCGATGAAGAGTTGGCTAAGGATTCAAAAGAAAAACCGAAGAAGCAACTCGTGCTTTGGAAGGCTCCGTTTGGCAAAGAAGACGTAGAGGTGGTTTATGAAAATAAAGATGCCTTTAACTTAGTCGGTTATGGCAGCGACGATAAAACGGTGTTTATTAGCAAGGTCGTTGGTAAGAAAACCGAGTACTCAATGTTTAAATTGGGTGAGATAGGTGAGCCGAAAAAAGTCTGGGAAACGGAAACGGGGACAGATTTTTATGCGACTCCGGGCTCGATCATGTTTGATACGAAGCCAGGATTTGGCCGGGTTGTGCGGATGTCAAAGGATGGAGGCTCGATCTTTTTGAGCGGAACTCAATACTTTAAGAACACAGCTGAACAGGCTCCGCGACCGTTTGTTGAACGTGTGGCATTGGATGGCGGTTTGAAATCAGAACGGATTTGGCAGGGGTCTGCCGATGTTTTTGAAACCGCCGATCTTTTGGATGATGGTGCGACATGGTTGATTAATCGCCAGAGCCCGACGATGGTGAACCAGTTGTTCTTGGTGAGCAATGGATCGGAAAAGCAGATCACGCAGAATGTGAACTATGTGCCGGATGTAACTTTGGCGGAGCGCAAACGCATGAAGGTGACGCGCGATGATGGGATTGAGTTTTGGATTGAGGCGACGATGCCGAAGAATTCTTTGAGTACGAGCAAACTTCCGGCATTCATTTGGTTCTATCCGACAGAGTTCACAACTCAGAAAGTCTATGACGATGGCACGCGGACTTACAATAAGAATTTGTTTAAGCGGACGGCAACTTCAAGCGTGCAGTTGATGGCTTTGGAAGGTTATGTGGTGGTAGATGCAGACTTCCCGATTATTGGCGCTGAGAATGAAGCGAACAACACGTTTCCGCATCAATTGCGGATGAACTTCACGGCGATTGTTGATGCTTTGACGGAAGAGTTTGGGGTTGACCGAGATCGCATGGCGATTGGTGGTCATAGTTACGGTGCTTTTGGAACTGGTCATGCATTGGTTCACACATCGTTCTTCAAGGCTGGGATTGCAGGGGATGGTAACTACAACCGTACTTTGACTCCGTTTGGATTTCAGCGCGAACCCCGTGATCTCTGGCGGGCTCGTGATGTCTACATGGATATGTCAGCGATTCTCAGGGCCGATCAGATTAATGGTGCGTTGTTGATGTACCACGGGTTGGAAGATCAGAACGTTGGAACGTTCCCGATTCACTCTGAGCGGATGTTCTCGGTTTTGGAAGCCTTAGGAAAGCCAGCGGCTCTCTACATGTACCCGTACGAGGATCATGGGCAGATTGCGCTGGAGACTCGCTTGGATATGTGGGCGCGGTGGATGGCCTGGCTAGACAAGTACGTTAAAAACCCGGCTCCGCCAGTGAAGGAAGACGAAAAGCCAGCCGAAGAGAAAACACCGCCTCCGTCGGCGGTGAGCGTTGACTTGAGAGGTTAAGCGGAAATTTCGTCGGAGAACACAGGCTCTTCTTTGTGTTCCATTGCACCTGATTCGATATCATTGGCTTGACTGAGAGCGAATTCTTTTAATAAGGGTTCGCTTTCTCTTTCTGCGGCTGAATGGAGTGCATTGACAACATCGGTGCGGTGGTCGGGGAGCCATTCGACGAGGTGGAAGACGGCATGCATAGCACTACGGCGCCCAATGCGGCTTGGGGCGTTGATGCATTTGATTAAGGCATTGGCGGCGGGTTCGTTGCAGAAGTGGCCACCGAGGACGACACCCGCTTTGTAGATTGTGCGGGCGTAATCGTCGGGAGCGTTCATCATGAGTTTTAGAATCGCATCGACGTTGGCACTGACTTCGGCATCCGTTTTGCAAAAGGCTCGATAATCTTCGAGCATATCAAGAACGCACCATTGAGCGGTTCGGCGGTAGGGGTGGTATTCGTCGCTTAGGATGGCGACGAAGGCTTCAGAAAAGGTTAGTTGGCTGGCTCTCTTTTCGATTTCGGTTGAAGCGGCGTAGGCGATGTCACGATCTTGGGCAAAAAGGAGGGCGGCGAGTTGTCCGCTTGTGAGTTCTCGGATTAAGCCGTGGTAGCGTGATTGCAAGCCGAGAGTGGATGAAATGCAGTCCATTCGATCCAGCCACGGCGCGGCGCCTTTTTCGAGCCCGAAGAGAACTTCATCTTGGGAATCGCCTTTGGCTTCATTCCAGAGATCAATGACACGCCCGAACATACCGTGTTCGGTTTCGGCCCATTGGATTTCGTAGCTTTCACCACGAAGCTCATGTTGGGAGGATGTTTTCCACTGATCGGATGTGACATGATAGTCACGGCTGATGGCGTGAGGGGGCCAATGGAATGAGTAGCGATGCCCGGGATCAACCGCAGGTAGCGGTGTCCTGGATGGGTTTGCTCGCTGGATGACATCGTTGACGCCAGCGAGGATTTCCTGAGCCGTTGATTCCATTGGCAATTAATCTTAGCGTTTTTCGTCCTCAGTAGGTTCCATTGCCTGGCCAATTTTTTTTGCTAAATCTTTGACGTGGAGTTTTGTCATTTGATCAAGCTTTGGATTTTTGGCGGCGATGGTGAATTGACCATGTAATTTTTCAAGCCAGTCGTTGGAGAGAAGAATTGCATCTGAGTTGAGCATTGTTCCGGTGGATTCTGAATGTCGAATCAGTTGCTCGACGACGTATCGTTGGAGATCACGCCGGAGTGGGGTGATATTCTCTGATCGGCTGAGTTCACTGAACACGTTGGTGCAGATGAGATTGTAGTGGTTGCTGAGTGTGTAACGCGGCAAGCTACCCTTAACTTTGAAATCATTTTCGGCGATTTGACCTAGCTTATCAGCACTGAGAAGTTCGGCGACGATCATTGTTTGTTGGCGGCCGATGTATGCACGGAGAGGAGCATTGTAGTCGGCTCCACCTTTTTCGGGGTCTTGGCTGAATCCGAAGAGAACATCCTGGGGCAGATTGATTGAATTGATGCTGAGAACGGTGGTGGCCACAAAAATCATGGCGTTGCGTTGTTCTTCTGCATCGAGAGGTTTAAGAGTCGGTTTTTATTAGATTTAACCATTTATGTTGCGACGAAAATAAAAAACACCCACCAAAAAACTTGAGACGGGTGCGTAGCGGAAATTAACCCGGCGAGTGCGGAGAATCAGACTGTTTCGATGATTGTAATTTTGCCCGTACGCGGTTGCATCTGTCAGCGCGTATTTGCGCAGGAGATCGTTGGCCTTTTGTTGGGATTGGAGGTAATTCAGGTTATCGGAGCCGAGATCCCATCGAACGCTGAGAGGGTTTTGACCATCAGCATCTTCGTCGGTGAGATAGAGAAGGCCCGGCATTCCATATTGGCGAGCAATTTCATTGAGATAATACTTTTCACTTTCTTGATTAAACTCGGGGAACTGAGTGTAGCCATATTTGATAGCCCAGAAATCGTAGGCACCGATTGTGGGGTTGTAATATCCTTTGTGTCCGGCAAGGACAGCTTCTACGTTTAGGCCGACATAGTCCATCACGCTGGCGGAGACACCCGTTTTGTTAATAACGTCGATGTCTTTTAGTTGATTGGTCGTGTGGAGTGTGGAGGCGGCAAAGTTGTGGCGCAAACCGAGGCAGTGTCCGATCTCGTGCGCGACGAGGTCGGCAATCATGATGCGGGAATATTCTTTAGCATCCACGGGGACGCCTTTTGCAAGCATGAGATTGTATCCAAGAGCGGCTTGATCGGCGAGGCCATGAGCATGGTCGCAACCGACTTTGCGGAATCCAGACGCGGCGAGTGGTTTGTTCACTAATTTTTGAATGAGTTCTTGCTTGCCCTCGTTATCGAGCCAAGGGGTTTTTGATGAGGAACCGACTACTTCATCTTGGAACTCTGTGAACGCACCGGCGGGGTAGTTGGCATCGACAGTAACAGCAGCGTTGAAGATTTGACCAGTGATCGGGTCTGATCTGAACCAGGCGACCGCGTATGCAGAATCTTCGGTCATTGTCCAGCGGACGAGGTTGTAGCGACCGTCGGCATGGTCGAAGTCTTTGTCATCCGGAGCATCTTTGACGATAAGCGCATTTTTGAACCCAATGGCTTCGTATGCTTTATTCCAGTAAAGGATTCCGTCTTTGACACCTTGTTTGTATTCTTCGGGAATGGACTTGTCGAGGTACCAAGTGATTGGCTCAACAGGTTCGCTCATTGAAGCGGAGGGGTCTTTTTTTACGAGGTGAAAACGTTGAATGAGTCGTGTTGTGCGATCGGTTTGCTTGAGCTTGGCGACATCAAAGTAGTCAGTGGTGAAATAGCCAACTCTTGGATCTGAGTATCGAGGTGTGTATCCGGTGTCTTTTCGGAACCAGAGGTTGTAACTGATGGTTAGGGGGAGACTTCGGCTATCTGCTACGGGAGGGCCGGCGATACCTAAGAGTTCGCTGAGAAGAGCGGCGAGGTCATCATCGCCACCGGATTTTTTGTAGTGGATGTTGTATTGGATGACAGAGTTTGTTGGGAACGCCTTGATTGAACCGACGGAGAAGTTTTGTCGGTCAGGGGAGTATCCGGTTCCTGCGGCACCAGAAATTACGGTGCGGATGCCGAATGTTTCGCCTTGAAACAGTTCAGTGGCGTTGATGAGAAGAAGCTTTTTGGTTGGATGAGTGGCTTCAATGGAATAGTTTTCGATGATTGCATCGGGGAACGAGCGAGCACTTGAAACGGCAAGGGGATCGTTGGGAGTGAATCGAAACTTGAGATTAGGTTTGACGAGTTGGACATCTTCGCCGGGGCCACGACGAAATTCGAAGATATCAACGAATTCTTGGTTAAGCGGATCACCAGCTTGGATTCCATCAATGCCGACACCTTTACTCACCGTGGCTTGGGCGCAGAAGAGTTGGCCAAGCTTATCTTCGGGGAGCTCAATAAGAATTTCGTTTTTGCGCTGATAGAATGTGAATTCGCCTTCAAATTTGGGAAGGTCTTTGATTTTCTCCTCGTACTTTTTGATGTCTTGTTGTTCTTTAGTTTCAGCTTTTTGCTCGGGTTTGGCTTGGGGGTCAGCCGTTTTTTCCTGAGCATAAGTTAGAACCGGAGTGCCTAAGC